>DASUGD010000343.1:0-8332 GCA_036274195.1 Gemmatimonadaceae bacterium | reverse complement strand
ATTGACGGAGATATTGTTGCGGTACCAACGACAATGGTTGCGTCGCCGCGCTTGCCTTCCGACGTGGCCGTGATCGTCGCGGATCCCTCGGCGACCCCGGTCGCCACGCCGTTCGCGGCGATCGTGACCATTGCGGTGTTGCTGCTCGACCACGTCACACTGCGTCCGGATAGCGCGTTGCCTGCCGCATCGGCAACAGTAGCGGTGAGCGGCGTCGTTTCGCCCGGCGCAATGGTGACGAGGTTTGGCACCACGGTGACGGTCGCCACGGACGGCGCCGCGGCGACCGGCGCGCCATCGCTGCCACCGCAGGCAGCGACCGCGGCGATCAATCCGAGCCTAACGATTGTCTGGAAGGTGTGGGTGGCGTGGTAGCGCCGCATCCAGTCAGTCCTCGTGGTCGATGTCGCCTATGGTGCGATCTTCCACAGCGTGGGACCCAAGCTCGACAGCGATCCTCCCACGACGATGCCCGTGGGTGTCACGGCGACGGTCGGCGCTTCTCCGTTATCGCCGTTCTTGTTGAGTCCGAGCATTGTGAGCTGGCCGGAGGGAGACCAGATCGCCGGCCTGGGGCTGACCGTCCTCCACACGGAGCCGGACACGGTACCATCCTCTGCGATCGCGTAGGCTACGCTCTGAATGCCGAGGTCAGGGAGGAAGCTCACCGCGTACCCAGACCCGGTCGGCGTCCACATCACCGCCCTGTACGGCGTCCCAGTGTTGCCGACGATGACCCCGGCGTCGTTGATGTCGTTGGCAGTAACGTCCCCAGTGCCCGCCGGTCGCGGCAGCAGGATCGGGATTGCATTGTGATCCGCCCAGTAGTACGCGTCGAATGGCCCACCAGCGATCGAGCATTTTGCGGCGATCGCGCCGAGGTTGTTCATCGCGCGGATGGAGACAAAGCACCTAGTCGCACCGACGGGCACCTGCATCGGGAGCCAGCCCGTCGCGGCTGACCACCAGTAGAGCCGCGCACTCCCAGAGGAAGCCCAGCCAACGATCGCTCCACTATCGTTGAGGGCGCCGCCAACGGGACGATAGCCGTCGGGCGCCGGCGGGATCTCTTGCAGGGTATAACCCGAGCCAGCCGGTGTCCACAACCCACTCGCGTTAGGCGCGCCACCGAATAGGGCCCCAAAAATGACGCCTGACTGGTTGATCGCGTTGGGGGTGCCTCCGCAGAACGTTCCGAGCGGTAAAGCGACCGGAGTACCATCGGCTCGCCAGAACAATGGGGTGCTCAGGTCGTTGCATGCCTTCGATCGGGGCCCCCAACCCACCGCCTCCCCAGTTGCATTCACGGCCGTGACGCGGTCGCCCCCCAACAAGCCGTTTGGACGCACCGTCACCGTGAACAGCTCCGTCCCGATGCCCTTCTTCCCGCCGCCCGTCACCACTGCGACATCGTAGAAGTCCGTCTCGGCATCGGCGGCGATCGTCACGTTCGCCACGATCGAAGTCGACTTCACGAAGCGGGTGCTGTTCACCCGCACGCGCGCGTCCACCACACCGTTCCGCTCGAAGCTGGCTCGGCTCCCGCTGTCGAAGCCCGAGCCCGTGATCTGGACGTCGAGCGTGGTATCTCGGTTTGCCTCGGACGGAAGCGTCGACGTCACCGTCGGACCGCTCGTCGGCGGAGCCTTCCCGGCGAGAGGTGTTGCCATGACAGCCGATGGCGGGGCGGCGGGATCGCTACAGCCCGCGACGAGGAACATCAGCGCTACACAGCCGAAACGGACGACATCGCGACCGGCCGACATGGTTGGACTCTCCCGCTAAGGGTTCACCCCTCGTTTTACGGAGACCGCTCGCGGATTTGCGCGCGAGGTGCCCGACACCGCGTAGGCACCCCATGTAAACCCACCGGTCTGTCTCCGAATTGCTTCTCGCTGTGCAGACGCGAGCGCGTCCTCCGGCGAGCGCCCCGCCGCGACGTGGCGGTAGAAGCTCTCCGCCACTCGCTCGGCCTCGGTGTCGTCCACGGGCCACAGGGTGGCGACAACGCTCCCGGCACCGGCAACGAGGAACGCCTGCGCCAACGAGCCTTCCTCGATCCCCTGCGCGAACGGTCCATCGCTCGTGCCCAGGCCAGTCTCGCAGCCGGATAGGAATACCAGGGGGCTGGTTGTGTGGAGTCCCAGAATCTCGTGCACCTCCAGCCGACCGTCGTTAGGCGCATCGGGCGCGGCCACACGCCCGATCACCATTCGCGAGAACAGCGGGTTCTGCGCGTTGAACTCGCCGTGCGATGCGATGTGCACCGACAGGCCGTGCTCGAGGGCCACGCGCAACGCCGCTTCGCTGGATGCCGCGCCAAGCCGGAGCTCCGCTCCGCCGAGAACGCGGTCTATCGCCCGCGCCTCCCGGATAGTTCCGGGGAGCGCCTCCGCGAACGGGGCGAACGCGACGAGGTGACCTACCGCGGCAGCCGGCTGGCGCATAACGCCCAATGCGGCAGCGGATGGCAAGTATGCAATGACCTTGTCTTCGATCAGGAAGCGACCGGTCGCGCGATTCCGCAGTGCCGCGAACGGAAGGGCGACCAACGAGCCATGAGGGACAATGCGAATGCGTTCCACCCCTTCCAGGGCACGCGATCCAAGGGCGGGGCCAACCAGCAGATCGTACATCTCGCCGAGCGCCTCGAGCGCCTCGGCGCTCCGCCCCTTGCCAGCGACGAGCTCTCGCACGACACGGATTCGCCCGGCGATCGCCCGGTCACCTAACGACACGGCGCGATACGTGATGCTGTGCGCGCGGACGACAAAGAGGTCGACTCGGTCCGGACCGGACACGAAGTTGAGGAGAGCTTCGTCACTGGCAAGTTGCGACTGCACTTCGCGGAGGCTGACGCGCGTGCCGCCGAGCAACCGCGCATCTGGAGAAGGAGCGCGGTGCGCCAGCAGTTCCTCGTACTCGGCGCGCGTGGTCTCGAGCGCACGCTCGAGCGCGCGACGTCGCTCGACGAGCTCCGGCGCGGCTCCCTGCGTCGCCATCTCTTGCTCGAGTGCCGCCGCACGAGCGAGTAGGCGTTCTTCCTCGGCAATCGACGCGATTGCTGTCGATGGGTGGGTTAACCCGCCCAGGCGTTCAACGAGGCTGCGCCCCGGAAGCGTCGCCGCAACCTCGAATGCGGCGACGGTATCGCCCCGGGCGAGATGAATGGCGACGAGCCTCGAGAAAGGACCGACGCGGTTCGCCAGGTAGGCCGAGCGCAGCGGTCCTATACCGAGCGATGCGCGCTCGCGTTCGAGCGCCGCCACGGCGCGCTCGCCCTCGTGGCGCGCGTCATCGAGCCGACCGAGCGCTAACAGCGCCTCCGCGCGAAGGTCCGAAAGACGCCAATCGCCTAACGAGCCAGGATCACTCGATCGATCCAGACCACTCAGCGCCCGACCTGCCTCGCCTGCGTCGAGCGCGACACGGGCGACAACCGCGGCCGCGTCGCGGATCGCCACCGGGTTCGCAAGGCGAGCAGCCTCGAGAGACGCGACGTCGCCTTCCACTCGTGCGGCACGCTTGTCCCCCGCGCGTGACAAAGACTGGGCGAGTTGCAGCCGGTCGTACACCACCTCGGCATAGGCGTCCGACTTCGAATGCGCAGCGAGCGCTTCACGCGCCCGCGCAACCGACGCCGATGCCTCTCCGAGCTCGAGAAGGCTCGTCGCCATCCGACGCAGGTTCGTGCCGCGTTCCACCACCAGTCCGATCGCCGCGTCGAGGCTGTCCGCTTCGCGCAGCCGCTGGAGCGCGAGCCGCAGATTGCCCGCCTGCACATGGAGATCAGCGATGACCTCGAGGTCCGACGCCACTTCCTGCAGAAGTCCCTGCGCCCGTGCGAGGGCAAGCCCTGAATCCGCAGTGGCGATTGCACGCTGAAGATCGCCAAGGCTCGCCCAGGCGGTGGCAAGCTGTCCCAGCGCGTTGGCCTGGCCGGTGAGATAGCCAATCGTGACGTAATGCGCGCGCGCACGAGCGAGCAAAGCGATCGCGTTGGACGCGCCGCCTAACGCGATCTCAAGCGTCGCGAGATTGGCGAGCGCGTTTCCCTGAGTGCGATCATCGCCGATCGCGCCCGCAGCCGCGATGGCCTCCTCGAACCCCCTTCGCGCGCCGTCGAAGTCTCCGAGCTGCTGCTTGACCAGCGGAACGTTCGCGGCCGCGCGGACGACGCCAACGGTATCGCTATTCCTCCGCGCGGACGCGATGGCGGAATCGTACTGTCGCAGCGCCTCGAGATGGCGTCCTTCGTTCCATGCGAGAAGTCCCAGCGCATTGAACGACCGCGAGAGCTCGTCGTCCATCCCCAGTCTGCGCTTCATGGCGAGCGAGATGTCGCCTTCGCGGCGTGCGGTGGCGTAGTCGCCCAACCGGTACGCGGCGAGTCCGAGCCACATGCGAACGCGCGCTTCGGCGCGCGGGTCACCGGCGCGTTGCGCACGCGCGAGCTCCACCTGCCATATGGATTGCGCGCTGTCGTAGGCCTGACGGCGGTACCGGTCCTCGCCCGCAGCGCGGAGCGACTCCGCTGGCACCGCGAGCACAACCGCCAACGCTGCCGGCTCCGACGGGAACCCGTTAGGCAGGCCTGCCGAGCGGCTCCGCTCGACGCCGGGTTCGTGCTTTCCACCGCACGCCGCGACAAGGAACAAGCCAAGCGCAAGGCGGTGGCGAGCAAGCATCATCGCCCCGGCACGAACTCGCGCATTCCGGTGGAACGAGTGACTCCGTCGGCGAGAAGCGCATCCACAGCCCAGAGGTATCGTTGACCGGGGCGGAGCGCGACCGAATCCGGCAGAACGACAACGGTGTCGGTACCGCTTCGAGACCACACTGGCGATCCGTCGCTGCCCGTCATCGTGAAACGATACGTCACCGTACCAGCGGCGGCACTCCAGACGAACCTGAGGCCTCGGGTCGGGACGTCGTCACCGATCGGACCGTAAACGACCAGCTGTGGCGTGCCGCCATCGCCGCGAACGGGAGGCGGGCTTTCAGGTAGCCGGTCGGGCCCAGAGCCGAGCTTGGCGACGATCAACACCAACGCCGCGGCGGCCGCCAGCGAGCCGCCCCAAACCGGCGCGCGACGGAAGGGCCGCACGCGCTTCACCAGCTGCTGCGCTTCGAGAACCTCCTGCCGACAATCGGTACATCCAGCGAGGTGCGCTTCGATTCGATCGCGCCGAGAGTCGCTGAGACCGCGGTCCAGATACGCCGCGACATCAGCTTCGGTCAGATGCTCCAACACTTCGCTCGATGGATCACTCATGGTCGTCCGTCCCGTGCTCATCACGTATCGCTCCGTATTACGGAACGCCGGCGACGAATTGCGGAATCAGTCACCCAGGCCGTCGATGCCACGCGAAACGAGAGCGGCCCGCAGTTTGGCGAGCACTCCGTTCAATTGGCGATAGACGTGAAAGGGTGTCGACACTCCAAGCAGGCTCGCGATGCGAGCAGCTGACAGGTCGTCCTGGAACCGAAGCGTAACCAACAACTGTTCCCTCGGCGTGAGATCGGACAATGCCGCGCGAAGCGCTTTGGTGCTTTCCGCGCGAACCACTGCCGTCTCCTGCGAGTGGGCATCGGGCGCCGCGATGAGGTCGATGTCCAACTCGAGCGCGACGGAGTCCTCTAACGTGCGCCGGACCCTCCGCGCGGCATTTCCGTCCGGTTGGGCTCCTGCCGGGCTCCTGCCGTACCGCGTGCGCTCGTAGTCGAGACAAAGACGTCGAGCAACGACCGTGAGCCACGTCGAGAAGGTCGCGCCGTGTGACCCGTCGAAGCTGCGAAGTCGGCGGAAGTCGGATTCCCTGCACTTCTCCAGGATGTACGAGTAGCGGTTCATAGCCTCGTCGTGGCCGCCGCCGAACGTGCGCGCGACCGCGAGGAGCAGTCGAGTATGGGCCGCGATGAGCCGTTCCCACGCCGCTTCCCGAACGGTTTCCTCGGGCGCGCGCAGCAGGAGGTGCAACTCCAGCGGAGGGGCGTGCTCTCGCACTTCGCTCACGGCCGGTATGTCCTGACGCGACCGCGTGGAGCGGTCGCCGTGGTCGAGCGGTTCGAGCTACACGATTGACCCACGAAGTCGGTCGAGATGGCAGCTCGGTCCATAGTCTCCGCGTCCCGTCAATCTCGCGGTCTTTGCACGGCCGGGGCTGCTCACATGTTACCCCCAAGTATGCTCGGACAATAGGGTGAGATCCCTTACCTCTTATCCGGACTATCCCCGGCTGCGCTCGGGCTCGGACTCGTTCCATGTATGCGGCATCCACCGGAGCAACGCTCGCCGGTCCACCATTGCCGCCCGCGGCGGATGCCTTCCCGGCAGAGTCCCGGGTCCGCAGGCCCGATGTCCCCGCTGTCGCGAAGCGTTCGCGCAGCCGGCGTCGCGACGCGATCAGATTCCGAACCCGCGCGTCGAGCTCGCGCGTCTCGAACGGCTTGACGATGTAGTCATCGGCGCCGCGCTCGAGCCCCTCCAGTCGCCGCTCATCCTCCGCCTGCACCGTGAGCAGCACGATCGACAGAAAGTCCGTCTCGGCGCTCGATCGCAGCACGCGCACCAGCTCGTGCCCGTCGGTACCGGGCATCATCACGTCCGAGAGCACGACGCCCGGCATGTGCCGGCGCGCGAGCTCGATGCCCTCCGCGCCATCCGATGCCTCGAGCACGCGGAAACGCGCAGCGAAGTGGTCGCGGATGTAGTCGCGGAGGTCCGCGCTGTCATCGACGACTAAGTAGGTAGCCAAAAGTCTTGCAACAAATGGGCGTTCCGCGACACACTCGCAGTATGCCCAGACCTTCGAACCTTGCCGACGCGTTCACGACGCTGGATCGACGTCGGTTGGTGCGGGCTTTGCGCGGCGCGTCGGACGCGCGAGTCTACCGCCGGGTGGCAGCCGTACTGGCCGTCGCCGACGGGCGCTCGGTCGCCGAGAGTGCGCGTCAGTTTCGCGTCGACCGCACCACCGTCCACCGGTGGGTGGCGAGCTACGTGGCAACGCGGGACCCTAACGCGCTCGCCGATGCCGAACGCCGCGGCAGGCCGCCCAGCGCCGACATCAGCACTCGCCGGTTGGCGGCGATCCTCCGCCGCGACCCGCGGCGGTGCGGCTACCGGGCGACCACGTGGACCGTGGAGTTGCTGGCCGCCTACTGCGCGGAGCGGCTCGGGCGCCCCATCACGCCGCGGACGTTGCGCCGCCGGTTGCACCAGCACGGCTTCCGGTGGAAGCGGCCGCGCTACACCTACACCGAGCGCGCCAGTCATCTCGCGCAGAAAAAGGGGCTCTCCGCCGTCGCCTGAGAGCGGGCGTGCGGCCCGGCGACGTCGTCCTCGTCACCGACTGGACGCTGCTGCGGCTCTTCCCACCGCTGCGTGCGGCGTGGGCCCCGGTGGGGACGTCGGGGGTCGTGCCGATCACGGGCGAGAACGCGAAGCGGGTGCTCTTCGGCGCGATCAACGTCCGCACCGCGCATCGTGTCGTGCTCACGCGGGAGCACGCCGGCGGCGCCGACGCCCGCGCCTTCTTTCTCGAACTGCGGCGGCGCTACCGCCGCGCCGGCACGATCTGGCTGGTGCTCGACGGCGCGAGCGCGCACACCGCCGCCGCGTCGCGGGCGTTGGCCGCGCGGCTGCGGATTGAGTTGGTGTGGCTGCCCAAGCAGACGCCGGAACTCAGTCCGATGGATCAACTCTGGAAAGAGCTGAAGCGAGTGGTCGCGGCGAATCGCCAGGCGCCGAACGTCGACGCGTTGGCCACGAGCGCGCTGCTCTGGGTCGTTATGCTCACCCCGACTGAAGCCCGCCGCAAATCGGGCATGCTGTCGCCACACTTCTGGCTCCGTGATTTGTAGCAGAACTTTTGGCTACCTACTTAGGCGGCGACAAAGGGTGCTGTCAGACCCCGGCTGTATTTTGGGCTACCGTCAGTCGTCGCGGGGTCGATAGCTCGGCTCCAATCCTCAGCGGACGGCTAGATAGCGTCACAGCTGTCGAGCCACGGATCTGGCCGCCTGTTGCGCCGACTGAGTGCTGTGTTTGTGACGTGCGTGATAGCCATACCTAACGATGGCCTCGGTTTGCGGCCACGCCGTCGTCTGCCATACCTGCTTACAACGACCTGGCTGCCTATGTGGAGCGATATCGACGACTTCCCGGTGCTCGCGGGACTGCTCGACGCTGAACCGAAGGTTCTGCACGGGCGAGGCGATCTGATACGTCTTTTCCGCCACATTCGGGACGACGTGCTGTCGGTGTGCCCGACACTCGGCGCGGAACCGCTTGCGGCGCTAGTGGCGGGGTTCGCTGGGAAAGCAACTT
>DASUGD010000342.1:0-2198 GCA_036274195.1 Gemmatimonadaceae bacterium | reverse complement strand
CCCGAACGGCGCGAAATCCCGAACGGCGCGAAATCCCGAACGGCGCGAAATCCCGAACGGCGCGAAATCCCGAACGGCGCGAAATCCCGAACGGCGCGAAATCCCGAAGGGCGGAACAGCGGCCGGCGAAAAACGGCGCGCTCTTTCCGCCCTTAGGGGTTCCGCCCTTCGGGATTTCGCGCCCTTCGGAATTCGGCGCCCTTCTGCCGTGCGCCCTTTCAGATGATGTCGTCGAAGGTCTGAATCGCCTGTTCGCCCTCTCGGGGTGGCTCGGGGTTTCCGGGGCGCACGCACAACATCGCCTTGAACCCGGCCGCGCGCGCCGCCAGCAGCTCGGCGTGAACGTCCGAGAGGAAGAGCAGCTCGTCAGGCGACCGGTGCAGCTCCGCCGCGATGTGTCGATAGCTGTCCGCCGACCGCTTCGGGCCGATCGTCGCGTCGAAGAACTGGCTGATGCGCGGCGTCAGGTCGCCCGACGTCGTGTGGCCGAAGATCAGGCGCTGCGCCAGGACGCTGCCTGACGAGTAGATCGCGACATCGATCTCGCGCGAGCGCCAGCGCTCCAGGGCCGGGGCGACATCGGGAAAGATCTCACCCTGCAGCGTGCCGTCCGCGAAGCCCCGTTGCCAGATGAGCCCCTGGAGCAGCTTGAGCCCGGGAGACTTTCGGTCGCGATCCATGAGCCAGAGCACGTACGGCTCGAGGTCCACCGCGTTCCCGCTGCTGACGTCGGCCGGGAGCGGCGGTGGCGCGTCACCGCGCGCGACGTCCGCGGCGTGCTCCTCGCGCAGCAGCCGATCGACCTCGCCCAGGAGCCCCGACGGCCCGTGCGTCACAAGAAAGTCACGCAGATTCGTTCGGGCGTACGGGAACAGCACATCGTAGACGAACGAGATGGGCGTCGTGGTGCCCTCGATGTCGAGCACCACGCCATGCACGCCGAGCGGGCCTAACGCGACCGTCACACCTGCACGCCGGGATCGACGCGGGCGGCGGGAATGTACGCGGGGCCGAAGCAGAGAGGCTGGAACTTCGTGTCCTCTCCGCTCTCGGTGTAATGGGGCGTCCAGCCCGACTTGTCCTGGAACAGGCGAATGGCGCGAATGCGCTTCTCCCCGCACAGGTCGAACCAGTGGTGCGTGCCGCGCGGAACGCGAATCAGGTCGCCGGCCTCGACCTCCAGCGCGAACACGGGCCTGCCGCTCGGGTGAATGTGGAAGAGCCCGCGCCCCTCGACGATGAGACGCACCTCGTCCTCATCGTGCCAGTGCTCGCTCGAGAAGCGCTTGAGCATCGCGTCGAGGTTCGGCGTGTCGGGCTTCACGTCGATCACGTCGGCCACGACGTAACCGCCGCGGGCCTTGAGCTCGTCGATCTTCGGCGCCCAGGCTGTCAGAATCTCGTCGGCGCTCGAGTCGGGCGTGAGTCCCGGCGCCGAACCTGTGCGCTCGTATTCGATCCCGTGGTCCGCGAGAAACTCGCGAACGGCGTCGGCATCGGTCAGCGTGCGATTCTCTTCAGGAACCTTGAGCAGTGCCATCATGTCCTCCGTGTTACCGGTACGACCGCGTGCGTCCCATGGTCTCGAGCAGGAACTCCAGGATCTCGACGTGCCGCACCGCCTGGCCGAGTGTCGCGCCCCACGTATAGATACCGTGGCGTTGGAGCAGGATCGCGTGCGCGCCCGGGTGCTCGTCCAGCGTGCGGCCCACCACCTGTGCGAGCCGCGGCATGTCCTGGTCGTTGGGGACGATCGGGACCCATTCACGATGCTCGTGTGTGCGCACGCCGTCGAGTCCCTTGAGCATCTCGTAGCCCTCGATCGCGAGTCCACGGTCGAGTCCGTGAGAGTCGGACAGGACCGTGCTCCACACGGAATGCGTGTGCAGGACCGCCCCGGCGCCGCGCCGCCGCACGATCTCGAAGTGCAGAAGCGTCTCGGCCGACGGATTCCCGAGCCCGCCGTGAACGGCGCAGGTCTCGTCGACGTCGAGAATGTGGGACGCGTCCAGCGCGCCCTTGTCGACCGAGCTGGCCGTGATCGCCAGGCGGAGCGGGTCCCGGGAGATGACGACGCTGAAGTTGCCGCTCGTGCCGAGCACCCAACCTCGCGCGTGGAACCGCCGGCCGGCCGCGATGAGGCCATCCGCGGCTTGGGTGTGGGTCATGGTCGATGGAAATGGGGTCAGAGTCGAATT
>DASUGD010000341.1:0-9466 GCA_036274195.1 Gemmatimonadaceae bacterium | reverse complement strand
AAGGGCAATTTGAATGGCAGGTTCATGCCTCCCGCCAGTTTCCCCATCTCTTCCTGCGCCAGGTCTGCCGCCTTCTTCTGCGCCTCGACGACCGCGACGAGGACGAGGTCCTCGAGCATCTCGACGTCGGACGCGTTCACCACGGTGGGGTCGATCTTGATCTTGCGGATTTGCCCTTTGCCGTCGGCCTCGACGGTCACCATCCCACCACCGGACGCGGCGTTGACGGTTCGAGCTTCGAGCTCATCCTGGATCTGCTTCAGCCGACCCTGCATCTGCTGCGCCTGCTGCAGGATCTTCATGATGTCGGGCATCGGGACCACGCGTCGCTGGTGGAGAGGCCAAAAAGCTACCCGTCGCTCGCGCCGGGTTGCAAGCGGAAGCGAATGGTCGCACAGCGGCATCGAGCCGCTGGAAGAATCAGTCCAGCAGCTCGAGGTCGAGCGCGTCGATCGCAGCGCCAAGCACGGGATCTCGCTTGCGAAGCGACGTCATGCGCTGCTCGCGGATCTCCTGCTCCGTAACGCGCTTGTGTGAACCCGAAGCCGCAGGCCCGTTAGGCCGTGCAATGGTAACGCGCTCGACTGCCGGGAACATGCTCTTGACCACCGCGAGCATGTCCGCCTTGCTCATCTCGAGCGCGTCCGCCGCCGCTTCATCGTCGGCTTGTACGGTGAGCGCTCCGCCGGCCGAGATTGCCGATGGCGTCGCTTGCTCGAGGAAGGGCGCGAGCAGCATGCGACTCGACCGCAGGGACGCTACGACCTCATCCCATCGTTCCGCGATCACGTTGATGCCGGGCACCGCGGCCGAGGGCGGCTGCTTCCACGACGCGTCGGCGCGGGATCTGGGCGCCTGGTCCCGTACGAGCGGCGGTGGTACCGGACGATCCGCCGATGGTGGGGCGTCGGCTGTGCCTCGCCGTGGCGTATCGACTGGGCCTGTGCTTGCCGCTCGCCCGCTCGCACCGCTCGTCGAGGATGCCGACGAACGCGTGCCCGGGGCGCTCCCGCCATCCCCCAGACCACGGAGCACGTCCTCGATCGCCACCGAGCGATCGAGGAGCGCGAACCGGACCATCAAGGTCTCGAGCAGCAGCTGCTGCTGGCCGCTCTTTCGAAAGCGAGGCTCGAGCTCACCGACCGCGGCGAGCATCCGCAGGAGGTCGGCCGGGGCGAGGCGGTCGCGACGCTCCACGAGGATCGCGCGCGCACGCTCGGACACCTCCACGGACGTCGAGCCTAACGTGACGGCGAGCTGCGCCCGGAGCATGTCGGCGAGGCCGGTGAGGAACAGGCCGAAATCGATGCCCGACTCGCCGAGTCGCTGCATCATCGGGAAGACATCGGCAGCCCGGCGGTCGGCGATGATCGCCAGCGCCTCGAGGTACTCGTCCTCCGCCACGAGCCCGAGCGCATCCCGGACACGATCCGCGGTGAGCGGGCCGTCGCCTAACGACAACGACTGGTCGGTGAGGCTCAGGGCGTCGCGCATCGAGCCGTCGGCCGCGCGTGCGATCATGGCCAGCGCTTCCGGTTCGGCCGGAATGTGCTCGGCAGCGAGCACGGACTCGAGGCGGGCACGCACGTCGGCCGGGCCGATCCGACGGAAATCGAACCGCTGAAGCCGGCTCAGCACCGGCGCCGCGGCCTGCGCGATCTTCTGGGGCTCGGTGGTGGCAAATACGAACACGACGCGCGGCGGTGGCTCCTCGAGAATTTTGAGCAGCGCGTTCCACGCCTCGCGCGTGAGCATGTGCGCCTCGTCGACGATATAGACCTTGTAGCGATCGTCGCCGGACGGCGCGTACATCGCGCGCTCGCGCAGCTCACGCGCATCGTCGACACCGCGGTTCGACGCCGCGTCGATCTCGATCACGTCGAGGCTCGCCGAGCCGCTCCAGATCCGCTGGCACGACTCGCAGACGCCGCACGGCTCGCCATCGGGCGAGCGGTTCTCGCAGTTGAGGGCCATGGCCAGCACCCGAGCGAGCGTCGTTTTGCCGACCCCGCGCGGCCCACAGAGCAGATAGCCGTGCGCGACACGCCCGCGCGCGATCGCGCCCTTCAGCGTGTTGGAGACGTGCGACTGAACCGCGACCGACGCGAAGTTTCGAGGCCGGTATTTGCGCGCGAGAGCAATCATTACTGACGGGAACGGGGAACCGGGAACGGGGAACCGGGCCTAACGGGCGGAAATGCGACGGAGCCTCGCTCGACGCCGCGCAGGCACTCGAACAAGGCTCCAAATCGCACGCGTCAGTCGCGCCATCACGTCATTCTCGCAAGGTGAGCGGTATGAGGGCGGTGAACGTCGAACCGACGCACGGTTCCCGGTTCCCCGTTCCCTATTCCCGCTGCACCGCGAATACTCCAGGTCTGACGAAGCGACGCAAGACACCACATGCCGCTGCTACCTTCGGGGTCCTGACGGAGTTAGCGGGCTCACGCCCTCCGGGACCTGGAGCAGCGAGAAAGCTAGCCGCTCGCGCCAGCCGATTCAACCACGCTCGAGCACTTCGCGCATGATTCGACTGGCCTCATCAACGGCTTCGGCTGATGCGTCGAGATGCGTGACGACCCGAACTCGACTGGCGGTCCAGACGCTTACCAGTAGCCCTCGCTCTGCAGCCCGGCGCGCGGCCTCCGCCGCAGGGAGCGACGCCGGCAGATCGATCATGACGATGTTCGTATCCGGAGGCACGACACGAGCGCCGCCGGCGCCAGCCACGGCATCGGCAAACCGTGCCGCATTCGCGTGGTCCACGTGCAGGCGTTCGCGATGGTTCTCGATCCCGAACAACGCTCCTGCGGCGATGATGCCAGATTGCCGCAGTCCGCCGCCGAGCCGCTTTCGGGCGCTCCACGCGATCTCCATGAGCCGCGACGTTCCCGCGAGCGCGGCTCCGACCGGCGCACCGAGGCCCTTCGAGAACGACACCATCACGGTGTCGGCACACGCGGCGTAGTCGCGCATCGGCACACCGGTCGCCGCGGTCACGTTCCACAATCGAGCGCCATCGAGATGCAGTGGGACGCTGACGTCGCGCGCGACGGCCGCAATCGCCTCGAGCTCGCCGAGCGACGTGATCGCCCCTCCTGCACCGTTGTGCGTGTTCTCTACCGACAGGAGAGAGAGTCGAGGGGAGTACCGGGACGGCGGCCGGATCGCGCGCCTCACATCGGCGGCGCTGATCGTGCGCCCGGTCGGCACGACGAAGCGCGGCTGAACGCCGGCAAGCGCGATGCCGGCGCCTGTCAGGTTCACGACGTGCGCATCGGCGTCCACGAGAATTTCGGTGCCGGGGGCCGCGTGCGTCATGATCGCGGCGAGGTTGGCCATCGTCCCGGTGGGAAAGTAGAGCGCCGCGTCCTTTCCGAGGAGCTCGGCGACCCGCGCCTCGAGACGGCGCGTGGTGGGGTCGCCATCGAGATGGTCGTCACCGACGTCGGCGGCCGCGATGGCCTGGCGCATTGGCGCCGTGGGCCGCGTGACGGTGTCACTGCGAAGATCGATGGGCATGGCGCGGAAAGTCGCGCTCGGATGCCCGAATCGGAAGGGCGCGCGGCGGGCAGCGTCGCCCGCGCGCGCCTAACGCCGATCCGCCATGTCGTTACGGCTTTTTCACCTTCACCTTGGGAACCGTAACCTTCGCGCTATCCTTTCGGACGTCGACTTTCGGGACGGTGACGGTCGCCGTGTCCTTCACGACGTCGACATCAGGGGTCTTGATCGTGGTCGTGTCGGTCTTGACGTCCACGTCGGGCGTTTGCACCTGGAACTCGTTCTCGCCTGTCTTCTTGCATGCGGCCACCGCCGTCAGCGCCGCGATCGCGAGGGTCAAAGCAGTCTTTCGCACGGTTGGCCTCCGGTTGAGTGCGAACGACCACTCGTAAGGCAAGCATTGGGCCAAAGTCGAACTCGTGTGTATCACGAAAATGCCATCAGCCATCAGCCATCAGCTGAAACGGCGGAGACCGAACGGCGGGCGCAGTTCGACGTTTCGCTGTCCGAGCTGATGGCTGATGGCTGATGGCTGATGGCTATTCTTCAAACGTCTCGCGCTGAAGTCGTCTGACGCGCCGCAGCTCATACACCTGCCCGACCTCCCCACCAAGGATGAAGATCATCGCGGCGTAGTACACCCAGAACACCACGATCACGAGTGCATAGAGCGTCCCCGTGTAGATCGACCCCGGGTTGAACTCGGCCACGTAAGCCGTGAACACGTTCTTCGCGATCTCGAACATCGTGCTCGTGAACACCGCGGCCAGCAGGGCGGTCTGCCAGCGAATCTTCCTGTTAGGCAGGAACTTGTACAGCGAGAAGAACATCAGCGCGACAAAGATGAACGCGACCAGCCGACCCAATGCGTACTCCACGGTGCCCATCACATCGGCACGGATCCCGAGCCGCTCGAAGATCTGCACACCGCGCGAGGTCGCGAGCGCGAGATACGCGGAGAGCGCCGTGTACGCGACCAGCAGCAGCGTCGCCATGATCGTGATCTGGATGTCGAACAGCTTGCCGGCGATGATCCCGCGATCGGTCTCGATGTCGAACACATCGGCGAGCACGCTTCGCAACGACCCGAACAGCCGCGTGGAAAACCAGATGAAGCCAACCGCACTGTACACCCCGACGGCGCCGCGCGCGCGGATGATGTCGATCAGCAGCCCGTGAACCGGGCTCTCGGTCGTCTCCGCGTGAGGCGGAAGCAGGCTGTCGATGATCGTGGTGACGTCGGTGAAGGTCTGGTCCGCGGAGTGCTTGAGCAGGGTCGCGAATCCCGAGACCAGCAGCAGGACAAACGGCACGACCGCGAGCAGGATGTTGAACGCAATCCCGCCAGCGAGGAAGAAAATGTTGTCTTCGCCGGAGTTGTCCCAAACGCGCTTCGCGTAGTCACGTAACGTCCAGCCGACACGGACGTACAGCGGGCGTCTCGGCACGCGAAGCGGGTGGCCGATGACTGCGGTCAGCGGCCTGGTGACTCGTCGGGGTCAACCTCCGCCGCCGGGAGCGCGGCCGCCTTGCCAGAGCGAGCCACGTCGGCGCCGGCGTTGTAGGCAGCCTTCGTTTCGGCAATGCGCCGCTCGAGCTCCTCGCGGGCCTGCTGCGCCGCAGCGCGGCCGGCTTCCATGGCGCGGGTCACCTGCCGCTTCTTCAGGTCGATCGCCTGACGCGCGCTGTCGATGCCGTGCTCGACCCGGTCGCGCGCCTGGTCGAAGGTATCGGACACCTTCGTCCCGAGGTCACCCGCCATGTCCCGGGCGGCGCGCCGCGCACGTCGCGCGCCGCGCCGCAGGTCCCGACGCGTCGCTTCGCCAGACTGCGGCGCAAGCAGTAGCGCGGCCACCGCGCCGATGGTAACCCCGAGGAGAAACGAACCAACTCCTCCGGAGTGACGCTCGATGATGACTGCCGGCTCGTCGTCGTAGTCCAGCCTGCGCATATCCTCTCCTCATTCTGCTCACGCCGCTCGGCGCGGCATCGGGTCGTGGCGCCCGCCAACGCGACGGGCGAGACTGCTAGCGTCGCTTCTTCGGCTTCGCCTTCGAGTGCACCTTCGTCGGCTGTACGAGTTCAGTCACGACAGCACCCTCTGCCTCTACGTCGAGCTCCGGTTCCGCCCCCGCCCTCGCCCCGTCTGCGACATCCGCGCTCGGAGGTGGCGTAGACACGCGCCCGGCACTGCCCCGAGCGTTCACGAATCGCGAGAACTCATCGAACAGCTCATCACGTGTCATACCCAATACCATCGACGCGCCATTGGCACCAGCAGCGACGCGGTCGCTCGCGCGCCGCCGCGGCGGCGTCACGGCGGGATGCTCGCCAGTGTCCGCGCCCGGACGCAAATGCCTGGGCGTGATGTCATCGACGGTAATCACCGCCCCGCGCGCCATGATCACGGCGCGCTCGACCGCATTCTTCAGCTCGCGAACGTTGCCCGGCCATCGATAATTGAGGATCCACGACCAGGCGTCGTTGTCGAACCCCGTGACGTGTTTGCCGTTCTGCTGCGCATAACGAGCGAGAAACTCGTTGGCCAGCAGCTTGACATCGCCGAGACGTTCGCGAAGCGGTGGCAGGAAGATCTCCACCACCGCGAGGCGATAGTACAAGTCCTCGCGTAGCTCCCCGTCAGCTATGGCCTTCTGCAGGTTCTTGTTCGTCGCCGCGACGACGCGAATGTCCACGGAGATTTCGCGCTTGCCACCGAGCCGCCGGATGGTTCTCGACTCGAGCGCGCGCAACAGCTTCACCTGAATGTCCGGCGCCATCTCCGCGACCTCGTCGAGGAAGATGGTCCCGCCATTCGCCATCTCGAACGCACCGGCCTTCTCGTTTACTGATCCGGTGAACGCGCCCTTCTCGTGACCGAACAGCTCGTTCTCGAGAATGTCCTTGGGTAGTGCCGCGCAGTTCAGCGCGAAGATTGGTCCCTTGGCGCGGTCGCTCTTGTTGTGAATGGCACGGGCGACGAGCTCTTTCCCCGTTCCGGATTCGCCGAGGATCAGCACGCTCGCGGATGACGGCGCCACCGCGTCGATGATCCGATAGACCGACCGCATCGATTCGGACTGCCCCGTGAGCTCGCCGTAATGGGTCAGCCCTTCGATGGTCGAGGCGAGCTCCTTGATCTTCTGCCGGTCGTTGAATTTGTCGAGCGCCTTCGGGATGAGCGCCTTCAGCCGGTTCAACTTTTCGGCGTTGAGGGGCTTCTCGATGTAGTCGTACGCGCCCTGCCGCATGGCCTGGACGGCCGAGTCGACGGTCGCCTGCCCGGTGACGATGATGCACTCGGTGGAAACGCCACGCGTCTGCATTTCCTTGAGCAGCGCCAGCCCATCGAGCTTGGGCATCATCAGGTCGGCGAGCGCGACACCGAACGCGTCGCTCGCGAGGCGGTCGATCGCTTTCTGCCCGTCGAGCGCGACTTCGATCTCGTACCCTTCGTCGGACAGGATCGCGCTCAATCCCTCGGTTATGGAGCGATCGTCGTCAGCGATCAGGATCTTCGGCTTCTTCATGACGGAGCGTTTGGGTTGTCGCGTTGGTCCACTGCGGGAAAGCGGATCTCGATCGATCGATCGCGCGGAGCTATGCGAATGCCCTGCTCCAGCGCAGCGGCGACGAGGTCGGAATCGGGCGGCGGCGGAACGCGAGTCGCGCCGGTGATGCGCAGAAAGATACCGTCATCGACAGCAATTTCGCACGCGGCACTTTCACCCTCGCCGACAGCGCCTAGCACACTGCGCGCCACCGCCACCCGCGCAATATCCGGCGGCGCCGTGGTCACCGCCCGTCCATCCGAGCGGTCATTGACCTGTAATCCCGCCCCTGCACGAACGGCGAGCAGGCGCGCCAACCTGCCAACGACCGCCGCAATGTCGACCCGACCCGGCTCGGGGCGCACGAACGCCAACAGCGCCTCGGCCGCTGCAGCTGCCGTCTCGAAATTCGTCGCCGCCGTGGCGGCAAAGGGTGCGATGGCGGCCGCGTCCGCACCCCTCCCGGACCGGCTGCGAACGACCTCCAGATTCACCGCGACCGCGTTCAAAGCGTTCCTGAGATCGTGCGCCACGACGTTCGCGAGCGTCTGAAGCGTATCGGCCCACAACGCCGTTGCCGAGGTGGCGCCCGGCGACGGCGAGCCATCTGGCCGGCCGCCGGGCGTTCGCGACGCACCCGAAAGCGCGGCGCCGGCGTCAGTCACTCAGATCGGTATCGTCAGGCGCGGCCGCGACGTTCGCATAACCCGCGGTCCCCGGCATTGGCCGATGCAACCGCACCACCTTTACGTGATCGCGCACGTCCGAGGCCGTGTCACCGACGGCAAGCTGCGTGAACAGAAACTCGAACTTCTCGTCGTATGTCCTGGCCATCGCGGCCTTCACGTCGTCAGGCAGATCCCAGAGCCGACGCTTGAACGGCCCGAGCGCCTTCTTGCGCGTCTTGTAGAAGAACTGCTCGTCTGTGTCGGTGGCTTTGCGCTCTTCCTTCGCATTCTCCCGCAACCACTCGTAAATCTCCTGCCGGAGCGCTGCCGGCAGGTGATCGAACAGCATGTTCTGGAAGTTGGTGGCGAGGTGAATCTCTGCCGTCTCGGTCGTCGGGAAATTGTGGAACGCCGAGTCCGGAAGCGTCGACGCGCCATGCTGCACGGCTCCAGCCAGCCCGTACCGCTCTCGTGCTTCCTTGGACAGCCGGGCGAGCGTATCGAGGTCCAGCGCGACGTCCGCGATCGAGCCATCGGGAAGTACCACGCCGCCGTGTGACGTCCCGGACTGCACGCTGATCTTCGAGAGGCCCTCGGTGCCCGGTGGGCACCGCTCGGCGAGCGTGCGGTTGAAGCCGTCCATGAACGCGCGCAGCTCCTCGACCGTGCTGTTGTGGGAGCCGACCTCGCCGATCTCGCCGCCAATGGAGATCGTGACGCCCTTCGGCTGGAGCTCGCGAATGTACTTGGCGATGTCGACGCAGGTCTCGTAGTTGAGGCGCTGCTGCGACGCGAGGTCCGGCTTCGAGAGGTCCACCAGCGTCGATGTGTCGACGTCGATGTTGTAGAACCCGGCGGTGATTGCCTCGAGCGCGAGTTGCTTCACCGCCGCGACTTCTCCGTCAGGGTCGACGGCGAACTTCTTCGCGTTGACCTGGAAGTGATCGCCCTGGATGAAGACCGGCCCGCGGAAGCCCTCGCGCAGCGCGGCCGCGAGCATCACGGCAACGTACTCCGACGGGCGCTGGTCCGTGTAGCCGATCTCGGATCGCGCGATCTCGAGCAGGAACGCGCCTGCGTTGAGCTTGATGGCCGTGCGGAAAATGGCACGCGCGGTGTCGTACGCCGCGCCGCGCACGTTGATCGCCGGCACGGTGAAGCCGTGGACCGCGTTCCTGCCCCGCGCCATGTAGAGACCGTTGATGGACGCGGGCCGGACGCCAACCGCTTCGCCGATCTCCCAGATCAGCCAGCGCGCGTAGTCACGTCCCTCACCGGTCCCGAAAACTGCCTCTCGGACGAGAGCATCCATTTTCGGGGATGCGAGATCCGCCTCTCGCACCACGGTGACTCGATCGTTTTCTACGCGAATGGCGTCGCCAAGCGGCGAGGGTCGCGTCTTCACTTGCTCCAGCATGTGCCGCCTCGGGGGAGAGCCTACTGTTTGGTGGTCTTTCGACGGAAGCTGACCGCGCTCGGGACGTGAGGCAACCCCTTGTTTGGGTACTCGGCCACTCGACAAACGGGACTAGGGACTGGGGACTGGGGACTCGGCTACCCAAGCCTCTCTACTCGAGGAGGTCTCCTCGGGCGCTAATGGCGTCCCGGCCGAGTCCCCAGTCCCCCAGTCCCCAGTCCCCATTCTCCAGTCCCCAGTCACGGTTCTTCGATCCGGATGGTGAGCCCGTCGAACGCTGGCGCGACTCCGCGCGGCAACTCGGCCTCGAGATCCGCGTGGAAATT
>DASUGD010000340.1:0-17843 GCA_036274195.1 Gemmatimonadaceae bacterium | reverse complement strand
GAATTGGGGTCAGAGTCGAATTTCATCGTTTCACTGCGAGCGCAGTGAAACGATGAAATTCGACTCTGACCCCAATTCAGCCTAGATCGCCTTGAACAACTCGAACGGCTGGTGGCAGCCGTTGCAGAACAGGATCGCCTTGCAGGCCGTCGGCCCGAACTCGCTCCGCACGATCGTGTTCACCGAGTGGCAATACGGGCACTCGACGGGCGCCCGCCGCCGAAGCGGAACCAGGTCCTCAGACTCCAGCCGGCCTGGCGGTGCAATGCCGTACGCCGCGAGCTTCGCCTTTGCCTCGTCGGACATCCAGTCCGTCGTCCACGCCGGCGCATAGACGGTCCTCACTCGCACGTTAGGCACCCCGTGGCGCGCGAGCGTGGTCACGACCTCCGCCTCCATCGCGTGCATGGCCGGGCACCCCGAGTAGGTCGGCGTCATGACGACCACCACCTCGTCGCCCGTCACCTCGACGTCGCGCAGCACGCCGAGCTCGCGAATGCTCAACACGGGCACTTCGGGATCCTTCACCTCCTCGAGCCACGCGAGAATCTCCTCGCGGCGTGAGTCGGCGACGGTCACCACGCTGCCCCCGGGTGCGCGCGCGCGAGGCTCTGCATGTCGGCGAGCATGCGACCGAGATGCTCGGTGTGCCGGCCCGTCCGCCCGCCGCGCGGCGCGAAGCCGTCCTTCGGGATGGTGAGCGTGGCCTCGCCGATCACCTGCTCGACCGTCTGGCGCCAGCGCGGGCCAAGCGATTCGACGTCAACGCCCGACCCGCTCGCCACCGCCTGAGCGTCGATGTCGTCGCTCATGAAGAGCTCGGCGGTGTACGGCCACAGGTCGTCCAGCGCCCGCTGGGCGCGCGCGTGACTCTCCGCGGTCCCGTCGCCGAGCATGTGGACCCACTCCGCGGTGTGGCGCAGGTGGTATTTCGCTTCCTTGAGCGCCTTGGCCGCGATTCCCGCGAGCGCCTGATTCGACGCGCTAGTGAGGCGCTCCAGCACGAGGACGTCCCAGGCGTCGAACAGGAACTGGCGTACGATGGTCACCGCGAAGTCCCCGTTAGGCAGCTCGACCAGCTGCGCGTTGCGGAACTCGATCGCGTCGCGGAAATAGGCGAGCGCGTCCTCGTTGCGCCCCTTCCCTTCCACCTCACCCGCGAGCTTGAGCAGCATCGACGCCTGGCCGATGAGGTCCAGCGCGATGTTGGCGAGCGCGATGTCTTCCTCGAGAATGGGAGCGTGGCCGCACCACTCGGAGAGCCGGTGCCCGAGCACGAGGCGATCGTCGGCGAGCCGGAGCAGGTACTCGAAGAACGGATTCTCCACGACGCCGGACGTCGCTGTCGCAGGGCGCGCGCCGGGAACCCAACTGTCAGGAGAACCACCGTTCCCCGTTCCCTGTTCCCTGTTCCCGGCGCGACTCACAGTCCCCTGACTCCGCGAGGCGTCTTGTAGAACTGCGGATGACGGTATGCCTTGTCGTTCCCCGGATCGAAGAGCGGGCCGGCGTCGCTGGGGGCCGAGGCCACAATGGCGCCCGTGGGAACGACCCAGAGACTCACCACCTTGCCACGCCGTGCGTACACGTCACGCGCGTTCTGCATCGCGTGCTCGGCGGTGGTCGCGTGGACGCTCCCCGCGTGCTCGTGCGGCGCGCCCTCACCCTCCTGCGTGAACACTTCCCAGAGATCCCACTGCGTTTCGGCGCCGACGGCGCCGGCACCAGCCACAGAAGCAGTTTCGTTAGGCATTCGCTAGGCGATGAAATGAACCGGAACCCGGAGTCGCCTGCGAAGCCGGCTCCGGACGCCGTTCACGATTCCGTATTCCCGATTCCCGACGTCAGGCAGCGGAGGCGGCCTGACGCTTGGCCGCGTACGCCTCCGCCGCTTCACGCACCCACGCGCCGTCCTCGTGGGCCTTGCGACGCGCGGCGAGCCGCTCGCGATTACACGGCCCGTTGCCCGAGATGACCTCGTGGAACTCGGACCAATCGATGTCGCCGAACTCCCAATGCTCCGTCTCCTCGTTGTACCTGAGGTCCGGGTCCGGCAGCGTCAGGTTGACGGCGCGCGCCTGCGGTACGGTGAGGTCGACGAACCGCTGGCGCAGCGTGTCGTTCGAGTCGCGCTTCACGCGCCACCGCATGAGCTCCGCGGAGTTCGGCGAATCCTTGTCGCTCGGGCCGAACATCATGAGCGACGGCCACCACCACCGGTTCACCGCGTCCTGCACCATCGCGCGCTGCTCCGGTGTGCCGTTCGCGAGCGTCGCGACGCTCTCGTAACCCTGCTTCTTGTGGAAGTTCTCTTCCTTGCAGATCCGAACCATCGCTCTCGCGTACGGGCCGAACGACGCCTTCGCGAGCATGGTCTGGTTCACGATGGCGGCGCCGTCGACGAACCACCCGATCACGCCGATGTCCGCCCACGTGAGCGTCGGATAGTTGAAGATGCTCGAGTACTTCGCCTTTCCGGTGAGCAGCTGGTCGATGAGCTCCTCGCGACCGACGCCGAGCGTCTCGGTTCCGCAGTAGATGTAGAGCCCGTGGCCGGCTTCGTCCTGCACCTTCGCGAGCAGCACCAGCTTTCGGCGAAGGCTTGGCGCGCGCGTGATCCAGTTGCCTTCCGGCAACATGCCGACGACTTCGGAATGCGCGTGCTGCGACATCATCCGGACGAGCTGCTTCCGGTATCGCTCGGGCATCCAATCCTTGGGCTCGATCGATTCGCCCTGGGCGATTCGCGCCTCGAAGTCGGCCACTCGCGCTGTGTCGTCGGGGCTGCCGGCGGCGGCCGCGGAGGCCGGAGATTTCTGATCCGTCACGATCTGCTCCAGCGAGAAAGGAGGCCCGGAATCCCTCGCCGCGCACGCAGCGGGCGGGGGTGTTCGCGACGTGTTGCGCGCCGCTCTTCCGAGGCCGATCGGTTTCGTGTATTAAACACCAATCTCCTTGGAATTCAATGGCTAACGACGTGCCGGCCCGGTCGATATCCGGCGCGTTTTCCAGGCAACGAGGCTCATGCTGACACCAACTCCGTCAGGGACGCAGGCCGTCGGATCGGGCGTGGTCACCTGCTCGATCACCGAGGGCATCGCTACCGTGTCGTTCTACCACCCGAAGAGCAATTCGCTCCCCGCGGCGATTCTGAATGATATCGCGAACCGCATCACGGCGGTGAGCAAGCATCCCGCCTGCCGGGTCGTCGTGGTCCGGAGCGAAGGCGCGGGAACGTTCTGCGCGGGGGCGTCGTTCGACGAGCTCAAGCAGATCGACTCGCCCGAGTCGGGCAAGGAATTCTTCATGGGATTCGCCCGCATCCTCATGGCGATGCGACGGTGCACGAAACCCATCATCACGCGTGTGCAGGGCAAGGTCGTTGGCGGCGGTGTGGGAATCGTAGCCGCGTCCGATTACGCGCTCGCGGTGCCCGACGCGCCGGTGAGGCTGAGCGAGCTTGCGATCGGGCTCGGACCGTTCGTCGTCGGACCGGCGATCGAGCGGCGGGTCGGGGCATCGGCGTTCTCGGCGATGGCGCTCGACGCTGATTGGCGGGATTCCGCGTGGTGCCTGGCGCATGGCCTGTACACGCGCGTCTGCGACAACGTGCAGGCGCTCGATCAGGTGTTAGGCACGGTGGCGCACAGGATGGCGTCGTTCAATCCGGAGGCGATCTCGGAGCTCAAGTCTGCGCTCTGGCACGACACGGACTCGTGGGATCAGCTGCTGGAGGACCGGGCGGCGATGAGCGGGCGGCTCGTTCTCTCCGACTTCACGCGTAACGCGATCGCTGCTTTCGAAAAGCGTTAGTCATTCCTCGCTCCGCTCGGAATCGGAGTGACAACGCTCTTTCGTCCGTCCCCCGTCGTCCGTCCCCCGTCGTCCGTCCCCCGTCGTCCGTCCCTAGCTGGTTGGCGGATTGAAGGTTTCGTGCTGTGACTCGATCCAGCTCTGGTGGTACTTCGGATCCTCGAATGACAACGCCGCCTTCGCCACCTTGAGCGGCTTGAACGAGTCCATCATCACCGCGAGCTCGTTGGTGTACTTCGCGCCAATGCTCGCCTCCGCGCGACCCGGGTGTGGCCCATGCGGCAGCCCGTCCGGGTGGTGCGTGACGCTTCCGTACTCGATGCCCTTGCGGCTCATGAACTCGCTCGAGGCGTAGAACAACACCTCATCCGAATCCACGTTGCTGTGGTTGTACGGCGCGGGCACGGCCTGCGGATCGAAGTCGTATGGACGCGGACAGAACGAGCAGATCACGAAGCCGTCGCCCTGGAACGTCTGATGCACCGGCGGCGGCTGATGAATCCGGCCGACGATCGGCTCGAAGTCGTGGATGCTGAAGATCCACGGATAGAAGTAGCCATCCCAACCAACGACGTCGAACGGATGGTGATCGAGGATCAACTCGTTGAGCGCATCGTACTGCTTCACGAGGATACGGAAGTCTCCCTTCTCGTCATGCGTCCGCAGCTCGACGGGACGCCGAATGTCGCGCTCACTGAATGGCGCTCCCTCGAGCAGCTGGCCGAATTCATTGCGGTAGCGCTTGGGCCACCGAACGTGTCCACGCGACTCGAACACGAGCAGCTTCGTCTTCTTTCCCCCGTCATCGAGCTTCCAGCGATGCGTGATGTTCCGGTGGATAACTACATAATCTCCCTGCGTATACGGTAGGTCACCGTAGACGGATTCGAGGGTGCCGGAGCCTTCCACGACGTACACGACCTCGTCAGCCTGCGAGTTCCGATAGAAGTGCGCGTCGATCTCATCCGGCTCGACGTACAGCATCGCGATGTCGCTGTTGAAGAGCAGCGGGATGCGGTCGAGCGTCGGGCTTCCTCCCTTCTGGGCGCGCGCCGTGAGGAAGTGGCGATGCCGGAGTGACGTGTCGTCATCCGCTTCCCACGTGATGTCGCGAATCTTTCGCGCGGACTTCACGGTCGTCGGCGGATACGAGTGATAGAGCAGCGATGAGGTTCCGACGAACCCCTCATGGCCCATCAACTCTTCCGCGTACAGGCCGCCGTCCGGCCGACGGAAGACCGTGTGGCGCTTCTTCGGGATGTCGCCTAACCGGTGATATATGGGCATTGGTCCTCAAAGTCATTCCTCGCTCCGCTCGGAATGACAGCCTCTGTCGTTTTGCGTTTACAGGTTTCCGCGGAGTTCCTGCTCTTTCTCGATCGCTTCGAACAGCGCCTTGAAGTTCCCCTTGCCGAAGCTCTTCGCGCCTTTGCGCTGAATGATCTCATAGAACAGCGTCGGGCGATCCTCGACGGGCTTCGTGAAGATCTGAAGCAGATAGCCGTCCGGGTCTCGATCGACCAGGATCCCGAGCTCCTCGAGCGTGTCGAGCGGCTCGTCGATCTTGCCGACGCGCTGCTGCAGCTCCTGGTAGTACGTGGTCGGAGCCTTCAGGAACTCGATCCCGCGATCGCGGAGAGCTGTCACCGTTTCGATGATGTCGTCGGTCGCCAGCGCGAGGTGCTGAGCCCCCGGTCCTCGATAGAAGTCCAGGTATTCCTCGATCTGCGACTTCTTCTTGCCTGACGCGGGCTCGTTGATCGGAAACTTGATGCGATCGTTGCCGTTCGCCATGACCTTCGACATGAGCGACGAGTACTCCGTGCTGATGTCCTGGTCGTCGAACGTGATCAGGTTTCGGAAGCCCATGACGTCGGCGTAGTACTGCACCCACCGATTCATCTGGCCGAGCTCCACGTTGCCGACGCAGTGGTCGACGTACTTGAGCCCAACCTCGGCCGGTTGAAACCTCGGCGTCACCGCGCGGAATCCTGGCAGGAACGTGCCCTTGTAGTTGCGCCGTTCCACGAGCGAGTGAATGGTATCGCCGTACGTACCGATCGCGGCGATCACCACTTCGCCATCGTCGTCGCGGACGACGCGCGGCTCCTGCTTCGGAATGGCTCCGCGTTCGACGGCGGTCGTGTACGCGTCGCGCGCATCGTCCACCCACAGCGCATAGTCCTTCACGCCGTCGCCGTGCTTGTGCACGTGCTCCGCGATCGGCGACTCGGGTCCCAGCGCCGTCGTCAGCACGAGCCGGATCTTGCCTTGTTGAAGAAGGTAGCTCGCGCGGTCTCGCACGCCGGTCTCCGGGCCGCGGTAGGCGACGAGCTGAAAGCCGAACGCCGCGCGATAGAAATGACTCGCTTGCTTCGCGTTGCCGACGTAGAACTCGACGTAGTCGGTCCCGTTGATCGGAAACGCGTCGTGCGCGGTCTCAGCGGTGGGCAGGGTCTGCGTTGCCATGCAATCGTCCTCTTGGGAGCCGGATCGGGGTTGCAGGTGTTGCACAGAGGTTCCGTAGCCAAATCTAATCCGCGCCCTCGCACCCGTCGCGCGGGAGACACATCTTCCCACCGGGCGACGTAAGCCTCTTTCGTCCAGGATCTACCGTTCCCAGTTCCCTGTTCCCGGTTCCCGGAAATGTCTGAGCTGTCCGTGCTCGCCGCCGCGCTCGCTGGCCAATACGATATCGAGCGTGAGATTGGCCGAGGCGGTATGGGGATTGTCTACCTCGCCCGGGATCTCAAGCTCGATCGTCCGGTCGCGATCAAGACACTGCCTGCTCACCTCGCCGGAAGCCCGGACGTGCGAGAGCGCTTCCTGCGCGAGGCCCGCACCGCCGCCCACCTCTCGCATCCGAGCATCGTCCCGATCCACCGCGCGGACGAGATCAGCGGGCAGGTGTTCTTCGTCATGGGCTATGTCGATGGCGAGTCCCTCGCACAGCGGCTGGTCGAGCGTGGCCAACCACCGTTCGCGGAGACGATCGGCCAGCTCTGCGACGTGGCGCTCGCCCTCGGGTATGCCCATGCACGCGGCGTCGTCCACCGCGACGTCAAGGCCGAGAATATCCTCATCGAGCGAGCGACGGGACGCGCGGTCGTCACGGATTTTGGCATCGCGCGCCTCGCCGAATCGAAGCAGCTCACGGCAACCGGCCAGGTGCTCGGCACTGTCCATTACATGAGCCCGGAGCAGGTCTCGGGCGATGCGGTGGACGGCCGGAGCGACGTTTACGCGTTAGGCGTCGTCGCGTTCCTCGCTCTGTCGGGCGCCTTTCCGTTCGACAGCGAGACTCCGTCCGCCGTGCTGGTCTCGCACGTCACGCGCCCTGCGCCACGGCTTCTCGATGTGGCACCGGACGTCCCACCTTCCCTCGCGACCATCGTCGACCGCTGCCTGGCGAAGAATCCCGCTGACCGCTTCGAGACGAGCGGTGCGCTCGCTGACGCGCTGGAGCGCGTGCAGGGCGATGCCCGCGCGGCGGATCGCAACCGCGCGGACAACGCGCGAACGCTCATCTCCGAGACTCAGGCACAATCGGTGTGGCGTCGGGCCGCCGAGTTGCAGGCGTATACGAGCTCGCAGCCGGCACCACCACTGCCGCAGGCGATTCCTCGCGCCGCTCGCACGCTCTCCGAATCGTCGGCGTACCAGCTCGCGGACGTGAAGGCGTCGGCGGTCGACGCGGGAATTCCGGAGACCTTCGTCCAGCAGGCGCTGCGAGAGCACGGGCTCATCTCGGCTCCGGGAGGCGCGGTCGTCCCGGCGGACCGCGACGCGGTCGCACCGCGTCGCTCCGGCGCCCTGCCGGCGGTCGTGGTGAAGGATGGTCCGAAGCAGCCCGTCAACATCTTCCTCGGAACCGCGACCCGCATTGTGGTGGAGGCGACGATCGAGGGGGAGATGCCGGAGCGCGACTACGATCTCGTGCTCGATCTCATCCGGCGCGAGATCGGTGAAGTCGGACAGATCGGCTCTGTGGGGCGGACGTTCTCGTGGTCGGTGTCGAACCAGAACCGCAAGCTGCAGATCTCGGTGATGCCGCGTGGCGGCAAGACGACGGTTCGCATCGATGAGCAGCTCGGCAACACTGCGGGAGGCGTATTCGGCGGCATCATGGGCGGTGGCGGTGGCGGGATGGGTGCCATGGTGATGGGCATCATCGCCGGCGGCACGCACCGACCGCTGCTTGGGTTCGCCGGCTTGCTGGCGACGATCGGCGTGTCGTTCGGTGCCGCCCGGGCGACACTGCGCCACGTTGCGAACAGTCGGCATCAGAAGCTCACCGAGATCGCCCACCTCGTCGCGAACCAGATCGCGGAATCGACAGCGACGGCGGAACCGACGGATCCCAAGAGGAGACTCGGCTCGGGGTAGGCTGGGAGACGGGACTGCCGGGGGACGGGAAACTGCCGGGAGACGGGAAACGGGAAACGGGAAACGGGAGAACCCTCGGGATGCTTCTTGTGGTGAGAAGCGCATCCCGAGGGTTGATCAGCCAACGTCAGCGAGCAGCCAGCACGAGCAGCCAGCCACCAGCCGCCGTCTAACCGTTTCCCGTTTCCCGTCTCCCGTTTCCCGGCTGTTCAAGCTCTTTCAGTCCCCGATACAACTCCAACGCTTCCGGATTCGCGAGCGCGTCCGTGTTCTTCACCGGCCGGCCGTGCACCACGGCGCGCACCGCGAGCTCCGTGATCTTCCCGCTGATCGTCCGCGGAATGTCGGCGACCTGGATGATGACTTTCGGCACGTGATGCGGGCTTGCATTCTCGCGGATCTGGCGCCGGATGCGCGTGCGCAGGTCATCGGTCAGTGACTCGTTAGGTGCGAGCCGCACAAACAGGACGATGCGTGTGTCGATCGCGCCATCCGTCACGACATCCTGGCCGATGACCAGGCTCTCGATCACCTCGGGCAGCTGCTCCACCTGGCGATAGATCTCGGCCGTCCCGATGCGGACTCCACCCGGGTTGAGCGTCGCATCGCTGCGGCCGGTAATGATGACACCGTCGTGGTCCGTGAACTCGGCCCAGTCGCCGTGGCGCCACACGCCGGGATACGTCGCGAAGTAGGCGTCTCGATACTTCGAGCCGTCCGGATCGTTCCAGAACGCGACCGGCATGCTCGGAAACGGCTTCGTGCACACGAGCTCTCCCGGCTGTCCGCGGACGGCTTGCCCCGATTCGTCGAACACCTCGACCGCCATTCCCAGCCCCCGGCACTGGATCTCGCCGCGCCACACGGGCCCCGCGGGATTACCTAATGCGAAGCATGAGATGATATCCGTACCACCGCTAATGCTCGATAGTTGCACGTCACGCTTCACGTGTTGGTACACGTAGTCGAAGCTCGGCGGCGCCAGCGGGCTGCCAGTGGACAGGATCGCGCGCAACGTGCCGGGGTCGCGACTCCGGGGCTCGACGCCAAGCTTCTCCGCCATCGCGAGATACTTCGCGCTCGTGCCGAAGACGGTGAGTCGCTCCTCTTCCGCCATCGCCCACAGGCTGTCGTGCTCCGGCGCGAACGGCGCGCCATCGTACAGCACGACCGTTGCGCCCACGGCGAGCGAGCTCACGAGCCAGTTCCACATCATCCACCCACAGGTCGTGAAGTAGAAGATGCGATCCTCGCGCCGCAGATCGGTGTGCAGCACGAGCTCCTTGAGGTGCTGCAGCAGCGTCCCGCCGGCGCCGTGCACCATGCATTTCGGCAGGCCCGTGGTGCCTGACGAGTACATGATGTAAAGCGGGTGGTCGAACGCGAAGCGTTCGTAGGGAATCGGGAAGGTGGGACCAGGGAACCGGGAACCGGGAACCGAGGCTCCGTGGAAGCTCTGTTTGCTGTTCCCTGTTCCCTGTTCCCGAAAGGCGTCCCACGAGATGAACTCTCCGGGCGTCTCTCCACTCCGCGGCACGACGACAACCCGCCGGATCGACCCGATTTCCCTAACGATCTCGCGCACGCGTGGCAGCGAGTCGATCTCCTTGCCGGCGTAGCGGTACCCGCTCGCGCAGAACAGCACCTTCGGCTCGATCTGCCCGAAGCGGTCCACCACGCCCTTCACACCGAAGTCGGGAGAGCACGACGACCACACGGCGCCCAGGCTCGCCGCCGCGAGCATCGCGATCACCGTTTCCGGAATGTTCGGCATGAAGCCGGCGACGCGATCGCCGACGCCGACGCCTGACGCTCGCAGTGCGGCGGCGACGTCGGCTACCTCCGCCGCCAGTTCGGCGTACGTCAGCGCCCGGCCTCGCCCTTGCTCTGTGCGTCCCACAAGCGCCGGACGATCGTCGCTGTACCGAAGCAGATTCTCGGCGAAGTTGAGGCGCGCCCCGAGGAACCATCGAGGCCCTGCCATCGGGTCGGGCGGCGCCATGCGGTCCAGCCCGCGGACAACCTCTTCCCACTGAGAGCCGTCGGGACGCGTGTCGGCAATGACGTCGCAAAACCGCCACACCGCCGGCCAGAACTCGTCAGGGCGTGTGACGGACCACGCGTACAGGGACGGATAGTCGACGGCCGCGGCGCCGGTCGGGGGTTCATACCCGTGGGCGCGCGCGGCCGTTGCGAACCGAGCGAGGTTGGTGGCCGCCGCGCGTTCGCGCGACGGGGACCATAGCGGTGCGTCTGTGGCCGCCACCACCTCGCTCACGCCGGGGCGGTGGGCGCGATCAGAACTTCTTGATATAGGTGACCTGGAACACGACGTTCGCGTTAGGCTGGATCGGCGATTGGCCCGCCGAACCCCACGCCAGTTGAGACGGAATCACCAGTTGGCGCGTGCCGCCGGGTTGCATGCCGGTCACGCCCTCGTCGAACCCGGGAATTACGCGCAGCGGAGTTCCGCCCAGCAAGAACTCGAATGGTGTGCCACCGGTGTCGAGGGTCGACTGGACCTTGGTGCCGTTCGTGAGCCAGAGCGTGTAGTCGACCTGAACCGAGTCACCCGCCATGGCGGGAACGCCTTCCCCCAGCTGGAGGTCCCGGTAATACAAGCCACTCGATGTCTTCGTCATCTTGGAGATGTCGACGTTGAGCGACGACGCGTAGGTGTCGTTCGCCGGATCGATCGGCGCCGGGACATTGGGCCCGGTGTCGAGGCTGCAGGCGGCGAGGAGCGCGAGGGCGGCGACCGCACCGACCGAACGGGGTAGACGCATGGGGGGTCTCTAACGAGTAAGGGATCTAGCGTTATGTAGGCCAGCGAACGCGGAACGCGCAAGTGGGCCACGGTAAACGGCCTCGTGAGGCAGGCGAGCGCTCCAGAGCCGGAGCTCAGCCCGACTAACGCCTCAGGCGACCACGAGGTCACGTGAAATGTCGCCGATTGTCGGGCATCCGCATAGCGCCATCGCGAGATCGACCTCGGCTCTGAGCAGGTCGAGCACACGTTTCGCCCCCGCTTCACCGTCCGCGGCGAGTCCCCAGACGACCGGTCGTCCCACGAGGACGGCGCGCGCGCCGAGCGCGATGGCCTTGATCACGTCGGTGCCGCGGCGGATTCCGCCATCCAGCAGCACCTCCGCACGCCCGGCGACTGCGTCGACGACCTCCGGCAGCGCGCGAACGGACGCGATCGCCGTGTCGAGCTGACGGCCGCCGTGATTCGAGACGATGATGCCGGCGGCTCCGTGGTCGACGGCCCTGGCCGCGTCGTCGCCTCGAACGATGCCCTTGATGAGCACCGGCAGACGCGTGATCGACCGGAGCCAGTCTACATCGCGCCAACTGAGGGCGGCGTCGATACCGCTCGCGAAATTCGTCCCCAGACCGGGCTCGCCATGCCCCGTGGGCGTGGGAACGCTGCCTGACGAGGGCACGTTCGCGAGACGAACTCCCGCGGGCAGATGAAAGCGATTGCGCAGGTCGCGCTCGCGTCGCCCGAGCACCGGTGCGTCCACCGTGAGGACGAGCGCGCCCATTCCGCACGCCTCCGCACGCTCGACGAGGGACTTCGTGAGGCCGCGGTCGGCGTAGACGTAGAGCTGGAACCATTGGCGACCGCCAACGGCCGCCACGTCCTCGATCGTACAGGTGGACGCGGTGCTCACAATCATGACCGTTCCAGTCGCCTTGGCTGCGCGCGCCGTGGCCATTTCGCCGTCCTCGCACGCGAGGCGCTGAAAGGCGGTGGGCGCGATGAGCACGGGGAACTCGACCGGCCCCCCGAGCACCGTCGTTTTTGTCGACCGATGGCTGACGTCGACGAGCACGTGGTAGCGAAGCGAGAGTCTGTCGTACGCGGAGCGGTTCTCGCGCACGGTGACCTCGTCGTTGGCGCCGCCCACGTAGTACTCGTACGCGAGCGCCGTCAGGCGCTCCTTCGCCGCGGATTCGATCTCGGCGAGGTTGAGTGGCGGGGGGCTTCCCGTCATGGGTGTCTGTGGTTGCGGTGGGAACGGGGCACCGGGAACACTGCCTCCGTGAGGAGCCTCGGTTCCCGGTCCCCTGTTCCCAGTTCCCAGCAACGGCCGAGTCCCGATGCCCGAGTCCAGGTTGCTTTCACCTAACGCCGGTACTGCGAGTAGTCGCGCAGCGGCTCGGTGCACGCCGGCCAGCGCTGCGGACCAGCGGCGGGCGCATTGGCCGGGCGGCGCACATCCGGGCCCTGGTCGAACACGCGCTTGTCGCGCGCGAGTGTCTCCGGGTCCTCGCTCGCGAGGTACGCGAGCATCGCGGTCAGCGTCGCGTTGTTCTTGAGATCATCGAGCACGATCTTGTCGAACGTGTCACGGTTCGTGTGCCACGTGTATGTCCCGTAATCCCAGCTGATGGCGCCCAAACCGAACGCCGGCGCGCCGTAACAGACGAACGACGCGTTGTCGGACCCACCACCCGCCGGCGCGCCCGGGAAACTCAGGTTGATGTTGCGAGCGATCTCGGTGGGAACATTGCTCATCCACCTCGCGAGGTTGCCGCTCGCCGTCGTGAACCCCGCCGCGGAGAAGTTCACGATGCGGCCGGTCCCGTTGTCCTGATTGAACAGCGCCTGCAGACCCCTCACGATCTCCGGGTGGTCCGCGGCGAACGCGCGCGAGCCGTTGAGCCCCTGCTCTTCACCGCTCCAGTGGCCGACGACGATCGTGCGCTTGGGGTTCGGGTAGACCTTCTTGAGGATGCGGAGCGCCTCGAGCATGGTGATGGTGCCGGTGCCGTTGTCGGTCGTGCCTGAGCTGGAATCCCACGAGTCGAAGTGCGCGGAGAGCATCACGTACTCGTCAGGCTTCTCGGAGCCCCTGATCGTCGCAATCGTGTTGAACACCGGCACGTCGCCGAGGAACTCGGACTCCGCGCGGACGCGGAGCGTGGGGCCCTGGTTGTTCTCCGTGAGGCGGTAGACGAGACCGTAGTCCTCGCAGCTCAGGTCGATGGACGGGACCTTGTCGGTGCGCGAGTCGAACACCTTGTTGACCCCCCACCCGTTCGACCAGCGCGACGCGATGACGCCGGCAACGCCGGCGTCCTGGAGCCGCCTGCCTAACGTACCGGTGCCGAGGCCCAGTGCATAGCCAGTGGCCGCGACGCGAGCGTTCCAGCGGGTGTTAGCGGTGTCCCGCATTGCGCGCATGCGCGCGAACGACGTCGAATCACCGAACTGGCGCCAGTTGTCGTCGGGCCGGCAGGTGGGCTGCGCCATCGACACGAGCACGAACTTGCCCTTGGCCTGCGGCAGCCACGCCGCGAACGCGGTGCTGTCGGCGACTTCCGGCAGGATCACCGTCGCAGCCGTGACGTCCTTACTGCCGGTCCCCGCGCTCCACGCGAGCAGGGTGCCCTCGAGCGTGCGGACCCGCGGTGTCATGAGGTCGATGTGCGTCGTGCCTCGGCGCCATCCTTTCCACTTGCCGTATTGCTCGTTGCGCGCGTCGACGCCCCAGCTCTTGTAGGTGGCGACGAGCCAGTCGTTGCCGCGCTTGATGCCGGGGGTACCCGTTAGGCGCGGCCCGATCGAGTCGCTCAGGACCTGGGCGAGCCTGTAGGCTTGCGAGTTGTCCATTCCCTCCGCCCAGATCTGGCGGATGGTCTGATCGGCGGTGGTATACGTTTGCGCGGCAGCGACGCTGGCAGTAAGGCTCAATAGAGCTATTCCGACGGACACGAATTTCATCATGGCAAGATTGGTGACGAGTTACAGGTTCTGAACTACGCACGGCCTAGACTACGCACGGCCCAAACGACGCAGAACCCGGAGAGCGCAAGGCCCAAAGAGCGCAGGGCCCAAAGAGCGCACGGCCCAAAGAGCGCACGGCCCAAAGAGCGCAGGGCCCAAACGACGCAAGACCCAAAGGTCACGAGCGTCAACCCCGAACGGCGCAACGAGCGCGTTTGTCTGTCACGCTCTTGCCGTTCGGGCCCTGCGTCGTTCGGGCCCTGCGTCGTTCGGGCCGTGCGCCCTTTGGGCCCTGCGTCGTTTGGGTTCTGCGCTTTTTGACGTTACTGAACGAGTTTGTCGTTTGGTGTTGTCGATCCTGCGTAGATCCCGTTGAACAGGAACTTGAACGTGCCGTGCGGCTGCGCGCGGAAGGTGATCTCCGGACCGAAGAGATACAGTTTCCCCTTCCCCACATTCGCTTCGGCGATCGCGACGCCGCCATCGAGATAGCTCTGGCCCCACGCCCAGCCACTGCGCAGCGAGTGCGGAGAGTCGAACCACGCGATCGGCCGCACGCCCTTGCGCGCCGCGTCCGGCTCGAGGCGGAAGACCGGGTCCTCATCGAAGAAGACATCGAGTTTGTCAGGCAGGCCGGCGGCCACGGGCGCGGTGTTGTCGACCGCGACGCGCAGAATGGAGCCCGGGACGTAGAACTTGTCGTTCGGCAGCTCGCGCACCTGCCCCTGCGGCGTGCGCTCCACGAGGTGGTTCGTGACCGGCAGACCGAGGTAGTACGCCAGCGCCGCGGAAGAACCGACCGTGATGATCGTGCCGCCATCCTCGAGGAATTTCTTGAGCTGCGGGATCGTTTTCTCCGGCGTCACGCGGCCGAGCCACCCTCGGAATTCCTCGGGAATGGTGCTCGGATCGATCTCCCGGCCGAAACCGCCGCGGCGTCCCTGGCCCTCGCCCGCGGGCGCGGGAATCGCACCACCCTGAAAGACGATCACGTCGTACTTCGCCGACAGATTCCCGCCATCGAGCGTTTGCGGGTACACGACGGTGTACGGGAACTCGAACTGCTCGAATAGCCAGCGGGTGTGACCGGACGGCATCGAGCCGCCGTACTGGTCCCACAGCGCGATGCGCTTGGGCTGCAGCTTGAGCGCATCACCGTTAGGCTTTGCGGACGTGCCGTCGAACGAGAGTCCCTTCTCCTTCGCGAGCGTCTGCAGCATCTGCGTCGTGTTGCCCTTGGACGCAATGTAGAACGTGCCCGCCGGGTAGGTTTTGCCGTTGGCGTTCATCGGGCTCTTGAGCCAGTACACGTCGTTGCCGGCCTTGAGCGCGCGATTCACCGCGACGAACGCGTCGTTCGTGTTGTGCGACAGCAGGTAGCCGGCGGCGCCTGCCGACGCGACCGTTCCCGCCGGCGGATCGGCCAGCCCGGCAATCGGCTGACAGGGGCAGTCGAAGCCGTCGAGGATGCGGTCGAACTGCACGCCCATCTGGAACGCGAGCGTGTAGCCGGCGTTGTCATACGGCGGCTTTGGCGGTCCGCCCGGGTAGGCGAAGTCGTTAGGGTGGTCCTGCGGCTCGAACATGTCGAGCACGTGCGGGCGGAACGCCTGCGCGGTCTTCACGACGTACGAGCCGGCTGCGTAGCTCTTGCCGCCGACCGTGAACGGAGACGTTGCCTTGAGCACCGTCACGTTCACCTTGCGGAGCGCGTTGACGAACTTCGTCGCCGTCAGGAAATCCGGCTGCGTCGCGGGAATGATGTACCCGCGCGGGTCCCGCTTCGCCGGGTCGCGCAGATACTCCGCATAGAACTTGCTCGGCGCCGCGGCGCCGAAGGGATTGATGGCGCCGGCCGCACCGCCAGGGACGCCGCCAGGTCGGCCTCCGGCCCGCTCGCCTCGCTCGCGCGCCACCGCTGCGTCGAGTGAATCGACCTCGCTCGGCGTCGTCGTCCAGGAGTCGCGGCTGCCGCGCTCAATGGAGTTCTTCCCCATGCGGTAGATGTTGTAGAGCAGCGTCTCGCGATACCGCGACGCCACGTCCATCACCGCCCAGTTCGCGGTGATCGAGTAGTCGATCGACTGGCGGAAGTGCCACTGCTGCGGCGCGATCGGATATGGCAGGTCGCCACGCGGCAGCTGATTGCGCACGACGAGCGGGATCTCCATCGGCGTCGGGTTGCCGATCGTCTCCGTGAGCAAGCCGATCATGTTGTGGAAGTACGCGAGCGTGCGCAGCCCGCCGTTCCACCAGGTCGAGTAGCTCGAGCCAGTGCGCATCGTGACGCCCGGCTTCCCTTCCGCCTCGAAGCGCGTGTGCATTGCCGCCGCGACGAGATCCAGCTGCACCGGAATGAGCGGATCGAAGTTGTAGTTGAACGGATCGCGGAATGGCGGCGCGAACATCACCGTGCCGGCAGGGCCGGTCTGGTGATGGTTGTAGATGATCTGCGGGAACCACTCGTGGTAGGCGATCCTCGCGTCGTTGATCGTCTCCGGTTGATTCAGGATGTAGAAATCGCGGTTGTCGTCATGGCCGATGTACTTCTGGTAGAGCCGTGGGATGTTCATGTTCCGCTTGAGCGTGTCCGCGTCCTTCATGTACCAGTTGGACACGAGCTGCATCCCGTCGGGATTCACGTGAACGAGCAGCACGATGTCGTCGTTCAGAATGCGCAACGTCTCGGGGTCGTTGCGGCTCACGAGCTGGTAGCTCGTCTCGATCAGCTGATGCGCGCCGAGCACTTCGGTCGCGTGCAGTCCGCCATCGATCCAGACGACCGCTTTGCCTTCACGCGCGAGGGCGCGCGCTTCGTCGTCGGTCAGCCCTTCGGCGAGCGCGAGCTTCTTGGCGATTTCCTTGTAACGGTCGAGCTTCTTGAAGTTCTCGGGCGATGTGACGATCGCCATGAGCTGCGGGCGTCCCTCGGCCGTCTTGCCGATCTCCTCCACGCGCATGCGGTCGGATTCGGCGTCGATCTTCTTCCAGTACTCCTGGAACTGGTCGTAGTTGGCGAGCTTCCAGTCGTCGCCAATGTTGAAGCCGAAGAACTCCTTGGGCGTGGTGACCTTCCCCGCCGCCGGAGTCTGGGCGCCCACAACCGCACTGAGCGCGGCCGTGAGCAGGATGGCGCGTCGAACCGTGGGAACGTTCACTCGCATGACCGGTCCTTGATGCTCGGGAGTGTTTGGAGGGCGGATCGGCTAGCTTACTTGGCCCTCCCGCGTGGCGCCACCGGTGTCGGAGCGCTGCTCGCTCTACGCAGTCGCGGGGGCGAGCGTTGTGTCGAGGGATGAGGGATGTGGGATGAGGGATGGGGGAAACGACAAACGACGACGGGAGACGTGACCGAATTTCCTCAACGGGTACGGGCAATCGCGCCGGCGAGCATTGGCAATCTCGGGCCAGGGCTCGACGTGTTGGGGTGCGCCGTGACCGGCGCTGGCGACGCAGTACTGGCCGAGTGGTGCGACGCGGCGGGCATCGTGGTGCGTGATCCGGGGCACCCCGAGCTCCCGACGGACCCGGCACTGCACGCGTCGGCGATCGCGGCAAGCGCCGTGCTTCGCCAGGCGTTAGGCGGTGGCGTCCGTCCGCCCGCCGCCGGGATCGCGCTCACCGTGCGCAAGGAGCTGCCGCTGTCAGCCGGCCAGGGCGGCAGCGCCGCATCCGCCGTCGCCGGTGCGGTCGCCGCCAATGCGTTATGCGGGTCGCCGCTCCCCACCGACGCGCTGCTCGACGCGTGCCTCGTGGCCGAGTCCACGGTGGCCGGCCGGCATCTCGACAATCTGGCGCCATCGCTGCTTGGCGGCATCTGCCTCGTACGCTCGATGGATCCGATCGACGTCGTCCGCCTGAGCGTCCCCGAGGGCCTTTATCTCGTGCTCGCACACCCGGCCCAGCG
>DASUGD010000339.1:0-18441 GCA_036274195.1 Gemmatimonadaceae bacterium | reverse complement strand
CCATCTCGGGCTCAACGCCTGTGTGCGGCTCCCCCGAGCTTTTCGCAGCTTACCGCGGCCTTCCTCGCCTTCGTGTGCCCAGGCATCCCCCACACGCCTTCGCTCGCTTGACCACAACCTCCCGTCAAGCAGAGCACGCGCATGGAATCGGCGCAAACGCCGACTCCACATAATGAGTGATCAATCTGTGCAATCTCGCTCATCTCTCCTTACACCGAGTGCAAGCGTCACCCGCACTCGGCTCCGAAGATCGATGAGGACTCAAATCCCACGATCTACCTCTATCCTTCTCTTTTCAAACAGCGCTTCGCAAACGGAAACCGTCGCGAAAAAGCTTCGAATGGTAACCGCTTCGTCACCGGGAGTCAACTGAACCATAACGTTCAGCCACCTGGCGTTACCTCGCCAAACTCGACCCGCCTGCCTAACGGCATCCGGTCGAAAAAAGGGCGCGAAGATTACATCGAGCCATCGTCGAGAGCAATGGGACAATCCCCGCCACCGACATCCATTACCGTCTCCTCCAAGGGTGCCCAGCGATGGGCGGCGGGACACCCCTGGATCTTTCGCAGCGACCTCGTCGATCCACCCTCGCGGCCCCCAGGCGCCGTCACCGTCTTCGACACGCGCCGCAAACCACTCGGTATCGCACTCTGGAGTCCACGCTCCGAAATCTCCCTCCGCCTCCTCGACGCCAACCCCGACGCAGTCATCGACCACAAGTGGTGGCACGATCGGATCGCACGCGCGATCCGGCGGCGCGATCCGCTGAGGGCACACGCCACAGCGTTCCGCCTCGTCCACGCCGAGGGCGACGCGGTTCCATCCCTCGTGTGCGATCGCTACGACCGTTGGCTCGTCGTCCAGCTGCTCAGTGCGGGCATCGAGCAGCACCGCGACGACATCGTGGCGGCGCTCACGGCGCTCACCGGCGCCGATGGAATTCTCGCGCGCAACGACCCGCCCGTGCGGGCACGCGAAGGCCTCCCGCGCGAAACCACGCTCCTCGCCGGCGACGTGCCTCGCGAGATCGAGGTGCACGAGCACGGCATCCGCTACATCGCCGCCCCGTGGACAGGACAGAAGACGGGAGCGTTTCTCGATCAGCGCGAAGCCCGCGTTCGGATCGCGCACTATGCGCGCGGGCACGCACTCGACTGCTTCAGCTACCATGGCTCGTTTGCGCTGCATCTCGCCCGCACGGCCGACCGGGTCACCGCGATCGACAGCTCGCGCGCCGCGCTCGAGCGGGCCGCGCAGAACGCCGACCGCAACGGCCTCACGAACATCGAGTGCGTCGAGGCCAACGCGTTCGACTACCTGCGCGACCAGGAGCGCGCGCGCACACGCTTCGACACGATCGTGCTCGACCCGCCCGCGTTCGCGAAGACCAGGCAGGCCCTAACGAGTGCCCTCCGCGGCTACCACGAGATCAACCTGCGCGCCATGAAGCTGCTCGCGCCCGGTGGTACGCTCTACACGGCCAGCTGCAGCTACCACCTCACCAAGCCGCTGTTTCTCGAGATGATCGAACGCGCGGCCGCCGACAGCGGGCGACGGCTCGCGCTCAGGGAATTCATCGGCCAGGCGCTCGATCATCCCGAGGTGCTCACCATCCCGGAAACGGGCTACATCAAGGGCGCCATTCTCGAAGCGATGGATTGACCACTGGACCCGCACGCCTAACGACGCTGGCAGTGCGGACAATAGTACGTGGAGCGTGCGGCCTGGACGATTCGCCGGATCGCCGTGCCGCACCGGGAGCACGGCAGCCCTTCGCGGTCGTACACCTCGAACCGGCCCTCCCCGTCCTCCGCATAGCGGCCCGCGGACAGGCGTTGCGCCTTGGCCAGAACCGATCGGATGGCCTCGAGCAGGCGCGCCTGGCGAGCGCGCCGCAGCGACGATGCAACCGTCCGCGGGTCGATTCGCGCGAGCCACAACGCCTCGGCCGCATAGATGTTCCCGACGCCCGCGAGCACTCGCTGGTCGAGCAGTGCCACCTTGATCGAAACGCGTCGACGGGACAGCGCCTCACCGAACGTCGCGACGCTCAGGCTCGGGTCCGTCGGGTCAGGCCCGAGTGCCGGCAGAACGGTCGACCCGTCGCGATGCAGAGTGACCGTCGACAGCGCACGTGGATCGACCAGCGAGATCCGCACACCGTCGTCGAGCTCGATCGCCACGCGAACGTACTTCGGAACGGGCGCGACAACCTCATCGACCAGCCAATCGCCCGTCATGCGAAAGTGGACGACGAGCGTATCACCGGTCGAGAGCGACAGGAGCTGGTGCTTCCCGCGGCGGTCCACGCTCACGATCCGTGCGCCGCGAACACGAGCAATCGCCCGCGGCGGGAGATGGCGTCGCTGCGCGCGATGAAGGACGCGGAGCTTGCGCACGCTCTTTCCCACGGCGGCACTCCTCAGCACTCGGGCAGCGTGCTCGACCTCGGGTAGCTCTGGCACTTCGCTAGTCGTCAATCATCGGTCGTGAGCATCTGCGACGAGTCGCCGTTGACACGCTTCGGCACCTCGCTGAAACTCCGGAGTGACAGCCGCCGATCCCACCCCCATCACGACCACTCCACCACGGGCGCGCGCATCGATCGCACCGCTCGCTCGCCCGGCGGCTGTTCGTGGAGTTCTCGCCCGCGTTCTCGTCCTCAACCTCATCGTCGTCGCGATCAAGCTAATCGTCGGACTTCGAACCGGAGCGCTATCGGTACTCGGCGCCGCGCTCGAGTCGTCGCTCGACCTGATGAACAATGTCGTCGGGATGATTCTCGTGACTGTCGCGGCCCGTGCGCCCGACGAGAGCCACCCGTACGGTCACGCGAAGTTCGAGACGCTCGGCGCCCTCGCGATCGTCACGTTTCTCTCGATCTCGTGCTTCGAGCTGCTGCGAGAAGCAGTGGTTCAGCTCAGGCAGGCACACTCTCCTGTCACACCGACCCTGCTCGAGCTCTGCGTGGTTGGCTTGACGCTGGGGATCAATGGACTGGTCGTTGTGTACGAGCGTCGACGCGGTCGTGAGCTGGCGAGTTCCTTCCTGGTGGCCGACGCCGCCCACACCAACAGCGACGTCTACGTCACCCTTCTCGCCATTGCCTCGCTTGGCTTGACTCGGGTCGGTCTCGGCTCACTCGACCCGATCCTCGCGGTGCTGGTCGCCCTGATCATCGCCTGGAACGGGTACAGGATCCTCAAGGAGACGATTCCCATCCTGGTCGACGAACGTGGGCTGGACTCCGCGGACGTTCGACGCCTCGTCGAGCGCATTCCCCGGATTGCCGAGGTGCGCAGTGTTCGTTCGCGCGCGGGTGCGTCGGGGGTGGTCTTCGCCGAAGTGACCGTGAGTGTCGCTGGGGCCACGACGGTCGCCGACGCGCACGCGATGGCGGACGAGGTGGAGCGCCGAATCGGGGAAGCCCTTGGTGCGTCCGAGGTTGTGGTGCACATAGAGCCTGTTTGACACTTGCGCTCCACGACGGCTGTCCTACTATTTGGTTGCGCGTCGCCCCGAGGTTCATGCCCCATCAGCAGTACCGGTCGCTCAAACACGAATACGAGTTGTACGTGGAGCGCGAGATCGAGGACTACAAGGACTCGATTCCCCGCTCGGCGATCCTCAGCATCGGCGACGAGGCCGTCTCGAAGCTTCGGTCACAGGAACAGGTAGCGTTCGACGAGATCGTCCTTTGTGACGAAGTCGATCGCATCATCACCGGGCGGTTGCGTTTGCCCAGTTATGCGACCTGGAAGCGGCGTCGGCTCAAGCTGCTTGCCAAATACCGACGGCCGGAGCATTGGGGACTCGATCCGGATGCGCCGCTGGTTCGTGCGATCCCCGCCGGCGCCGAGTCGCGCGTGCTGTTGACGGGTCCCCACGTTTCCGACTCGGCGCTTTATCTCGCGGCAAACGGCTGCAGGGTGACAGCCGTCGGCGATGCACCGGACGAAATCGAGCGCGTGATGAGCGCGGCAGAAGCCGTTGGCCTCGCCCGCCAGGTGACTGCGTTCGCGAGCCCACTTACCGAGTGGTCTCCCGACGGTCCGTTGACGGCGGTGGTCGTAACGCCGGCGGCGTTCGACGGACTTACCGTTACCGACCGGGCGAGGGTGATCGAGATACTCAAGCGCGCGACGCTCGATGGTGGAGTGCACCTCGTCGAAACGATCGTCGCCGGCGATGCGGCGCTGTCCATCGATGAGCTGCGTTCTCAATACCGTGGCTGGTCCATCTCGGTGGAAGCCGGCGAATCGGCGGCCACTACCTTTCTCGCCCGAAAAGCGGGCGCGGCAGCGTCATGAATTGATACACAGTGTCCTAAAATCTTGTGTCTTTCCGAGACAGCCCGCGCTTGCAACGCGGGCTGTCTTTTTCGTAAGCAGTTACCACGTAACACGTTTCTCACTGCCGCCGACGTGGCACCTCCGGTGCTACTACACCCCAGTGCTGACGCGACCTTTCCGGATCGACGCGGAGGGTGTGGGTGACAGGCGGTCGAGCCCGCGAACCGTTCTCGCGGCGCTTCGATCGCCTCTCATCTTCCGCAGCATCGACACAAACGAAGCCAACCGTCGTAGTCCACCAAGCAGAAGAGGGCGCCGCGAGCGCCCATCAAATCCCAGGAGCGTTTCCATGACCGATGTTCGTGAGCGCCGGGCCGACGAAGAGCCGATGGGTATAGTCATCTCGCGCGGATCGCGAGCGGAGAACCCACCTCGGTTTGTGGCTTACTTGTGGTGTCAGGCGGGCGAGAATACCCCAACCAGCGAGCCACGAGCCGCATAACGACCCAGCCTTGTCGGATTGTTCGAGAAGCCCCGCCAGCAATGGCGGGGCTTTCTATTGCGACGGGTGCTGCGCCATCCGGTATGCGGCTTGCTTTTCGCGGGCTCGTGCACGCTTCGCCGAATGACTGGGAGAGAGAACGCCGCTCGCTGCTCGACCAGCGGATATCGGAGCTGGGCCTTTCCGTGCGCGGCTCGCTGGTGGAGAAGTACGTGGAGCGCCTCTACGCGGAGCTCGACGCGAAGGGGCTGCGCTTTCATCCGCCGGTCTATCTCAGCGACGAGTGGGGTTGCCCGGAAGGGACGCCGCTCATCGGCGTTCCCTTCTACCTCGCGGACCAGCGGCTCGCGCGAATCGAAGAAGAGCTCGCGGTGGAAATCGAGTCCGAAGCGGACGTCATGCGCTACCTGCGCCACGAAGCGGGTCACGCGTTCAACTATGCGTACCGATTGTACGACCTTGGGGATTGGCGCCGAATCTTCGGGCCGTACTCCCGACCCTATCGCGATCGCTTTCGTGCGAATCCGTTCTCTCGTGATTACGTGCGTCACATCCTCGGGTGGTACGCGCAGAAGCACCCTGACGAGGACTTCGCCGAGACGTTCGCCGTGTGGTTGACACCGGGGCGCGATTGGCGAACGGAGTACGCCGGCTGGCCCGCGCTGGCCAAGCTCGAATACGTCGATCGTGTCATGCAGAACGTCGGCGAGCACCTCCCCGACGCGCCGACGCCGGGCGACGACGACATGCCTGTCGAGTCGATGCAGTACACGCTCGCCGATCATTATCGAAGCCTCGACGAGCCCCTGCCGCTGGGCGATGACCGTCACTTCGATGGCGATCTGCGAACGCTCTTTGGAACGGCGGATGACGCGCCGGACGGCGAGTCGGCAGCGGAGTTCGTTCGCCGGCATCGGCGCGAGATCGTGTCGCGTATTGCGTACTGGACCGGCGAGAGCACGATCACCGTCCGCGCGTTCGTCGACTTCCTGATACAGCGCAGCGCGTCGCTCGAGCTGCGCGTTCGCGGGCTCGAGGCGTCAACACTGATCGAGCTCACAGCGTTCGGTACCGCCGTCATGATGAACTACCGCCTCACCGATGCGTTGCAGGGCAATTCATCCGGAGACAACGAATGAAAGTCGTGGTGCTGCACACGAAAGACGCAGTCGACGGCGAGGAGGACCCGGTTCTTGGCCAACTCGAGCAAGCGCTCCGCAACGGCGGTCATGAACCGCGGCGAGTGATGGTCGACGCAGCGGTCGAGCCGGTGGTGCGGGAGTTGACGAGCGATCGGCCGGATCTCGTGATCAACCTCGCCGAGTCGTTCGCCGGCAAGAGTGCGTTGGAGTCGAACGTCGCGAGCCTGCTCAACCTGCTCGACCTCCGGTACACCGGGTCCAGCCCTGCGGGGCTCATGGTTGCCGGCGACAAGACGCTGAGCAAGAAGGTGCTGCTGTTTCACGGCATCAAGACACCGCAGTTCGTGACGGTATATCGCGGGATGGTCGACTGGGCCGGGGACGTCGATTTCCCCCTCATCGTAAAGCCGCCACAGGAAGACGCATCGCTGGGCATCACACATAAGGCGATCGTGCGCGACGTGAGGGAGCTGCTCGAGCGAATCGCCGAGCTCCAGAGCGAATATCAGCAGCCCGCGCTGGCCGAACAGTTCGTGGAAGGTCGCGAGTTCTATGTGGGCGTGCTGGGCAACGCGAATGCACGCGCTCTTCCGATCATCGAGCTCGATTTTTCCAAGTTCCCCTCGGACCGGCCGCGCATCGCCAGCTGGGCAGCGAAGTGGGGCGACGCGGGTGACGCGAAAGGGGCGGAGTTCGAGGGCACGGAGTCGATCTTTCCCGACGACCTGCCTGACGAGTGGCGCGAGACGATGCAGAAGGTCGCGGTGGAGGCGTATCACGCGCTGCGTCTACGCGACTACGCGCGTGTCGACATGCGGGTCACCGAGGCGGGCGACGTTTATGTCATCGAGGTCAATCCGAACTGCTACCTCGAGGCCGGGAGCGAGTTCGCGCGAGCTGCCGAGCGTGACGGCTTGAGCTACGACGCGCTGATCGCGCAGATCGTGGAGCTCGCGTCCGCGCGGTACGCGCGGTAGCAGAACCGACAGAGACAAAGAAGCCGGCCATCTGGCCGGCTTCTTTGTAACACTACCTGCAAGCTACTTCTTCTTGGCGGCTTTCTTCTTCGCTCCGCCTTTCTTCTTCGCGGACTTCTTGGCGCCGCCCTTCTTCTTCATGGCCATGGTACGATCTCCAGTACTGGAGTGGAACACCCGTGCGATCCCCCGGTGGATCGGCGGGCGAACGACTGCGAACCGAGGCTCACAGCCGATTCGTTATGCGCTCGTACAGCGCGCATGAAAACTCTGCGTCGTGCTTGCGGTACTGTTGTCGTGTTTCGCTATCCGACGATCGACTCTGTTCGTTTGTTACGTGTAGAAGCTAATACGATCCTGAGAAAAAACTGCAAGTCGTGCGTCAATCGTTAGACGGCATCGCTCAAGCTCGTGAAGTTGAAATCGCGGACCTTGATCGGCGGGACCACGATCGCGAGGCCGGGGCCACCGGCTTCACTCGCGCTCACGCGTACGGGGCGACCGATCGCATCGAGGTTATTCAGCATGAAGATCGGCGACTCGTTGAAGCGAAAGTTCTTGATCGCCTTCGTGATCTTGCCGCGCTCGATGAGGAACGTGCCGTCGCGCGTGAGTCCCGTATAGAGAATGGTGCGTGGGTCGACTGGACGCAGATACCAGAAGCGCGTGACCAGGACACCGCGATCCGTTGACGCAATGAGCTCCTCGAGCGTCGCCGTGCCCCCCGACATACGCACGCTGGCGCTCGTGGGCATCGGTGTCTTGCCCTGCTTCTGCGCCCAGTAGCGATCGTATGGGAGATTCTTGACGACGCCGTTCTCGATCCACGTGGTCTTCGAGATCGGTTGGCCGTCGTTGGAGAAGGTGTTCGCGTACGCCTCGGGATCGAGCGGATCGGACGAGATGGTGATCCGTTCGTCGACGACCTTCATGCCGATCTTGTTCCCGCCGCCGGGCTTCGAGAAAAATGACCGGCCCTCGTCTGCGTTGCGGGCGTTCATCGCGTTGGTGATGAACTGAATCAGGTTCCCGACGGCCGTCGGCTCGAGAATCGTCGTGTAACGTCCAGGCTCGATGGCAACGGGGTTGACGGAGCGCTTCGCCTTGTCGATCGCGCGTTCTCCGAGAACCTTCGGATCGAGTCTGGTGAAGTCGTGGCTCGTTGCACCGGCCCACCCCGAACCTGTTCCGTCCTGCGTGCGTACGGTGGTCGTGAGCGAGAGCGCGGTTTGCCTGTTATACGCAAAGAGGCCTTTCGAGTTCGCGATCGCCGTCGCGCCAGCCTGCGTCTCGAGATAACCAGTGGAGACGAGACTGGCGGCACGCGAGGGCTCGGTGATCGCGCGCGCGGCGTTGGCTCGCGCGCCGGGATCGAGCGATGCGGTGGCTTCGCTCCATCCTTTGCCTTCGACGTATGTCTGCGGTCCGAGCTCCGGCATTGCCTCGGGATCTTCGGGCGACAGCTTCGCCAACCGTTCCGAGAGCTGAACGGCAGCCTTGAGGCTCGCGTCGTCCAGCTTGTTCGTGTTCACGACGGCGCTGCGTTTTCCGATCGTGCTGCGCACCGCGACGGTGGCGTCGTAGTTGTCGCCAGCAGTCGAGATCTGGTTGACCGCGAAGCGTGTGTTGCCGCGTCCCCCGCTGTTGATGGTGACGCGTGTCTCATCGGCGGTGGCGAATGACAGCGCGCGCTTGGCGAGTGCTTCGCACTCCTCGCGGCCCAGCGTACGTGCCGCCGTCAGGAGCGAGCGCGGAGTACTCACGCCTTCCGTCCGGTGTTGATGACATTGATCCCGCGATGCCGAGTCGGCGGGCATCCGTGCGAGACCGCGTTCGCCTGCGTGGGTTGACCCTTCGCATCGCCGAACGCCCCCCACAACCAGTAGCTGTCCTTGCCGCCAATCATGTCCATCGCGTTCCAGAACTCGGGGGTGCGCATCTGGTACGCAACGTCTTTGAGCATGCCGGTGATCTTCCCGCCCTTGATCTCGTAGAACAGCTGGCCACCGAACTGCGCGTTGTAGCGCTGCTGGTCAATGGAGAACGACCCGTCCCCAACGATCGCGATGCCGCGATCCGTGGCGGCAATGAGGTCGTCCCACGTGAGATTCTTTTCGCCGGGCAGCAGCGACACGTTGGGCATGCGCTGGAACTGCACGTCGGCCCAGGACTGGGCGTAGGAGCAGCCGTGCGAGCGGGTCGGTTTGCCTTGCCGCTTGTACCACCAGTCGAGCCAGTTCGCTTGCTCGCGAGTCGTCTGGTAGTCGTTGACGATCCCGTTCTTGATGATGAGGAACGTCTCCGGCTGCACACCTTCATCGTCCCACCCGACGGCACCGAGCGATCCGTCCTGCATGCGGTCGCCCTGGATATTCATGAAGTCGGGGCCGTAGCGAAACTTTCCGAGCTTCTCCTCCGGCGGCGACACGAAGCTCGTGCCGGCGTAGTTGGCTTCGTAGCCGTACACGCGGTCCAACTCGGTTGGATGCGCGATCGACTCGTGAATCGTGAGACCGAGATGTGTCGGGTGGAGCACGAGATCGTACCGGCCGACGTCCACCGGTTTGGCCGAGAGCTTCTGCACGGCTTCTTCCGCCCAACGCGGCGCGTTCTCGACCAGCTTGGCGTCGAGGACGTGCTCGTAGCCACGCCCCATCGGCGCGATGTCCGTGGACTGGCGAGACTGGAAGTCCGAGAAGTCCTGCGATACCGCCGTCACGGTCATCGTCGGTGACGCGCGGTAGATGGTCTGCACTGTGAACGTGCCTTCGCTGTTGGCGTAGGTCTTCTCTTCGCGAAGAAAGAACATCGCGGAGTTCACGAAGCGGGATCCCTGCACCTTCAGCGCGGCGTCGTTCGCGGCGAGAAGAAGCGCGACCTTGTCTTCGATCGGAACATCGAACGGGTCGGTCTTCACGGGGCTCCGCCACGTGCCGTCCTTCGTGACGGGTGCAGGCGCCAGCACGACCGGCTTCACCAGTGAAGCGTGATTGGCCTTCGCTTGAGCCGCCGCCTGGCGTGCGACGCGCGCCACTTCGTCGCGAGTGAGGTCGCTCGACGCGGCGAACCCCCATGCGCCATCGACGAGCGTTCGAACGCCGAACCCGAACGTCTCGTTGTCGGAGAGGCCCTGCACGCGCCGCTCGCGCGTGCTGATCGACTGGATGCGATTGCGACTGATGCGCACATCCGCGTACTGCGCGCCTGCGCTGCGCGCGGCGTCGAGCGCGAGCATCGCCAGCTCGCGATACGACTCTTCAGTTGCGGAGAGAGGGGTAGTTCGAGGGGAGTGATCGGGACGAAGGAGACTCGCGGGGGGCTCTAGAGAACCGACGCTGGCGTTCACGCCGATCGTCGCTGCTGCCGCTGAAGCTGTCTTGAGAAAGTCTCGTCGCGATGTCGCCACGCAGTATCCTCGCGCTTGCACGCAGAAAGGAACTGTTCGCGAATATAGACCCATGAAAAAGTGGATGCAATAGTTGTGCGTGCCTTACGCGAGCTCGTACGTGTTCCGCGTTGTTCCATCGCCAGGCATGCGCACCACGTATATACTCAGAAGACACTGCTGTTCTCATCGACGAGTCCGTCTTTATGCCAACGCTCACGATCGACGGCCGCTCCGTCACGGTTCCAGCCGGATCGACGATCCTCGACGCCGCGCGCACGCTCGCGATCGATGTGCCGACGTTGTGCTGGTACCCCAAGCTGCCTGTCGTCGGTAACTGTCGAATCTGCCTCGTGCAGGTCGAAGGCGCGTCGAAGTTGGTCGCCGCGTGCGCGACCGCCGCTGCCGATGGCATGCGCGTCACCACCGAATCCGATGAGGCAGTCAGGAATCGGCGCGGTGTATTGTCGATGCTGCTCGAGCGCTATCCGGCGGAGGACATCCCGCACTCGCACGCTCGCAACGAGTTCGAGTCGCTCGTGCATCGCTATGACGTGCCCACCACGCGCCGCGCCGGTCTGCCGCTTCGCGCGGGCGACGAGCGGGATGGCGATCCCATCATCCAACATGACATGTCGACGTGCATCCTCTGCACGCGATGTGTTCGTGCGTGCGAGGACATCCAGGTCGTGGGCGTGCTCGACGTCGCCCACCGCGGCGATCATACGCAGATCATTGTCGGGGCAGATGGCAACCCGGAACACGCGGGATGCACGTGGTGCGGCGAATGTGTGCGCGTGTGCCCGACCGGCGCCATCCACGACATCCTCGCGATCGCGCGCCCGAACGGCGACAAGGCCAACGGCAACAGCGCAACCACACGTCATAACGGCAACGAGGGTGCGCACGCCGTGGGCAACGGACAGCACGCTTCGACGCCAGACGTCCTCAACGCACGCGACGATGACCGTTCGTCGAATGGCAACAGACACATGGTCCGCGAGGTCTCGACCCGGCTCCCTGTGCTCGATCGCACGGTGCGCAGCGTCTGCCCGTACTGCGGCGTGGGTTGTCAGATCGACCTGGAAGTGAAGGACGATCAGGTCATTCACGTGAAGAGCCCGTGGATCGAAGAGGACACGCCGAATCTGGGCTCGACCTGCGTGAAGGGACGATTCGGCTACGATTTCGCGCAGCATCGGGATCGCCTCACGACGCCACTCATCCGACGCGGATGGAAGAAGGAGAACAGTACGTGGGTCTACGATCCCGCCGACGCCGCGCGGCGCGACGACGGAACACCCTGGCCGCGCCGCGGCGGGCCCTGGCTCGAAGTGAAGGATGAGGCCAACACGGCGAAGCGAAGGCCGAAGACGAATCCGCTGCGCAGAGAGCCAACCGGCCCATCGCCCCTCGGCGATCCACGCGATCGCGCGTCCACTCCGCCGGAATGGTATTCGCCGTTTCGAGAGGCCACGTGGGATGACGCACTCGAGCTGACGGCACAGGAGCTCAGGCGACTTCGCGATTCGCACGGTCCCAACGCGCTCGCGGTCTTTCAGTCGGCGAAATGCTCGAACGAGGAGAACTACCTCCTTCAGCGGATGTTCCGCGCCGGCATCGGCACGAACAACGTCGATCACTGCACGCGTCTCTGCCACTCGTCGTCAGTGAGCGCCATGCAGCGCGCGATGTCGACCAGTGCCGCATCCGGGTCCATGCGCGAGATCGAGCACGAGACCGACGTCATCTTCGTGCTCGGTGCCAACACCACGGAATCGCATCCGGTGTTCGGGGCGGCGATCAAACGGGCCGTCAAGCGTGGCGCGAAGCTCATCGTGTGCGATCCACGACGCATTGAGCTGGCGGCACGCGCCCACATTCACCTGCAGCCGCTGCCGGGGACCGACGTCGCGCTGATGAACGCCATGCTGCATCACATCCTCGAGCTGGGCCTCGAGAATCGTGAGTTCATCGCGAGTCGCACGCACGACTTCGAGAAGGTTCGCGCGGCCGTCGCGCCGTACACGCCCGAGAAGGCCGAAACGATCTCAGGCGTGAACGCACAGCTGATCCGACGGGCTGCAGAGCTCTATGCGCGAGGCCCGCGGTCGTCGACGCTCTGGGCCATGGGGCTCACCCAGCACAGAACCGGAACGGATATCGTCACCGCGCTGCTCAACCTCATTCTCGTCACGGGATCGATCGGCCGATGGGGCGCCGCCATGATTCCGATTCGCGGCCAGAACAACGTGCAGGGCGCGAGCGATGTCGGCGCGATCCCGATGTCGTATACCGACTATCGGCCCGTCACGGATCCGGCAGTTCGCCACATCTACGCTGACGCGTGGGGAGTGCCTGACGAGCGCATCCCGCTCGAGGAGGGGCTCAAGGTCACGCAGATCGTGAAGGAAGGCAGTCCGGTCCACGGGATGTACATCATGGGAGAGAATCCCATCATCTCGGACCCCGACGTCTCCCATGCCGAAGCATGGTTCCGCGAGCTCGAATTTCTCGCGGTGCAGGATCTCTTTCTCACCGAGACCGCGCGTTATGCGGACGTCATTCTGCCCGGCGCCTCCTTCGCCGAGAAGGACGGGACCTACGTCAACACGGAGCGGCGCATTCAGCTAGCGAAGAAGGCGGTGAATCCGCCAGGCCAGGCGCGGGGCGATCTCGATATCATCATCGAGCTGTCCAACCGCATCGGTTTGCCAACGAGCTTCCGCAACGCGGCAGAGGTCATGGATGAGATCGCGCGCGTGACCCCGTCATGGCGCGGTGTATCGCACGCGCGCCTCGATGGTGGTCCCGGGCTGCAGTATCCGGTGCCGGATGAGAACCATCCGGGTACGGCGTTTCTCTTCGACGAGCGGTTCCCAACCCGCGACGGCAAGGCGGTATTTCACGCCGTCGAGTTCCTCCCTCCCGCCGAACTGCCTGACGACGAGTATCCGTTCATCCTCAACACGGGTCGTCAGATGTATCACTGGCACACGGGGACGATGACGCGGCGATCCTTCGCGCTCGATGCGCGAGAGTCCACGCCCACCGTGGAGCTCAACCCGGCCGATGCCGCCGCGCTTGGAGTGAAGGACGGCGACACGATCGCGATCAGCTCACGACGGGGGCGCATTACGATCGCGGCACGCATCTCGGGACGAGTGGCCCGGCATCAGGTGTTCGTTCCCATGCACTATCGTGAGGCCGCGGCAAACCTCCTCACGAATCCGGCGCTCGACCCTTACGCCGGTATTCCGGAATTCAAGGTCTGCGCAGTCAAGCTCTCGCCGATCGTTCACCCCGAGGAACCCGCGGTCACCGCACAAGCACATGGATCTGAAAATCGCTGACAGGGTCGCACTCGTTACGGGTGCGTCGTCGGGCCTTGGGTTCGCGATCGCGCGCGAGCTGGCGGGCGAGGGCGCGAGCGTCGCCATCGTCGCGCGTCGCAAGCCCGAGCTCGACGCGGCCGCGTCCGAGATACTCAAGGCCGCGCGGACCCGCGTTCTGCCAATCACCGGTGACGTCGCGAAGGAAGGCGAAGCAGAGCGTGTCGCGCGGCTGGCCGAGGAGTCGCTCGGACCGATCGACATTCTCGTCGCGAATGCGGGCGGCCCGCCATCCACGCTGTTCGACTCGACCAGCGACGAGCAGTACGTCGCGGCGCTTCAACTGAACTTGTTGAGCTCGATCCGCCTCGCCCGTGCGTGCGTCCCGGGGATGCGGCGACGGAAGTGGGGACGCGTGATCTTCCTCACGTCGATGGCCGCCAAGCAGCCGGTGCCAGGCCTCATTCTCTCGAACACCGCGCGCGCCGGGCTCCTTGGCTTCGCGAAGACGCTCGCGAACGAGTGCGCTCGCGACAACGTGCTCGTGAACACGGTCCTGCCAGGGCATTTCGATACCGCGCGCGCCCTGGAGCTCGCGCGCATGCGGGCAGAGCGCGAGCATCGACCCGTGGAGGAGCTGCTCGCGACGCGCGCGAGCGGTATCCCGGTCGGACGGTCCGGGGATCCGAGCGAGATGGCCGCGGTCGTCGCGTTCCTCGCGTCGGAGCGAGCCAGCTTCGTGACCGGAACGGCCATTCAAGTTGACGGCGGCCAGATTCAAACGATCACGTGACGCGCGTCGGCTTCCCTCGCTGCCGGGAACCCGCCAACTTTTCGCGTCGCCATCCCTGCTGATGAACGCGCGAGCCGTGCACCGGCGTCGCGTTAGTCTCCAGCCATCGTTCGTCTTCGTCCCTCCCAAAGTCCGTACCCGATGAAAGCGCTCGTGAAGGAGGCCGCAGGTCCCGGCTTCGTGCTCAAGAACGTTCCGGTCCCCACAATTCGCGATGATGAGGTATTGATCAAGGTACGGCGCGCCGGCGTGTGCGGCACCGACGTTCACATTTACGAGTGGGACGATTGGGCTCGCGGGCGCGTGAAGCCGCCGATCGTCGTTGGCCATGAGTTTGCTGGTGACGTCGTGGAGGTCGGCAAGCTCGTGACGGACGTCCGAGAAGGCGATCGCGTGACTGCGGAGGGACACATCGTCGATGGACGGTGTCTGCTCTGTCGCACCGGCAACGCGCATGTGTGTCCGTTCACACGCATCATTGGCGTGGATCGTGACGGATGTTTCGCCGAGTACATCGCGATGCCGGCAACGAACGTCTGGCATCTCGATGACAACGTGTCGTACGACATTGGCGGCATTCACGACCCGATGGGGAACGCATTCCACACGGCGCTGACGGCTGACATTCCGGGCTCGACGGTGCTCGTGACCGGCTGCGGCCCGATCGGCATCTTTGCGGTGGGGATCTGCAAAGCGGCGGGCGCTTCCCGCATCATTGCATCGGACGTGAACGATCGTCGTCTGGATCTGGCCCGGCGCATGGGGGCGCACGATGTGGTCCACCCGGGCGAGGCCGAAGCGGCGGTGAAGGCGGTAACGGACGGTCTCGGCGTCGACGTGGTGCTCGAGATGTCGGGCGTTCCGTCTGCGATTCACCAGGCGTTCGCGCTGGTCCGCGTCGGCGGCCGAGTGCAGATGCTCGGCATTCCGGCGAAGCCGATGGAGGTGAACTTCGCCACGGAAGTCATTTTCAAAGGGATCACGATCTACGGTGTCGTTGGCAGGCGCATGTACGACACCTGGCACCAGATGACGCGGTTCCTTCGGTCGGGCGAGTTCGACCCGACCCCGGTCATCACGCATCGCTTTCCGCTCGAGCAGGCCGACGAGGCCATGCACGTCATCAAGTCGGGCGAAGCCGGCAAGGTGATCTTCGAGATCGCCTAACGCGGCTCGCGCGAAGGACCCGGATCCTCTCATGTCGCTCAACACCGCATTCGTCTCCGAGCTCGACTCCAGAATCGAGCAGCTCAAGACCGATCGTGTCTACAAGCAGCTCAACTACCTCGACTCGCCGCAGTCCGCCCGCGTGCAGATGGAGGGACGCGGCGAGGTCCTGATCCTGTCGTCCAACAACTATCTCGGGCTCTGCGACGAGCCCAGCGTGATCGACGCGGGCATTCGCGGGCTGCGGCGCTTCGGCGCCGGCACGGCGAGCGTCCGTTTCATCTGCGGCACGTTCACGATCCATCGCGATCTCGAGGAAGCGATCGCGAGGTTCGTCGGCACGGAGTCCTCGCTCACGTTCGTGGCCGCGTGGAACGCGAACGAGGCGCTGACGTCGACGATCCTGGAGGAGGGCGACTTCGTCGTCTCGGACGCCCTCAACCATGCGTCGATCATCGACTCCATCCGCCTGGCCAAGTCGATCGTGAAGTGCACGAGCGCCGTGTACAGGCACGGCGACCTCGACGATCTCGTGTCCAAGCTCGAGCAGGCCAAAGGGGCGAAGCGTCGTCTCATCTGGACCGACGGCGTGTTCTCGATGGAGGGCGCCATCGCGAAGCTTCCCGACCTCATCGACATCGCGCGGCGCTACAACGCCGTGCTGGCGGTCGATGACTCGCACGCAACCGGCGTGCTCGGCGAGACCGGTCGGGGGACGGCGGAGCATTACGGACTGCTGGGCGAGGTCGACATCATCACGTCGACGCTGGGCAAGGCGCTGGGCGGTGCGGCAGGCGGTTTCGTGGCGGGATCCGCGGGGGTGTGCGACATGCTAACGCAGCGGTCGCGCCCGCAGCTATTCTCGAACGCGCTGCCGCCGACGGTCGCGTGCAGCGCGCTCGCCGCGATCGAGTTCGTCGAGAAGCATCCGGGTCGCGTGGCGATTCTGCGCGAGAACACGCGGTACTTCCGGGACGCGATCACAGAGGCGGGGTTCAAGCCGCTCGCGGGGGAGACGCCGATCGTGCCGATCATCGTTGGCGAGACGGCGCTCGCGATTCAGATGAGCAACATGCTGCTGGACGAGCATGTGTTCGTGACGGGGTTCGGGTACCCGGTGGTGCCTCAGGGGCAGGCCCGTGTGCGGTGCCAGCTCTCGGCGGCGCACACGAAGGCGGATCTGGACGAGGCGGTGGAGGCGTTCAAGAAAGTCGGGCGAAAGCTGGGTATCATCTAGCGGATCCGGCTCCTGGCGGATCCTGGTCCGCTTTCCTGGCAAGACTTTTTCGGAACTGCCATGAAGCGGACTCCGCGGAAGCTGCCGGATACTGCCTAACGGGACACTTCGGTCGCCGCACGAGCCGGAGTCTTTGTGAACAGCCTCGGGACGCGCGCGCGTCCCGAGGCTGTTCCATTTCCCCCTCCCGGCTCGTTGCGAAGGCTCGGCTGCGTCCACACTTGGATCCGGCAGTTTTCGCCTGATCCGGTTCATTGCAGTTCCAAGGAAACGCTTGCTGCGGCAACGGAGTGATGCGGCATTCCTAACGATTGGCGTGTATCGTACATCACAACGGTCCGCGCGTGACGTGAGCGATGCGGTTCTCGTCTCTGACATGAATTCGCGTGTCGGCGCCGACCGCACGGTCCGCGCATATGTGATCCCCGGCACTCCGCGCCACCTTTCGGGCGCTGACTTCCACGCGCGTCATCTGAGGCTGAGCTATGCGATCGATTCGGACGTTGACTGCAGGACTGGCCAGTGCCGCTCTGCTCCCGGCCATGGCCGCCGCGCAGGCTGCCCCCCAGAATGTTCGTTCCTTTACCAACTCATGGTACTGGGGCGCCAAGGGAGGCGTTTCCATGTTCGGAGCCATCGCCGAAAACATCAACGCGCCGACGGCCGGTGGCGAGTGGATGATCACGCACTCGCGAGTCGCGATGTACGTGTCGGTCGAACAGTCGTTCTTCGAGACGCAGGGGGCGGTCTACGACCCCACCAGCGTCGGGTCGGTTCGGATCGTCGACATCAAGGATTCCCGTCGCTATAACGCGCAACTGTTCGCCTTCCCGAAGCAGTACGGTTCGTTCCGCCCGTACGCGGGCCTCGGGTTTGCGTTGATCTCGATTCGTGACGCACAGCCGGAAGGCACGTTCGTGAGCCCGGCGTCGCAGGACTCGGTCCTCACGATGGTGAACGACGCGAGCAGCCGCACGGCGCCCGTGTTCACACTCGGCGGCCAGTATGACTTCAATCGCTCGGCGGTGTTCGTGCAGGCGTCCGCGATGCCAACGAAGAACCGGTTCCTCATCAACGGCAAGCCGACGACGTACATGATCGAGGCGGGGCTTCGCTACAACCTCACGGACGCCATCGAGAAGCTCCACTAGGCTGTCGGCACAGGGAATCGGGAACAGCGAACCGGGGATCGAATGCCGAGAGGGCCGCGCGAATGCGCGGCCCTCTCTTGCATCAACGGCGTGCCCGGCGTCCGGGTTTGGCGAGGCCGGGACGGCCTAACGACACATAGGGATTTCCCCTGACGACCCATCGCAGCGGCCAGTCGGCCGCTTTGGTGATCCCGACGCGTGCGGTGACGTCGACCTCCGCGTCGGGAACAGGCTCGCCGGCCACGATGCGGAGCGGACCGCGATCGAGCCGCGCTCCGTCCAGCGCGCCATCTATGCCTAACGCTTGACAGAGCTTGCCGGGACCGTTCGTCAGATCGACGTCCCGCCGGACGTTCCCCCGCCGTCGCCGCATGAGCTCCACGCCGCGGACCGGCTCGAGCGCGCGAACGAGCACGGCGCTGCCGTGCCCCTCTTCGCGCGTGACGGCGTTGAAGCACCA
>DASUGD010000338.1:0-7438 GCA_036274195.1 Gemmatimonadaceae bacterium | reverse complement strand
GGAGCAGGACAAGTCATTAGTCCTTCGCGGATAGCAGATTGCCGCCAACCGCGATGGACCACCGCCGATGAACCCCGACTCGCGTATGCCGCACACCGACGCCATGGTCGTGCTCACGACCGTCGCCAATGAGAACGAGGGGATCGCGCTCGTGAGGGCGCTTCTCGAGCGCCGCGTGATCGCGTGCGGTACGCTGCTGCCGGGCGCACGGTCGTTGTACCGCTGGGAAGACAAGATCGCGGACGAGCGCGAGGTCGTGATCCTCCTCAAGACGCGTTCGGCAGCGATGGACTCTCTCCGCGTGGCGTTCGACGAGCTGCACCCTTACAAGGTCCCCGAGCTCCTCGCGATGCCCGTCCACGCCGGTCTCGAGAAGTATCTGAGCTGGATCAACAGCGAGACGTCGCTCGCCATTTCCTGAGCCCGCCTGCTGTGATCGAAGTACGCACCGACGATCTCGCCTTCGTCGAAGCGGACGCCATCGCTCGTCCGGTCGACGCCGAGCTCCGCGCGACGACGCCACTGATGCGTCGCCTCGAGATCGCGGGCGGCGAGGGACTCGCTCGACAGCTCCGAGTCAACGAGCCACTCGCGGTCGGTTCCGCGGTCGTGACGCCCGCGGGCTCCCTTGGGGTCGAGCTTCTCATTCACGGCGTCGTGTCGAGCGACAATGAGCCCGTCTCGCGAACGAAGGTGCAGCAGGCACTGAGCAGTGCGCTGCAGCGAGCAGCCGACTGGGGTATCGAGCACCTCGCGATCACGCCGTTTGGGCTCGGCGTTGGCAATCTCGACTTCGAGGACGCGGCGGACGTGCTCGGCGACGCCATCCGACGGCACTGGCAGGCCGCGAACCGGCCAACGACGATCACCATCGTCGTCGAGACGGAGCTCGAGCAATCGGTGTTTGAACGATTCGTCGGCGGGATCGCCTCGTGAGGCGCCGAGGCGCGGTCGCGCTGGCGGTGCTGGTCGCGTGGGCCGCAGGTCTCGTGATGTTCGTGAATCGGGAGCGGCGCGACGCTCCTGCCCAGCGCATGGCGGAGGCCGCGCTGCGGGTCTCCCCGGGCGCGGCGTATTACCGCGTGGAAAAGGATGGACACCAGATCGGGTTCGCGTCGTCCACGATCGACACCACGCGCGGCGGCATCGCGATACGGGACTACCTGACGGCGGACCTTCCCGTCGGTGGAACGGAGCACCGCGCGACGGCGACGTCGGACGTCCGGCTGACCCGCACACTGGCGTTGACCGACTTCCAGCTCTCGTTCGAAGCCGATGGCGCGCCGATCGCCGTGAGCGGGCGGACTGTTGGCGACTCGGCGCTGCAGGTCGTGGTCGCCCACGATGAGACGGCGGCCGACACGCAACACGTCAGGCTCGCCGGCGCGGTCGTGCTGCCGACGATGATTCCGATCGCGATCGCGCTTGGCGAGCAGCCCCGAGCTGGCCGCACGTACACACTGTCCAGCTTCGACCCGATCGCGATGGCGCCGGCGCCGCTGACCGTGCGTGTCGAGGCCGAGTCATCGTTCGTCGTTGCCGACAGCGCGCGGTTCGACGACGCACAGCGGCGCTGGCTGACCGCGCACCGCGACTCGATTCGCGCGTGGCGGGTCGCGACCGATGGTCCGGCCGGCATCCGCGCGTGGATCGACGAACAGGGGCGCGTGGTGGAGCTGCAGCACGCGTTAGGCTTCGTGCTCCAGCGCACGGCGTACGAGCTGGCATTCGAGAACTGGCGTATCGACGGCGGCATGCGCGCGCGAACCGTCTCGTCGAACCGGGACATACTCGAGACGACCGCCATCGCGGCGTCGGCGGCGATGGGGAGCAAGCCAACGTCGCGACTGCGCGTTCGGCTCCGGGCTGCAGATCTGGCCGGGTTCTCACTCGATGGCGGGCGCCAGGCCCTGCGCGGTGACACGCTGATCGTCACGCGGGAAGACAGCACGCCCGGCGGAGCCACCTACACCATGCCCATGGCGCTCGCAATGCGGATGTCGTTCCGACACGAGCTGTCGCCCGAACCGCTCGTGCAGAGTGGCGCGCCCGCGATCGTGCAGCTCGCCCGTCGCATCCGTGGAGACACGCGCGATCCGATCGTCGCCGCACGTCGCATCAGTCAGTGGGTCCACGACTCGCTGAAGAAGTCCATCTCGGTCACGATACCGAGTGCCATACAGGTGCTCGATTCGCGTGAGGGCGACTGCAACGAGCACACGCAGCTGTTCATCGCGCTCTCTCGCGCGGCGGGAATACCGGCGCGGGCGGCGGCCGGACTCGCCCTCGTGGGAACGAAGTTCTACTACCACGCGTGGCCGGAAGTCTTTGTCGGGAAATGGGTCGCGGTCGACCCCACCTTCGGCCAGTTCCCGGCTGACGCGTCCCACCTGCGGTTCGTCTATGGAGGCCTGGATCGCCAGGCGGAGCTGCTCCGGCTCATGGGAACGCTCCGGATCGACGTGCTGACCGCCGAATAGCCTCGGGCCAATGATCGAGCTGCGTTCGCTGACCAAGCGTTACGGATCCTTCACGGCGGTGAACGCCGTCGACCTCGACGTGCCTCGGGGCGAGCTGTTCGGCTTCCTCGGGCCTAACGGGGCCGGCAAGACCACGACGCTTCGCATGATCGCGGGGATCCTGCGACCGTCGTCCGGGAGCGTCCGCATCGCCAACATCGACCTCGCCGCCGACCCGGTCACCGCGAAGCAGAAGCTCGGATTCATCCCCGACCGCCCGTTCATCTACGAGAAGCTCACGGGCGTCGAGTTTCTGCGCTTTGTCGCGGGGCTGTACGGCCAGACCGGTGCCGAGGTCGAACGTCGCGGTCGCGAGCTGCTGGCGCTGTTCGACCTCGAGGAGTGGCGTGACGAGCTGGTGGAGAGTTACAGCCACGGCATGCGCCAGAAGCTCATCATCTCCAGCGCATTCGTGCACAAGCCGGAAGTCATCGTCGTCGACGAGCCGATGGTCGGTCTCGACCCGAAAGCGGCTCGTACGCTCAAGGACCTGTTCCGCGAGTACACGCGACGTGGGCACACGATCATGATGTCCACGCATACGCTCGAGGTGGCCCAGACGCTCTGCGACCGCATCGCGATCATTCAGCGCGGTGCCATCCGTGCCTGTGGCACGATGGACGACCTTCGCGCGTCGGCCGAATCGGGCGTCTCCGGTCTCGAGGACATTTTCTTGCGCCTCACGGGCGAGGGGCTCGCCCGGGAGCTCGTCGAGGTGCTGGATGCTTGACGAGCTGCGCACGCTGCTCGCGCCAAAGTGGCTGACGGCGCGGGCTCGCGCGCGCAAGAAGGAGCGCGGCAGGGCGGCACGAATGGCGGTCCTGCTCACGATCGGAACGATCTTCTGGGCGTTCGCCTTCGGCCTGCTGCATCGCCTCCTCGAATATTTCCGTGGGGTTCCCGAGATCGGCCCGCTGCTCGCCGGCAAGCTGCTTGGCCTGATCCTCGTATCGTTCTTCTCGATTCTGCTGCTCTCGAACGTCATCACGGCGCTCTCGAGCTTCTTCCTAGCGCGGGACCTCGACCTGCTGGCGTCGGCGCCGGTGGACTGGCTGTCGGTCTACATCGCGAAGCTGCTCGAGACAGGCTCGAACTCGAGCTGGATGGTCGTGCTGATGGCGGTCCCGATGCTGACGGCCTTCGGGACGGTCTACGACGGCGGTCCAGGGTTCATTGCGCTCGCAGTGTTGACGTTCCTGCCCTTTCTGATCATTCCGGCGGCGTTAGGCACTGCCATCACCCTGGTGCTGGTGAACGCGTTCCCGGCCCGGCGTACGCGGGACATTCTGAGTGTCATCGCCGTGCTCGCGGCCGCCGGCCTCGTCGTGCTGTTCCGCCTCGTCCGCCCCGAAAAGCTCGCGCGGCCGGAAGGATTTCGCTCGCTGGTGGAGTTCATTTCGGTTCTTCGAACACCGACATCCCCGCTCCTGCCGAGCGAGTGGTTGAGCCGGACCATCATGGGTTGGCTCACCGGTTCGCTCGATCTCCTGCCGCTCTATCTGCTGTGGTCGACCGCCGCGGCGGCGGTGGTGCTCGGCGCCCTGCTCCACCGGTGGCTCTACGCCCGTGGTTTCACGAAAGCGCAGGAGAGCGGTGAGCGCTGGGCGCGCGAGGGCTGGACCGGTCGGACTGCGCGGTGGATGCTCGCGCCGCTCGGTGTGGTGCGACGCGAGCTGGTGCTGAAGGAAGTCCGCGTTTTCTTCCGCGACACGACCCAGTGGTCACAGCTCATCCTGCTCGCGGTGCTGGTGGTCGTCTATGTCTTCAACATCAAGTTCCTTCCGCTCACCGGCGACGGGATCACCTTCTTCATCGTGAACCTGGTTCCGTTCCTCAACCTCGCGCTCGCCGGGTTCGTTCTCGCGTCCGTCGCGGCGCGCTTCGTTTTCCCCGGCGTCAGTCTGGAAGGTCGAACCTGGTGGCTGCTCCGCGCGAGCCCGCTGTCTGTGCGCGAGCTGCTCTGGTCGAAGTTCTGGGTCGGCACGCTCCCGCTGCTCGTGCTGGCGCTCGCCATCGTGGGGGTCACCAACAGCCTCCTGCACGTGAGCCCGTTCATGTTCGCGGTCTCGGTGTTCACGATCACGCTCATGACGTTCGCGCTCGCCGGCCTGGCCGTCGGCTTCGGAACGATCTTTCCGCGCTTCGAGACGGAGAACGCCGCGCAGATTCCGACATCGTTCGGCGGCCTGCTCTACATGATGAGCGCGGTGGGCGTCATTGGTGCCGTGATCGTGCTCGAGGCGCGGCCGGTGTACAGCTATCTCTCGGCGGTTTCGTTCGGCGGAGCAGCATCCCCGCCGCTCGTCGAGCTGGTGCTGGGGTTCGGGCTGGCGGCCGGTGTCTGCCTAACGGCGACGTTCTGGCCGATCCGGGTCGCCCAGGCCCGCCTGGAGGCGCTGGAGCGGTAGGGACGAACCGAGAGCCCTTGAGGTCCGGTGGTCCGTGTTTTATCTGAATGGAGGTATATTCTCCGCTCCGTCCGCCACCGAGGTCCTGTGATCGCCAAGTCCGTGTGGAAGCCTGTCGCGGTATTGCCTGTCGTCCTGGCGGGTTGCTTCAAGTATGTCCCGGCAGATCACGCCGAGCTGGCGCCCGCGACGCCGGTGTCGGTGGAGCTCTCCGCCCTTGGCATGACCAACCTGGCGCCGAAGATCGGCCCGAACGTCGTCGTGGTGGAAGGCAGCATCACCGACGCGTCGGCATCGTCTCTGACGCTCGCCCTGGAAAGCGTCCGGCGACGAGGCGAGAGCTCCGTGGCAAACTGGAACGGCGAGTCCATCACGCTGTCGTCGGCTGAGATTGGGCAGGTCAAGAGGCGAGAGCTGGCGCGGGGTCGAACCGTGGCGGCGTCGGCTGCCCTCGCGGCCGCATCGGTTGGTATCGTGGTGGGGATTGCGAAGGCAACAGGCCAGGCCAGCGGTACGGTCGGCGGTAAGCCGTCACCCAACCCGTGATCGATCGATGATCGAGCAAGAAAAAGGGCGACCCGCGCGGGTCGCCCTTTTTCTGGGTCACTCGGAGCCAGTTACTGGCACACGGGATCGCCGGTGATCTTGTCGTTCGACTCACGCTCGATGAGCGGGATCGGGAGCTCGCAGCCCGGCTTCCGGATCACGACCGACGTGCTGACCCAGCGCGGATCCGTCACGCCGAATCGATACATGTCGTTGAGTCGCCGTCCCTGGAACACGAGGTTGACGCGACGCGACCACTGGAGCAGCTGCAGCCGCGTTGGGCCGGACCCTGTGTACGCCGCCATGCCATCCATGGCGCGCAAGAGGTTGATGTTGGTATCGAAGCCGGCGTTGTCACCCGCCGCGAGCGCCGCCTCGGCGAGAATCAGATACATCTCGCGCTTCGATACGACCGTCATGGGTGGATGGTTGATGTCGTCGGCCGCGATGACGCGTCCGATGTTCTTCGCGGCCGCCAGGTCCGCCGCACCCGTGACGGGATCCTTCGCGATGATCGACGTGGGCTTCTTGTTCGTCAGGTCGATGGTCACGAAGGCTGCCGTATCGGGCGTGTACTCGACGCGCGAGTTCATCTCGAACCCGATGCCGCCGCTGGCGTCGTCGCCCGAGTTGGTGTTGTCCACCAACAGGTCGAATCGATAGTCGCCGGTCATCAGGCCGAGGGCCGCCGTCGCGTCCGCAGTCGCCCCGGCGTCGTTCACGAGCGGATCCGCCGGCGTGGTCCCCGGCGGGTTGAGCTTCTGCCACACCGCCCTGTCGAACCGCACGCGGGCACGCATGGCGACGACGTTGGTCTTGTTGTCGCCGACGGCGATCGCGTCGGCGGCGTCCAGCCACTTCAACGCCGAGTCGTACAGCTGCACCATGTTCTGTTCGCCGAGATTCGGTCCCGCGGTGATGCGATCGGAGATCGCGACGTCGTCGAACATGTTGGCGAGCTCGTCGTAGATGACGGCGCCCATCAGGTACGACTGCGCCAGCAGCTGCTTGTTAGGCAGCACACCGTCCTGGTCGAACTTGGTGAGCTTGGCGATCGCCTGCTCCGCCATCCAGCGCGCTTTCATCGCGACCAGGTACGATGCCTGCAGGTACTCGTTCGTGTTGATCTCGATGCCACCGGTGTCGAGCAACCGGTAGTCGTCGCGCGAGCCCGTCTGGAAGGACTCGTCCGAGATGATCGTGTACGCGTTGAGCAGCGACGAGAGCGCGTTGGCTCCCGTGTTGATCGCGCCGTTCAGGATGGCCGGCGCCGCCGTCGGTTGATCGAGCGCGTCGGAGCTGACGTTGTTCGGGTTGTCGACCTCCAGCATGCCCTTGCATCCCGCGAGCGCTACCGCGGCAATGCCAAGCACGATCGTCTGCCTCGACTTCCGGCCGACGACGTGCGCAAAGCTTTCGCTAGTGTGCATCATTCGTGTCGTCTCCGTTTAGAAGCCAAGGCGGACCGAGAAGCCGATCCGGCGAGCAACCGGGAAGCCGAATGCGTCGATCGATTCGACGAAGTTCTCGTTGACGCCGGTCTGTCCTCCCTGCCCGGTGTACGAGACTTCCGGATCGACGCCCTGGTACTTCGTCCACAGCGCCAGGTTTCTGCCGCTGAGTGTGAACGCCATGCTTCGCGCACCCACCTTCCCGGCGATGGTTCGCGGCGCGTTGTACGTGATCTGCAGCTCGCGGAATCGCAGGAAGTCGCCGTCGGAGACCTCGTTCAGACCCTGATACGGAGTGAGCGACGCGGCCTTGTAGACCCAATCCTTCGCCGCCTGCAACCGCTGCTCCGGCGTGCTCGCCGGGTTGAGCAGCGTCGCGTTGATATTCTGGAACAGCCTCGAGTTCGTGCCAACCGGCGACGCGTTGCGGAAGCCGCAGATGAGGCACCAGTAGGTGTAGTTCCCGCCCTTGAACTCGAACAGCGCGCCCATCTGCCAGTTCTTGGCGAACGTC
>DASUGD010000337.1:0-22173 GCA_036274195.1 Gemmatimonadaceae bacterium | reverse complement strand
CGAGCGGCGCACAACTAAAGGCGCGAACTGATAAAGGGCGCTGAATTCCGAAGGGCCGCGAAATCCCGAACTACGCGGAATCCCGAAAGGCGCGAAATCCCGAAGAGCGGAACACCCAACGGCGACAACGGCGCGCGCTCTGTTCGCCCTTAGGGGTTCCGCCTTTCGGGATTTGGCGCTCTTCGGGATTTCGCGCTCTTCGGGATTTGGCGCTCTTCGGGATTTGGCGCTCTTCGGGATTTCGCGCCCTTCGGAATTCAGCGCCCTTCGGCCTGCGCCCTTCGGCTTGCGCCGTTTGCCGTTATTTTCAGCCCAGTGCTCGACCGATGGCTCGCCCCGAGAACAGACAGCCGCCGAGGAATGTTCCCTCGAGCGCGCGGTACCCGTGCATTCCGCCGCCGCCGAACCCGGCTGCCTCCCCCGCCGCGTACAACCCCGGAATCGGCTGGCCGCTCACCCCCAGCGCTCGGCCGGCCAGATCGGTTTCGATCCCGCCCAGCGTCTTCCTCGTCAGCACGCGCAGCCTCACCGCAATGAGCGGCCCGGCGCCCGGGTCGAGGATCCCGTGCGGCTTCGCGGTGCGAATGAGGCGGTCGCCGATGTAGCGTCGCGCGCTCCGCAGCGCGGCGACTTGCGCGTCCTTCGTGTCTTCCGTCGACACCTCGCGGTCGCGCGCCTCGATCACCGAGCGCACCCGTGCCACATCGAGCAACGGCTGGCCAACGAGGTCATTCATGCGTCGAACGAGGGCCTCGAGCGTACGCTCGACGATGAAGTCCTCGCCATCACGCTTGAACGCCTCCACCGGCGCCGGAGCGTTCCCACCCCGAGCCCGGCCCAGCACCTGCCGCCAGCTGCGACTCGTTAGGTCCGGGTTCTGCTCCGACCCCGAGAGCGCGAACTCCCTGGCGATGATGCGCTGGGTGAGCACGAACCACGAGTGGTCGTAGCCGGTCTGCCGCAGGTGAGCCAGCGTGCCAAGCGTGTCGAAGCCCGGGAAGAGCGGAGCAGGGAGTCGATTCCCGATTGCGTCGAGCCAGATGGAGGACGGGCCCGGAAGAATCCGAATGCCGTGATGGCTCCAGATTGGACTCCAGTTGCCGACGCCCTCCACGTAATGCCACATCCGGTCACTGTTGATGAGCCGCGCGCCCGCCTGCTGCGAGATCGCGAGCATGCGGCCGTCGACGTGCTCCGGAACCCCCGAGAGCATCTGTCCGGGCGGGCTCCCGAGGCGAGCCGGCCAGGTGCGGCGCACGAGGTCGTGATTGCCGCCAATGCCGCCGGACGTGACGACGACCGCATCGCCGCTGAACGCGAATTCACCGACGATGTTGCGGGAGCTCGCCTGTCCCCGAAGGCTCGTGCTGGGCTCGAGGACATCCCCACGCACGCCGTCGACTACACCGGCGGTGAGTGTGAGCTCGTTCACGCGATGCCGAAACCGGAACGATACGAGGCCACGCGCTTCCGCCGATCTCACGCGCCGTACGAACGGCTCGAGCACGCCGGGCCCCGTCCCCCACGTGATGTGAAAGCGCGGCACCGAGTTCTGCCCTCGCTCGGCCCAGCCGACGATCGGGAAGATCCGAATGCCCTGCGCGCGGAGCCAGGCGCGCTTCTCGCCGGACGCCCAGGCGACGTACGCCTCCGCCCAGCGTCGCGGCCAGTGATCCTCGTCGCGATCGAAGCCGGCGGAGGTCATCCAGTCCCGCAGGGCGAGGTCGTACGAGTCGCGGATGCCGAGCCGGCGCTGTTCCGCGGAATTCACGAGAAAGAGCCCGCCTAGCGACCAGAATGCCTGGCCACCTAACGACTGCTCCGGCTCCTGCTCGACCACGATCACTCGGCGTCCGGCCTCGGCGATCTCCGCCGCCGCGACGAGACCGGCCAGCCCCGCACCGACGACGATAACGTCGGCGTCAGGCATCGGGCTGGCTCGGGCGCATCCGGTACGTGAACATGAGGTTGAGCTCTTCCCGCGGGATGGCACCGGCAGCGCGGTACATGCGCTTCGCGGGCTCGTTGCCGGGGCTCGTCAGAACCCACGCCTCGTCACAGCCGATGCTTTCGCCGTGCGCGACGAGCGTCGCGACGAGGCGCCGCCCTATTCCCTGGTTGTGGTGCGTCGGCGCGACGCCAACCTCGTTGATCCAGAGCTCTGGCGCCTTGTCGGGGTGAACGTAGTGAACGCCGGATGCCATGCCGACGACGCGATCACCGTCGAGCGCAACGGCGAGGTGATGGCGTGGGTCCGCGAAGAACTCCGCGCACCATCGGGGGTGGATGGCGTGGTCGAACACGTCGTCGGCGACGTTGTCGAGGACGGCGGCTTCATCGTGGCCGAGGATCCGAACGGTGGCCGACATGATGGGGGATGAGGGATGGGGGATGAGGGATGAGGGATGAGGGACGAGGGACGAGGGACGAGGGACGAGGGACGAGGGACGAGGGATAACAGCGGAACCCTCATCCCCCATCCCTCAGCCCCCATCCCTCGAACAAACGCCTAACGCACGTCCCCGGACGGCCGGTCCGGCACGATCGTCGGGCGAGTGACGACACGCGCGCACCACACCACGAACACGCCGATCAGCCCTGCGCCAACGCCGGCGGTGATCGCGGCGCCGATCGTCGCCTCCTCACCTTCGTATGCGAGCGCTGCGGTGGACGCCACGTAAGTCACGACCACCGCCCACACGGCCGACAGCGGCACAGACCAGCGGTGACGCACGAAGAGCGCGACGGCGGCGGACAGCCCGAAGATGCCATAGATGAACACGCCGGCGGTCACCGACTTCTGCAGCGGCGTGTGCGCTTCGGAGAACTCCCTCACGCCGTTGTAGAAACCCACCAGCCCCGTGTTCAGCAGCAACAGTATCGCGACGATCCACGCTGCCTTCCGACCCATGCCACCTCCACGGGTACCCGCCACCCGTGCAGCGGTGCCTGACGCTAGACGGCCGATCGGTATTGCTCCGCGCACGCGCGGGCGCGCTCGAGCAGCAGGTCTCGCTCTCGCGCGTTCCGCGTGAGCGATGCCGCGCGCTCGAGCTCCAGGCGCGCTTCCTCGAATCGGCCCAGCTTTCTCAGGAAGTCCCCGCGCACGCTCGGCAATAGATGATACTGCGCGAGCGACGGTTCGGATGTCAGTGTGTCGACGAGCTTGAGGCCTTCCGCCGGCCCGTACGCCATCGAGATCGCGACGGCACGATTGAGCTCGACGATCGGCGACGGCGTCACCTGGGCGAGGGCCTGATACAGGCTCGCGATCCGCACCCAGTCGGTCTCCTCGGCTGTTCGCGCCCGTGCGTGACACGCGGCGATCGCCGCCTGCAGGGCGAACGGCCCGCGCGATCCGCCGAGCGACTCGGCGCGTTGGAGAGCGGCGAGGCCGCGCTGGATGAGTACCCGGTCCCACTTCGCGCGGTTCTGGTCGAGCAGGACGATCGGCTCGCCCGATGGCCCCACGCGCGCCCGCAGGCGGGACGCCTGGATCTCCATCAGCGCCACCAGCCCGTGCACCTCCGGCTCGTTAGGCGCCAGCTCGGCCACGATGCGCCCGAGCCGCAGCGCCTCCTGGCACAGGTTCGGGCGCACCCAGTCCTCGCCCGAGGTGGCGGAATAGCCTTCGTTGAAGATGAGGTAGAGGACCTCGAGGACCGACGAGACACGCGCCGCGAGCTCGTCGCCCCGCGGCACCTCGAACGGCACCTTCTTGTCGGAGAGCGTGCGCTTCGCTCGAACGATCCGCTGCGCGATCGTGGCTTCCGGGACGAGAAACGCGCGGGCGATCTCGTCGGTGGTGAGTCCGCCCAGGAGGCGGAGGGTGAGGGCGACGCGGGATTCGGTGGACAGGATTGGGTGGCACGCTATGAACACGAGCCGGAGCAGGTCGTCGCCGACATGGTCGTCGAGCGCCTCGGCGAGCTGGGGCTCGGGGCTCTCCTGTTTGGACTCGAGCTCGTGGCCGATCTCGGCGTGCTTGCGGTCCATCATGGGTCCGCGTCGCATGACGTCGATCGCCCGGCGCTTGCCGATGGCCATGAGCCACGCGCCCGGGTTATCTGGCACGCCGGATTTCGGCCACTGCTCGAGTGCCGCGAGCAGGGCGTCCTGTGCGAGGTCCTCGGCCAACCCGACGTCGCGGACGATACGGGTGAGGCCGGCAATCAGCTTCGCGGACTCGATTCTCCAGACCGCGTCGATGGTGCGATGGGTGTCGGGCGCCGTCACGGCTCCCAATCACACCATGATTGCCGTCTGGTGCAAGTGCGGTGGGCCCACTCGTGGCCCTCTGGGCCGGCCTCAGCGGCTGGCGATCTCGGTGCGGAGGCGGCGTTCCTGCTCGCGCAGCTCGGGAGTGAACTCCGCGCCAAAGTCCTCGGCCTCGAAGACCTGTCGGACCTCGACCTCCGCATCGGCCCCGTCGGGGTTCGGGATGCGCTTCGCCCATTCGATGGCCTCCTCCTTCGATGACACCTGAATGAGCCAGAATCCGGCGACGAGCTCCTTCGTCTCGCTGAATGGGCCGTCGACGACGGTGCGCTTCGAGCCGGAGAGCTTGACGCGCGCGCCCCTGGAGCTCGGGTGAAGTCCTTCGCCGGCGAGGAGGACGCCTGCCTTGACGAGCTCCTCGTTGTACTTCCCCATCTCGGTGAGGAGACGTTCGCTCGGCATCTCCCCGGCCTCGCTCCTCTCGTCGGCTTTGATGATGACCATGAACCGCATTTGTGGTCTCTCCTCGCTTCGGTGTTTTGCCGGTGGATGCCTAACGGGTGATGACGGTGATCGCCCTCTTCACTGGTACGTCGAACGAGCGGGGCGGGAATCGACACTCGGGCGACGGGCGACTGCCGTTTCCCGTTTCCCGTTTGCCGTTTCCCGTTTCCCGTTTCCCGTTTGCCGTTTCCCGTTTCCCGTTTGCCGTTTCCCGTTTCCCGTTCCCCGTTCCCCGTTCCCCGTTCCCAGTCGCGGGTCGCCAGTCAAGGCAGCGGCCCCAGTGGGCTTGGCTTACATCCGGTGGCCTCGGTCGTATACGAGATCGTGGCGATCTTCCAGCCGGTGGGAGCGCGAAGGAGCGTGAACGCGTCCACGCCGCAGTGCGAGAACTTCTTGTCGCGGTGAAAGTCGTACGCCGCCCAGACGACCGCGAGCGGGCCGTGCACGAGCACCGTCGGTTCCCACATCCGCTCGACGTACGTCTCCTTCAACGCGGCGATCCGCTGCGCGAACCCCTCGGACGTCCCGCGACGGATGGTGACCGAATCTCCCTGCACGCCTGCGGCGTACTGAATGCCGTCGGCGAACTGTACGCGGGCGAGCGCGGCGGTGTCGCGGGCGGTCATGGCGCGAAAGAACTCGTTCACCGCGGCGACGACCGAGTCGCGCGGGGTCTGTGATTCGGCGCGGGTCGCGGCCAGCAGCATGCTGGTCGCGGCGATCATGATTGTCAGGCGGCCCATGTGGCGCTCCGTGGAATGGTTTTGCCGTTAGGCTGACACGCAAAGCGAATGTGCTGCGCGTCAGGATCAGGGGCCAGAGCCTGGACTCTGAACCCACCTTCACCGAAATGGAAAATGGTCACCGCACTCGCCCTTCAGCTCATTGCCATCGCGCACGCGACGGTGATCGATCCGGCGGCAGGATCGACCCGTCCCGACATGACGGTTCTCGTTCGGGGCACGCACATCGAGGCCGCCGGCCCATCGCGATCCGTGCGCATCCCCGCGGGGACGCGCGTCATCGATGCCACCGGCAAGTACCTGATCCCGGGGCTCTGGGACATGCACGTTCACACCGATGTGCCGGGCGGGCGCGCGCTGCTCGGGCTCTACGTGGCCAACGGCGTCACCGGCGTGCGCGACATGGACGGTGACATCGGCCGCCTCCGCGGATTCCAGCATGACATTGCGGCCGGGACTCTCCCTGGCCCGCGGATGGTCGTGTCGGGTCCGTATCTCGCGGGACAGCCGGTGCCGCTTCCACACATTCTCGTGCGTACACCCGAGCAGGCCGTTGCCGGCGTGGACTCGCTCGCAGGGCTCCGCGTGGACTTCATCAAGGTCCACAACGGGATGCCGTCGGCCGCGTACTTCGCGGCGGCGCGCGAGGCACGTCGTCGAGGGATGATATTCGCGGGGCACGTCTTCCCACCGGTCACCCCGATGCAGGCGTCCGACTCCGGCCAGCGCAGCCTCGAGCACCTGACGGGGTTTCCGAACACGTGCGCGGGTGACGACTCGGCCGTGATCGCCGGTGCGTCGGGGCTCCAGCGTTTCCTGCTCGGCGCCTGCTCGCGAGAGGATCTCGGCCCGACGTTCGCCCGCCTCGTGGCGAACCACACCTGGATCACGCCAACGCTCATCGTCCAGACCGAGATCGTGAACCCGAGTGTCGTGCCTAACGACTCCCTGATCCACTACTTCGGCGACTCGCTCCAGGCGTTGTGGCGTCTGGTGTTGCCTCCGGCGCGCGACGTCTCGCCGGCGGTGATCGCCGGCGGGGCGCGGCTGTTCGAGAAACGTCTCGCCCTCGTGAAGGCGCTGTATGCTGCCAGGGTCGCCCTGCTCGTGGGGACCGACGCGCCGCTGCGGGCGAGCGCTCCGGGTTTTGGCGTGCACGACGAGCTCGCGCTGCTGGTTCGTGCGGGGCTCACGCCGCTCGATGCGCTGCGCGCCGCGACCTCGGGTCCCGCCAGCTACTTCGCGGCGACTGATTCGTTAGGCTCGGTTGCCGTCGGACGGGTCGCTGATCTGGTGCTCCTCGACGCGAATCCTTTGGCCGACATCGCGAACACGCGTCGCATGAGCGCGGTCGTGGCGAACGGCAGACTGTACGATGCGCCCGCGCGCCGCGCGCTCTTCGAGATGGTGCAGCGAGCTGCCGCTCGTTAGGCCCAGCCCGTTCACGACGAGCCATTCTTACCACAGCGGCCACAGAGGACACGGAGAAGAGAATGAACCGCAGCGACGCAGAGGTCGACCCTCTGTGGTTCATCTTTTCCGTGGCGGCGCGTGATGCGGGACTTGCAAAGGAGAGTTCCCGATGCGACATTCCCCTCGTCTTGACAGGGGAGCGACGGTGGGCGACGATCGTTTCGACCTGCTTCAGGGTACGCTCGGGCTCGTCATCCTGAAGGCCCTCCTGGGCGGTGAGCTTCACGGCTACGCCATCGCCCGCTGGGTGGAGGACACGACCGGCGACGTCCTGCACGTCGAGGAAGGCTCGCTCTACCCGGCGCTGCGGCGCCTCGAGGACCGCGGTCTCATCGCCGCGCAGTGGGGACTCTCGGAGAACAACCGCCGCGCACGATTCTACGCCCTGACCGCTGCCGGTCGGCGATACCTCAAGGCCGAAGCGGAGCGTTGGCTCGAGTTCTCCGGCGCGGTCACGCGCGTGCTGCGCGCGGCACCAAGCCTGGCGTGAGGTGACGCGTGTCTGGTGATCTGCACGAACCGATGTGGCGACGCTACCGTCGCTTTCTGCGCTCCAACATCGCTGCTGACGTCGACGAGGAGATCGAATTTCATCTGGCGATGCGATCGCAGGACTACGAGGCGCGTGGGCTACCGCGCGATGCGGCGCTTGCGGCGGCACGGCAGCGGTTCGGAGACGTACGTCGCGTGGCGGGCTGGCTCCGTCGGCACGACATCGAGCGAGAGCGCGCACGGCGCGCCGGAGAGATCGTGAGCGGCATCCATCACAACCTTCGCGCGGGCGTTCGTGCGCTCATCACCCAGCCGACCTTCACCGCGGCCGCGGTGCTGACGCTCGCGTTAGGTATCGGCGCCACCACCGCGATGTTCAGCGTCGTCTACGGCGTTCTGCTCCGGCCGCTGCCGTTCAGTGAGCCCGATCGGCTGGTGCGCGTCTGGACGCACTGGAAGGACGCCGACGGTCGCGGCGCGGTCAGCGCGGCGAACGCTCGCGATTGGCGTGCGCAGAATCACGTGTTCGAGGACGTGGCGCTGGTCAAGAACAACCAGAGCTTCAACTTCACCGTGAACGGCGAGCCGGAGCGCCTGCTCGGCGTGCGCGCATGGGCGAGCCTGTTTCCGATCCTGCGGGCTAAGCCGCTCATCGGGCGGACGTTCACCGAACAGGAAAACGAGATCGGGCACGAGAACGTCGCCGTCCTGAGCTATCAGCTGTGGGTACGACGCTTCGGCTCGGACGCGTCGATCGTCGGGAAGACGATTCTGCTGAACGGCGTTCCGACCACCGTCATCGGCGTCATGAAGCCGGAGTTTCGGTATCCGAGCCGAGCGGCCGAGCTGTGGACGCCACTCACCGTTACGGCCGACGAGTACACCCACCGGTCCTGGGGCTCATACAGTGCCGTGGCGCGCCTCAAGCCCGGCGTCACGCTCGACCAGGCGCGGGCGGACTTGCACGTCGTGTCGGTGAATCTCGCGCGTCAGTACGCCGACAACAAAGAGATCGAGGCCGGCATCACACCGCTCCTCGAGGACATGGTTGGTCGGCTCGAGCAGCCGCTCTTCGTGCTGCTCGGCGCCGTCGGCGCGATGCTGCTCATCGGCTGCGCGAATCTCACTAACCTGCTACTCGCCCGTGGCCTGTCCCGCCGGCGCGAGATCGCTGTTCGTACGGCGCTCGGGGCCTCTCGTGCCAGGCTCGTCGAGCAGTCGATCACCGAGCTGGTGCCGCTGTTGGCGTTAGGCGCCGCGGCGGGTCTGCTCACCGCGACCTGGGTGATCCGCGCGCTCGTCCCGGTCTTGCCGGCAGACCTCCCCCGCACCGAGGGCATCGGCATCGATCTCCCCGTGCTCGGCTTCACGACGCTGGTCGTCATGGTGATTGCCCTCCTCGTCGGCGCGTGGCCGGCGCTCGACGCCGCGAGAAGCGCGGTGAGCGCGGGGCTAAGCGAGCTGTCGCGCGGTTCCACAGCCACGAGGCGGCGGGGGCGCGTTCGGGATGCGCTCGTGGTTGCGCAGATCGCTGCCACGCTGCTCCTGCTCGTTGGTGCGACGGTCCTCGTCCGAAGCTTTCTCGCCGTGCGAGCGGTGAGCCCCGGCTTCAACCCCGAGGGTGTACTGAGCGTGCAGGTGGCGATCCCCGAGTCGAGGTACCCGCGCGACGACCAGATCGTCGGCTTCTATACCGGCGTGCTGGATCGGGTGCAGACGCTTCCGGGCGTGATCGCGGTCGGGGTGGTCAACCGGCTTCCACTTGGCGGTGACAATCAGAACGCCGGGCTCGAGATCGAAGATGCCCCGCCCCACTCGCGATGGCCTAACGTGCTGACGCGCACGGTGTCGCCCGGCTATTTCCGAGCGCTCGAGATCCCTATCAAGGAAGGGCGGTCGTTCACTCGGTTCGATGAATCCGACGCGCCGAGGGTTGCCATCATCGACGAGCGGTTGGCACGCGCGATGTGGCCCGGCGCGAGTCCGATCGGTCGTCGGATTCGCGAAGGGGGCGACGTGTGGGCCACGGTCGTCGGTGTCGTCGGACACATCCGGCACTCCGCGCTGGACGACGACTCGGATCCGCAGGTCTACTGGAACTACACGCAGCGAGTGCAGAACCGGTTGGCGCTCGTGGTGAAGACGCGCGGGAACCCGGCCTCGCTCTCGAAGGCGGTCGCCGCCGCCGTTCGGGATGTCGATCCGGAGCAGGCCGTTTACGATGTGCGCACGCTCGCCGCGGTCGTCGATCGATCGCTCGGCGAGCGGTGGCTGCAGACGATTCTGCTCACCACGTTCGCGGGGGCAGCGCTCCTGCTCGCGAGCGTCGGCGCATATGGCGTGATCGCCTATGGCGTGGGTCAGCGAACGCGTGAGTTCGGTGTTCGGATGGCGTTAGGTGCCGGCCGCGGAAACGTGATGGGGATGGTGCTTCGCCGTGGGGCGACGCTGTTCGCGCTCGGCGCGCTGACCGGTCTCGTGCTCGCTTCGGTGACGGTGCGAGTGCTGTCCACGCTCGTGTACGGCGTCGCGCCGCACGATGTGGCGAGCTTCGTGTTGGCGACCGCGGTGTTGTTCGTCGTGAGCATGCTGGCGTGCTACGTGCCGGCCCTGCGGGCGTCGCGCGTCTCACCGTCGGTTGCGCTGCAAAGCGACTAGGCCGTCACCGTTAAACAACGAGGGACCGCAGAACGCGCAGAACGCCCGCTGGCGCGGGCGGCGCAGAAGGCCGCAGAAAACTGCTCGGCACCTCTGACCCCGCCCGCAACGAGCCTTTTTGAAGGGGAACTGCCTCGGGATGCCAGTATTGGCCTCCCGGGGAAGTTCATTGAGAAAAATGGCTCGTTGCGAGAGGAGCCCGGCTCCGCAGGCGGAGCCCTTCTGCGGCCTTCTGCGGCGGCGCGAAGCGCCGTTCTCAAGCGTTCCGCGGTCCCTCGCTTTTCAACTCCACCCTAGCGCGCTGCCTGAATGGCACGACCTCACCTTACCCGAACACGCACCGTCCGAGTCGTACCGGCGACGTCACGGTCCACGCCCGCGCTGTCCACGCGGCGATCGACGTCGAACACGCGCACCACGTTGTTCCCGGCCAGATCCTCCAGCGCGCCGGCCACGCGCAGGGTGTAGTCGCCAGCGAGCCACGGGAATGCCGGAGTGAACGTCCACGTGCTATCGCCTTCCGCGAGCGTGGTGGACCCCGGCACTCGCTCACCGTCCGGATCCAGAAGCGCCAGCATGCCGGTTGCCAGCGCGTGATCGAGTGGCTCGCCGAACGAGACCTGGAGCGGCGCACGCGTGCTCGCGGCTGGAGCCGTCAGACGCCACGCCTCGGGCTCTGGCGACCGACGATCCGCTTCCACCACCTCGAACGCATGCTCGAATCGCGACGCGAGCCGCGCGCCGGTACCGTCCGTCCATCCGTCGTCGATGACGAGACGGTACCGACGTCCCGCGACGAGAGGCGCGCCGGCTTCGACGTTCGTCCGGACGCCGCGTTTGACGCGCCCCGGATCGAACAGCAGCGTTAGGCGTCGTCGCTCCGGATCCCAGAGCTCCTGATCGAGCGCCAGGAATGCCCCCGGCACTTCGCGTCCCGCCTCATCCACGAGGTGGATGTGCTCCAGCGCGTTACCCGGCTCCATGGGTGCCGATGCCTCGATGTACCAGCGCAGCAGGTTGCTCGGAACGCGAGCCACCGAGGGATAGACGCCGGTGATCCGTGCCGTTCGGTCGCGGGTCACGGAAGGCAGTGCGAACCGATACGTCAGTGGGGTAGCTCGCGTGGCCCCCGGCTCCGGTCCGCGACGAAGCGCCGGCGTATCGACCTCCACGCGATAGGAAACCCCCGCCGCGAATGGGAACCGAGGCTCGAACCGTACGCGATTCCCGGACACTACGTAGCGCCCGATGACGGCTGGCGTGGACGCCGTATCCGTGGCGCTTCGTTCCACGTACACCGCAACGAGCCTTGGCCACACGGAGTCGTCAGGCGCAAGGTGCCGGAGACGTTGCGCGGCGGTACGGTCGAGGCCACGCACCTCCACCCACTTCGGCGCGTGAGCCGGCTCCGCCGCAATGTCGGGAGCCGCACGATCGTCCGCGCTTGCTGCGCTGCATCCGGCGATGATCGCCGCGCCGGCACAGATCAACAAGGTCAGAGTCGTTCGAGCTCGTTCGAACGACTCTGACCTTGTTGAAACGACTACAGCCATCGCATCGATTGGCTCACGACGTCGAGGGACCCCGTCTCGATGTCGCGCTTCAGCATCACGACGTTGTCCGCGTTGTAGTTGTCGAGCTGCAGGACGCCCACGATGGCCACCGGCAGGTAGCCAACGCCCGCTGGTTCCCACGCCTGCTTCACCGACGATGTCATGGGCTTCGCGTTCGCGAGCTGCTCCGGATCGAGGCGTGTCAGCGTCCGGTTGCTGTTTCCGACGAGGATGTACTCTTTCCCTTTCGCGTTCGTGTAGCGGATCATGTCGAACGGCCGGTTGCCGCCGCCGAGCTCCGCGACCGTTTTCCCGCGCACGTGCTTGCCCGCCGCGAGCTCGTCCCGGGCGAGCGTGACGATCGGCGAGCAGCCATAACCCGCCACGAGGGATGGCTTGCCACCGAGGTCGATCGCGACGAACGACTCGATGGGCGACGCCGTCTCGTAGCGATCGTGCGATGTGTGATACATCTCGACCGTCGTCGACGCTTCCTTCCCGACGAAGGGATACGGCATGCGTCGGAGTGTGGACGCGAACTCCTCGTTCCCGAGGCCGGCGATGTACAGCTCGCCTTCGACCAGTGCGAGATGGGTGACCGAGAACGTTCGCTTCGAGTCGCCCCACGGTGTCTTCGCGTCGGCCGTCGGTGCGTCAGGGATGTCCGCGCGGGCGTTTCGGATGTTCTCGAGCGGAAGCACCGTGACCTTTTCGTCTGCTTTCGTCACGCGCACGAGCGTGGGAATCGCGTCGTTGCCTTTGCCACGAGTGAGCGAGAAGTACAGCGATTGCGACGTCGGGTGCGCGACCATGTCGACGATGCGGATCTGATCGCGCGTGGTACCCAGTGCCGCAGCGATCTTTCCGTCGACGTCGGTGATCTGGACGCCAGTGCGCGATGTGTCGCGGTAGGTGTCGCCGACGTCGATTGCGTAGATGGCCGCTCCGCGCGGGTCGGCCACGAAGAGCGTTCCGTCGCGAGAGAAATGCATGACGCCGGCAGACTGCAACTGCACGGCGCCGAGATGCATTCCGGTGGCGGGGGAGGGGGTTCGGTCGGAGAGGTCGGCGGCGGTCGCGCCGTCTTTCGTGGCCAGCAGCGCCATCGTGCCGGCGACGCCAAGCGCGATGCGCGCGTGTCGGTTGAGCAATGCCATCGGTCGCTTCCTCCGTACTGCGCTGGTGCAGCGGATGTATCGTGACCTCGAGCGGAGTGCTCGGGCGAAGGCCGCCACGATACCGATCAGTCGAGGCGTGTAGGTCAGCGCCAGGTCTGGAAACGGTCAAGGATGACAGGTTGCCGGTGCCGAACCGCGCCGGTACTATCTCGCCACACGCCTCAGGACTCGCGATGGCCCCCACGTCGAAGCACGGGAAGGTCTGTTACATCGAGATGCCGACGACCGACGTCGCGCGCTCGGCGGATTTCTACGCGAAGGTGTTCGGCTGGAACGTCCGCCGTCGTGGCGACGGCGCGACCGCGTTCGACGACACGACGGGGCAGGTGAGCGGTGCGTGGCGACTCGGCCGGCCGGCGTCGGATCAACCGGGGCTGCTGATCTACATCATGGTAGACAGCGTTGTGGCGGCGTGCGACGCCGTCGTCGCGAACGGTGGGCAGATCGTGCAGCCGGTCGGTGGGGACCCGGGCGAGCTCACGGCGCGATTCCGCGATCCCGGTGGCAACGTGCTTGGCTTGTATCAGGAGCCGTCAGCGTAGGCGGCAGATTGCCGGGGACGGGAAACGGGACACGGGAAACGGGAAACGGGACGAAGCGTGTCATTCCGAGCGGAGCGCCGCAGGCGCGGAGGCGAGGAATCGCCGTCGTCCCGGTAGAGGGGATCGCCCTCGCTCGGGAGGGCCCGTCATCCAGGGCGGATGCGGCGGATGCCTCGGAGGCGTCGGATCGCTCCTCGGACCTCACGTCTCCCCTCGCGACGAGCCGGGGATTGGGCAATGACGACCTCGGACGCAAGGGCTTCCTGAGGTCGTTGACCAAGAAAATGATGAGAGCCCGGCCGTGCCGTCGGAGCCGTCGCCGCGCGCGGAGGAAATCTGCGAGCATCCGCGCAATCGCTGTCCGAAATCCGCGTTAGGTCTTGCCGTTGACGCCACCATCCCGGTAGAAGGCCCCTCTTTCGGGACGGCGGCGATTCCTCGCTCCGCTCGGAATGACAACGGATTCCTGAGCTGCCCGCTTCGCAGGCACCCGCGCCCGGGATTGCGCGCCACTGCTCACGGCTCGATCGCTCGCTTCATCCCGATGTGTGTGGATTCGAAGCCCAGGCGCTCATAGAAGCGGTGCGCGTCGACGCGCCTCTTGTCGCTGGTCAGCTGAACCAGCACACACCCGAGCGCCCGCGCACGGTCTGCCGCAGCCTCGACGAGCGCTTCGCCAATGCGTCGGCCACGATGCGTCGAGCTCACGCGCACGCCCTCGATCTGTCCGCGCAACGCCCCCATCCGGCTCAGTCCGGGAATGACCGTGAGCTGTAGACAGCCCACGACCGCACCATTGACTTCCGCAACCAGCAGCTCGCTGGCGCCCTGGGACGACGAGATCGCGTCGAACGCATCCCAGTACGCCTGAGGCAGGGGATCGGTCGGCTGCTCGCGAGCCGCGCCAAGCATGTCGTCGGCCAGCAGGAGGACGATCGCCGGGACGTCGTCGCGACGTGCGGCGCGGACGTGAACGGGGGTGGTTCGCAGCTCGGCCATGTGGCGATTCCACGTTAGGTGCCGGACGATTCAGGCCTGGTGATCCGGCTGCCGGGCCAGGTCGGATGGGCTAAAGCTAGCGATCCCGTCGCCGCCGGTCGTCCGGCGCACGAGCGCTTCGTCACCGTTGTCGAAACCACTCGCCGCACTCCGCGCGGAACCCGCGTCAATCGATTGTCCCACAAGCAGTTGATCCGGTGAGGGGCAAATGAGGGTCCTCCGATACTCTGCGCTCGCGGTCGAACTGAACACCTGAACAACGAGGAGGATACGATGGACTACAGGAACTTCAGGATCGCGATGCGCGTGGCCATGGTGATGGCCATGTTCGCGCTCGCGACTGCAGCGGAGGCGCAGCGCTCGAGCACGCACAAGCCCACGAAGGCGAGCTCGAAGCCCATCACGCCCGATGGACGCCGGACGGGGTTCATGCTGGGTGTGTACACGATGGCCGCGCCCGGTGTCAGCCTCACCGGAGACGACGTCGACGGGACGTTCAAGACCGACCTCGGTCCCGGAGGTGGCGTGATGGTGGGGTACGGCTTCAACCGGACCTTCAGTGGGTTCGCGTCGGTGGACGTGGCCAAGCAGGGCATGTCGGGCGACGTTGCCGGCAACTTCGGGCTCAGACATATCGAGCTCGGTGCGCGGGCGAACCTGCCGTACGGCAGTGACGCGACGGTGCCTTACCTCACGGCGAGCTATGGCCGGCGGGCGCTTGGTGCCCGGGTCACCGACGACTTCGAGGGCACCGAGTACGACATGCGGCTCTCCGGAGGGATGTTCGGCGTTGGCGGAGGGCTCGAGCACGTGATCTCGCCCACGCTGGCGGTGGATGGCGGGTTGGCGGTCGCGTTCGGCCGCTTCAGCCACGGCGACATCGATGGCGAGTCCTCGTCGCTCGCCGTGAACGGGACGACGTCCATCCGCCTGCGCCTCGGCATGACGTGGCGGCCGGCGTCGCGCCGCGACTGATGCGCGCCTAACGATCCATACCAAGAGAAGACCATGCGACACCTGATGATTTGCGCGGCTGCGGGGCTGGCCACGCTCACTGCACCTCGTCTGGCGCCTGCCCAGGCTCCGACAGCACATGGTACTGCCCCGGTACCGGCGAACGCCGAAGTCACGAAGGAGAGTCGCCCGTCCGGGTTCATGCTCGGCGTGCACAGCATCGGGATTCCGGGTCTCGCGATTTCCGGTGCTGAAGCCCAGGACGATGTAATCAACACCGCGTTCGGCGGCGGCGGCGGTGTGACGCTCGGTTGGGAATTCAACGGCACCTTCGCCGCGTTCACGCGGCTCGACCTGGCGAAGCAGAAGACGGCCGGATCGAACGTGCCGAACGGCAGCTGGGGGCTCGCCCACCTGGAGCTCGGTGCGCGGGCGAACCTGCCGTTAGGCGGCGCTGCTACGATTCCGTACGTCACCGCCAGCTTCGGCGGTCGCGCACTCGCGTCGACGGCGATGCTGGAAAACGGCGAGACGACGGATGTCTCCCTCAGCGGCCACTACTTCGGCTTCGGAGCGGGGATCGAACACGCGTTCTCGCGATCGATGGCCATTGATGGCGGCGTCGACCTCGACTTCGGCAGGTTCTCGCACATGAAGCTCGGTGGAGAGGAAGCCGACGGCGACGTCAACCCGACGAAGAGTATTCGACTGCGCCTGGGTGTCACGTGGCGGCCCGGCGCCCACCGTACGACCTAACGAGCGACGGCCGGCGCGGCACACGTCCGCGCCGGCCGCCGGCAATTCACTTCAGATCACAGTGCACGACATAGAGGATTACCATGACAACGCAACGACGCGCCGCTCTCGCGCGGCCTGCCCGTATACATCGTGTTGCCTCGCTGCTCCTGGCGACCGCCCTGTTCGTGACCATCGCGTGCGGCGGGAACGGTGGCGGGGACAAGACCACCGGACCGGCGACGAACACAGTCGAGGGGAACTACAACCTGCGCACCATCGACGAGAATCAGCTCCCCGTGGAGGTCTACCACGGTCCCTGGTTCGATCCGGTGAACACGCGCTTCTACAACCAGAGAATCGTCTCGGTGAAGCGCGGCGTGATCAATCTGGATGACACCGACCGCTGGGCCATGACCCTGGACGTGCAGGTGACACTCGACGACATCACGACGCAGCAGACGTGGTCGGTCATGGGCAACTACGAGATCGACGGCGAGGAAATCCAGCTTGCTGCCTTCGATGATGCCGGCGAGATGACGGGCAGCTTCAAGAAAGGAACGATCAGCCTGACGATGGACATCGCCGGATCGGAGCGGGAGAAGGCGTACAGCTTCAGGCGCTGATGGCCACTCCGAAACGGCTCACCCGACTATTCACGCTTTCCTCGAGGACTCCATGTCTTTCGCTTTGCCCATATCACCTATTCGACTTGCGCGCGTGATGCTTGCGCTCGTGGCGATCGGCGCGGCAGCCGGTCGCGCGGCCGCGCAGAGCGCCGGAGAACAATCGGCCTACGTCGCGCTCCTCTACACCCCGGTGGGCGGCCTGCCGCCGCTGCCGCCGGTCTCAGACTCCCTGGCCCGTAAATCCGGCGTGTCGCTGCTCGGCCGGCTCGGACACGCTTCACGGGATGGCGGCGCCCTCACGCTCACGAGCTACGCGCTCGGCGTCGAAGTTCCCCATGGCCGCATGCGATTCGGAGCAACGTTAGGCTACCTCTCGGCCAGCTGCGGCACGGAGTGGGAGGGTGATCCCGGCTGCGCCGGCGACATCATGATCGGCGGCAGCGTGCGAAGCATGATCGCCAACCGGTCGCTGAGCGGGAACGACGCGCCGGCCCACGGCAAGAAGTCGGCGTCGGCGTCGTCCGGCAGTGATGGGCGCCTCGTCGTCGGGTTCGATGCGAACGTCGGTTATTCCCCACGTCAGGGTGAGACCGCGATCGCGGCCGCGGCGAGCCTGCCAGCCGGGCTCACGCTCCAGAGTGGCTCCGTCCGCATCATGCCGTTCCTGACGCCCGGGCTCGCGTACGGTCGTCTCAACAACATCGCGTACGAAGACGTGGACGAGGAGCCGACCGCGTACGGTTCGATCATGTTCATGATCGGCGGCGGCGTCGGCCTCCAGTTCGGAACGTCCGGGGTCGGCGCGAACGTCGGTTTCCAGCGCGTGATGAAGAGCCAGGGCGGCGCGACGCAGCTCGGCATTGGAATGACCTGGAATGGAGTGACGAGATAGCGGGTAGTCGATCGTCGGTAGTCGATAGTCGGTAGCTAAAGACCAATGGCTAACGACTAACGACTACCGACTATCAGTCGTGCAGCTTTTTGCGTCAGGTAATCCCGCTCCGGAATGCTCGCCGTCCGTTCGGCGGCGCGGCGGTAGTAGATGATCGCCTGTTCACGATCGCCGGCCCGGTCGAGCAGATGGGCGCGCACGGCGTCGAGCCGATGGTGCTCCGTCAGGCGAGCGTCGCTCTCGATCTCCGCCAGCAGCTCGAGTCCGGTTTTTGGACCGTGCACCATCGCGGCCGCGATCGCGTGGCTCAACTTCACCATCGGGTTGTCCGAGAGCTCGCGAAGCACGCCATACAGCGCGAGAATCTGCGGCCAGTCGGTGGCCTCCACGCGAGAGGCCTCGTCGTGTACCGCCGCGATGGCTGCCTGCAGTTGATACGCACCAACCTCGCCGCGGGGCAGCACGCTCGAGATCAGCGCCACGCCTTCCGCGATCAGGTTCCCATCCCAGAGGGTGCGATCCTGCTCGTCGAGAGGGATCAACTCGCCGTGAGGCCCGGTCCGCGCCGCGCGGCGCGCGTCGGTGAGCAGCATGAGTGCCAGGAGGCCCGTCACCTCGCCGTCGGCGGGAAGCATCGCGTGAAGGAGTCGCGTCAGGCGGATGGCTTCGTTCGACAGGTCGGTGCGGTGCAGGGCAGGTCCGGCGCTGGCGGTGTACCCTTCGTTGAAGATCAGGTACAGCACCTGAAGCACCGCGGCGAGGCGTGCGGCTCGCTCCGAGTCGTTAGGTAAGCGAAACGCGACGTTCGACGCCTTGATGGTCTGCTTCGCGCGACTGATGCGCTGTGCCATCGTCGCTTCAGGGACGAGGAACGCGCTCGCGATCTCCGCCGTCGTGAGGCCACCGACGGCGCGAAGCGTCAATGCGATGGCCGTGGCCGGTGTCAGCGACGGATGACAGCACATGAACACCAGCGTGAGCGTGTCATCCTCCTCGAGGCCCATCTCACCGAAGACGGTCGGGACCACCGTCTCGATGGCCGAGTGCTCGGCGGCGACGGCCTCCTCGCGGCGGCGGCGCGCGATGTCGCGTCGCACTTCGTCGGTGAGGCGCCTAACGGCGACCTGATACAGCCACCCTCGTGGATTCGATGGGATGCCTTCGGCCGGCCACTGCGTCGCCGCGGCGATGAGCGCTTCCTGCACAGCGTCTTCCGCCGCGGCGAAGTCCTCGTGCCGTCGTGCGACGGCGCCGAGCACCCGAGGCGCGAGGTCGCGCAGCAGGTGCCCGAGCGAGGCGTCGGCGGATTCTTTCGCCGGCGGCCTGGTCACATGTCCGGCGGTGCGCTCATGACCTGACGCACCTCGATCGGGATGATGAGCGGCGTGCCGCCCGGACCCGGTGCAGACGACGCTTTCGCGGCGATCTCGTACGCCCGCTGGGGCTTGTCGACGTCCACGATCCAGTAGCCAGCGAGGAATTCCTTCGATTCCGGGAAGGGTCCGTCCGTGACCGCCGGGAGGCCGTTCTTCCCGGCGCGGACGATTTTCGCTTCACCGGGTGTAGCGAGGCCTTCAGCGCCCACGAGCTCGCCGGATTCGGAGAGCTCCTTGTTGAGCGCGAACATGAAGCCAATGTGGGCTTTCAGGTCATCCGGCGACCAGGCGTTGACGGCGTAGTCTCCGGTTCCACGTGGCGCGTGCATCATCAGCATGTAGCGCATGGGTCGTCTCCTGGTGGGTGTTGCGCCGGCGGAATCCCCGGCGCGTTCTCGTAGAGAAGTCGGAGCCGGCCGCGGGTTTCTCTACATCGCCTGCAAGCTACGCATCCAGCTCAATGGTTCCTACTTGTCGGGTTCGAGCGCTCGTCATAGCGTTCCGTGAGCGCCGCAGGGGCGGCCGACGGTCCGCGTAGAGGGTTCAACCCACCCCGGCTCGTTCTCACAACTGCCTTCTATTCCTCGCCCTTACCTGCGGACACCGGGCGTCATGAAAGGGCCCAGCCTTTTCGAAGGAATGGAGGTGCACATGTCCGACGAGACGCGGTCCGCGTCCGGTGAATTGGGGCTGCCGGACAACCCCAATCTCGACTGGCTTCGCAAGCAGGCGAAGCGGCGGCTCGATGAACTGCGGGTCGCGAACCCATCCGCCAAGCTCTCAGACGCGCAGTTCGACCTTGCCAGACGATACGGCTTCGCGAGCTGGCGCGCGCTCAAGGCGCACGTCGATGCGCTGACCACGGACGGTCGACTCTTCGAGGCGGCGCGCAACGGCGACACGGCGACGCTCGGCGAGCTGCTCGACGCGAATCCCGACAAGCTCTACGTCCGTGACAAGCCGTACGAGTGGACGCTGCTCCACGCCGCGGCGCGTAACGGGCGACTCGGCGTCGTGAATCTTCTGCTGGATCGCGGGCTCGATGTCAACGCGCGCGAAAAGGGCGACAACACGTATCCCATGCACTGGGCGGCGGCTGCCGGGCACGTCGATGTGGTTCGGCGGCTCGCTGGCGCCGGCGGTGACGTCGTGGGTGAGGGAGATGACCACGAGCTCGAGGTCATCGGCTGGGCGACCTGTTGGGGCGGTGGTGACGACGCAGCACATCGCGAGGTCGTGGACGTGCTCGTCGCGCACGGCGCGAGGCATCACATCGTCTCCGCCGTCGCGATGGGGCTTGCTGACGAAGTGCGTCGGATCGTGGCCGCGGATCCAACAGCGCTCAGTCGCCGACTGAGCCGCAACGAAAACCACGAGACGCCACTCCTGTTCGCGGTGCGAACGAACCGTCCCGAGATGGTTGCTCTGCTGGTGGAGCTTGGCGCCGACCCGCTGGCGACCGATGGCGATGGGTACGGCGCGATGGCGTACGCGACGTCGCCGGGCGTCGATCGGCCGGTGCTCGAGGCCGTGCGAAAGCTGACGGCCGCGGAGCTCACGAGCGCGGATCGCGGGAGCCGGCGTGTCCACGGCAACGTCACGGACCTCATCGCGAGCTTGTCGTTAGGCGACCTGGCCGCCGCCGAGCGACTCGTCCGGGACAATCCCGAGCTCCTCGTCACCGGCGGGGCACTACATCTGCTGGCGAAGCGCGGTGACGTTCACGCGGTCCGGTGGATGCTCGACCGCGGTGCGGACCCTAACGCGCGCTGGGCGCACTGGGACGCGGACGTCACGCCGCTGCACCTGGCCGCATGGCAGGGTCACGCCGAGGTGGTGGGAGCGCTGCTGGCGGCCGGTGGCGACCCCACGATCCGTGACAGCAAGCACAATGGCGACGCGTTAGGCTGGGCGGAGCACGGCGGCCGTGCGGACGTGGTGCGGATGCTACTGGGGACTGGGGACTAAGTAGGTAGACAAAAGTCTTGTCACAAATGGCCTGCTCGGGCTAGGCTCGGAGCATGGCCAGATTCTCTTCGCTGCATGACGCGTTCACTCGCACGGATCGGCGTCGGTTGGCCCGGGCACTCTCGCCGCGGTTGTCGGGGCGCATGTATCGCCGAGTGGCCGCGGTGTTGGCGATCGCCGACGGCGAGCGTCTTGAGGAAGTCGCACGGCGGCACCGCGTCACCCGTCGAGCCGTGTATCGATGGGTCACCCGCTACCTCGCGCGGCGCGATCCGCGAGACTTGGGCGACCAACCGCGGCCCGGCCGGCCGCGCCATGGTGCGCCCTCGACCCGGCAGTTGCGGCGCCTGCTCGCGACGGACCCGCGCACGCTCGGCTACCAGAGTGCGACGTGGACGGCCGCGCTGCTGGCGGCGCACTGTGCCCGGCTCGGTCATGGTGAGGTCGACGCCCGCACCGTCCGGCGCCGGCTCCATGAGTTGGGCTACCGCTGGAAGCGGCCCCGCTATCGTTATGCACATCGCGCCCCCCATCTGGCGCAGAAAAGGGGGCTCTCCGCCGTCGCCTAAGGGCGGGCGTCCGTCCCAGAGACGTGGTGCTGTTCACCGACTGGACGCTCCTGCGCCTCTTCCCGCCGCTGCGGGGCGCGTGGGCGCCGGTCGGGAGCCCGCTCGAGGTGCTGATCACCGGCGAGAATGCCAAGGCCGTGCTGTTTGGCACGATCCATCCGCGCACTGGGCACCGCGTAGTCTTGGTTCGGCCGAAGGCCGGCGGGGAGGACGCGCGGGCGTTTCTCCGCGAGGTGCGGCGCCACTATCCCAGGGCAGAGACGATCTGGTTGCTGGCCGACCGCGCGAGCGCGCACACGGATCATCGCACACAGGCCCTGGCGATGCAGCTGCGCGTTCGATTCGTGTGGCTGCCGAAGCAGGCGTCGGAGCTGAACGCGATGGACCAACTGTGGCGCGAGTTGAAGCGTGTGATCGCGGCGAACCGCCAGTTCCCGACGGTCACCGCGCTCGCGGTTGCCGCCATGCTCTGGGTGCTGATGCTCTCGCCGCACGAAGCGCGTCGCAAAGCAGGCCTCTTGTCGCCTAACTTCTGGCTCCGTGATTTGTGACAAAACTTTTGTCCACCTACTTAGTCATTCAGCGCGGACATCGGACTCACGCGAGCCGCGCGGCGAGCCGGGATGAGCGTCGCCACGAGTGCCACACCCGCCAGCACGACCGCCACGAGCACGATCACCATCGGATCCG
>DASUGD010000336.1:0-14192 GCA_036274195.1 Gemmatimonadaceae bacterium | reverse complement strand
TGGCTCCGGCGTTGGCGTGACGCTCGGGGACGGGGGACGGGCGACGGACGACGGGGGAACAGCGTCTGGTTGCTGGCTGCTCGTGCTGGGTGCTGGCTGCTGGCTGACGCTGACTGTTAGGCGAGGAGCCGCCGCGGTCTCCGCTGTCTAGCCGTCGCCCGTCGTCCGTCCCCCGTCCCCGCCAGTTACTGGTCCTTCAACTCGAACGACCGAAGCGGCGTCCCACCAGCGGCCGCGTCCGCGATCACGATCGTCCGCCCATTCCCCGCCGCCACCGTCACACTCAACGTCGAGCTCACCGCCGCCGGCCGATCCGCTGCCAGCGTCCCCGTCGGCACGGTCCGCACCGAATACGTCCCCGGGGCGACGAGCACACCGGCGAACGCCGCCTGCGTCCCCAGATTCTCCACCACCGGCGTGGCAGTCGTCAGGTCGGCGTTCGCCGCCGTGATGAACACGTCCACCGCACCCGCGGTGGGGCTCATGTTCGTCACCTTGATCTTGGCCTGCCCGGCCGTGATCCCGGGGTTGTTGTCCCCGACGCTGAAACCGGTCACCTCCGCGCCACCGGTGCCACCAACCGCGTACAGCGTGTAGTCGGTTCCCGCGGTCACCGTGATGGGTAGCGTCGCCACCACGACGCTCGTGTCCGCCGTCTTCTTCAGCACCAGCGTTCTCGCCCCTTCATAGATCGGCGCGAAGTTCGCGGTCGACGGCGACGGCAATGAGGCCGGCGTCGTCGCTCCGTACCCGAGGTTCACGCCGAACGGCACGTTCTCGAGAATCGCGTTCACCGGATTCCGCGTGGGGTCCGTGATCAGGTTGACGAACCGGATCCGGCCCTGGCCGCTGGTTGGGTCCAGCGGGCCGGGCGCGTCCTTGGTCCCGCAGGCCAACCCCACGAGCGCCATCGTCGCGGCCAGCGTTAGGCGCAGCGCGCGAGGCGTACGAACAGTGGTCATCGAAACAGTCATGAGTGTGGGTCTCACAGCGGGCACCCCGTCGGGAACGTCGAGGGCTCGGACGGGTCCGCGGGGACGTTCGGGTTGGCGTTGCGATCACCGACGGCATACGGCAGCCAGCAGCGCTGCCCGCTCGTCGGAATGCCCGGAGACGCCGTCGGACCGATGATCGCGTTGCGACGCCGCGAGTCCTCCCACCGCAGTCCCGTGCCAAGCAGCTCGTACTTCCGCTGCGTGTAGATCTCCGTCAGCAGCTCATCCTGCGAGAGCTGCGCGGCAAGTGGCGGGAGACACGCCTTCGGATCGTCGATGCCCCGCCCGCCCGTGCAGTCCGTCCGCACGGAGTCGAGCACCGCCTGCGCCGGCGCGAGCTGACCCTGATTCGCCAGCGCCTCGGCCTTGATGAGCAGCGCCTCGTCCGGGAAGTAGACCAGAAGCGGCGCCTGCGGGTTTGCATAACGATTCCACGGGTCGAGCGGCGCGCCAATGCGGCCGGTGAGCCCGCTCGACGGTACCACGAAGTACGTGAAGCGCTGGTCCTGCGGTGCCATCGATGTCCGGTACTGCTGCCGCGGCGCAATGCCGTTCGGACCGCCGGTGACGTTGGCATAGAAGTTCACCGCCGGCGCCGGAAAGGTCAGCAGCGACAACGCCGTTGGACCGGTCCGGCCGACGAGATCTGCGGCCTCGAGGGCCTTCGCGTCATCGTTCGCCATCCGCGCATACCGCGCGCGGAACAGCTGGATGACGTTGGGCAGGTTCACGCCCGGCGTCAGGACACTGTTGTTGAAGAACGCGCTCGGCGGCGTGGCCGTAATTTCCGTCAGCGCCGAGTCGAGCAGCGCTCGGACGTACGGCAGCGCCTCGGAGCGCGGCACGTAGCTTGGCGCCGTGATGTTGAAGGTCTTGATCGGGATCTGCTGGTAGGACTGCAGCGCCTCGCCTAACGACTCGGCCTTCAGGGCATAGGCGAGGGCGCGCATGCCGCTGAGCGTCCCCGGATCGATCTGGTCGGCCAGCGCGGCGGCGCCCGTCAGCAGGTCGTCCGCCGTGCGAACCGTCCGATACACCGAGTTGAACACGTTGTCGGAGATCGCCGTGCCCGACGGCACCGCGCCCTGCTCGGCGTCGCTGATCGAGATCAGTGCCGCGCTCGTGGCCGTGAACTCGTCGGTGACGAGTCCGGCCATGTAGCCGAAGTTGCCGTACGACTGAGCGAAGCGACCCTGCAGTCCCGTGGCCAGCCCGATCACGCCGTCGACGCTCGTCGTCACCTGCTCCTGCGTCGGCGAGTTCGGGTTCTGAAGGTCGAGGCTGCACGCGCCGAGCAGCCCGAGCGACGCGGTGGCGGCGGCCACCGCGCATCGTCTCACCATGCGCATCCGTGGTCTCCGCATCTCAGTAGGTGAACCGCGCGCTGAACGACCACGTGCGCGGAATGGGGTAGCCGCCGAAGTCGAACCCGCGGTCCGCCGCGGTGGTCTGCACCGAGCCGATGCCGCCCGCGTTCGTCCCGAACAGGTTGATCTCCGGGTCGTACCCGCTGTAGTTCGTCCACACGACGAGGTTGCGGCCGGAGACCGTGAGATCGACGCCGTCGCGGAACACGCGTCGCACCGCCGGCATGTCCAGCGTGTAGCTGGCCGAGAGCTCACGCAGCTTGATGAACGTCCCATCCTCGATCCAGTACTCGAAGATGCCCTGCGTGCGCGCGTTGTAGCCCGGCGGCAGCTTGCGAGGATCGCCGTACGGGAGAAGCTCCCGCTCGTACGTCTTCGAGTTGCTCGCGATGCCCGCATTCTGCGCGCGCGTGGACAGGTTCATGATCTGGTTGCCGAACACGCCATCGAGCAGCGCGCGGACGTGCAGCTTCCGGAAGATCGTGAACTCGTTGAAGAACGATCCCATCCAGTTGGGATTCGGGTCGCCGATGATCTTGTTGAGCGAGTCGTTGCACGTCCCGCCCGAAATCGCCTGGCGCTGCGCGAGCGTCGCGCCCATGTCCACCGTCTGGTTGCTGCGGCGGTAGCGACCTAACGAGTCGAGCAGCAGCGCGCCCGTCGCGCAGTCGCGCGCCGCGTACGACCCGTAGAACACGCCGGCCGGATAGCCCGTCCGAATGCGGTTCGGGTAGCCCCCGGCCGACTGGAAGTCCTGGATGTCCAGACTCTCCACGAGGTTCTTGTTGTGCGTGTACGACACGGTCGACGACCACTGGAAGTTCCGCTGGTCGACGTTCAGCGTGCGCAGCATCAGCTCGACGCCCTTGTTCGACATGGAGCCGATGGGCGCGAACTGTCGGGAGAAGCCGCTGCTCGTCGCGAGCGGCCGGAAGAACAGCAGGTCGTCGACCAGGCGGTTGTAGTACGTCGCCTCGAGTCCCACCCGCGTGTGCGCCAGGCCGACCTCCGCGCCAACCTCCCACTCGCGCGCCCGCTCGTTATGCAGGTCGGGATTGCCAAAGGTGATGTCGTTCGCGAACCCGGGACGGCCCGCAAAGTTCTGGTTGGCGTACGTGATGTACTGCGAGTAGGCGTTCACCACGCCGGGCTGGCTGCCCGCCCATCCGAGCGCGCTCCGGAGGCGCAGGTTGTTGAACAACCCGGGCTGGTTTTCCCGCACGACGTACGACGCCGAGAACTTCGGGAATGCCTGCCAGCGCTCGGACGGCGCGAACGTCGACGACGCGTCGTACCGCACCGCGGCGGTCACGAACAGCTTGTTCCGCCAGTCGACTTCCTGCTGGGCGTAGAAGCCTAACGTCCGAAGCTCGACCTCGTTCTGTGCCGCGTTGAACACCGAGCCCGCGCTCACGAGCTCGCCCACCGGCGCGAGCCCGTTCGCCGTCGCCGACGTCGTCCGGATGTGCTGCGACGTGAAGTTGAACCCGGCCGTCGTGCGGAGCTCGAACGCCCCCATGGGATCCCACGTGTAACTGCCGACGCCGTCCTGGTTGATCACGCGCGTGTTCTGGAACACCGACTGCGCTCGTCCGGTGGCGATCGGCGCCGTCCCGAGCACCGCGTTGCGCGGGACGAACTGACGCTGCTCGAACCCGACGTTGTCGATCCCGATCGTGTAGTCCAGCAGCAGGTTCGTGATCGGCGTGTACGTCGCCTTCGCCGACCCGATGAACCGCTCGATCGTCTGCGGGTTGCGGATCTTGTCGATCGCCAGCAGCGGGTTCGTACCTAACGACGGCGGCAGCGGATACACGCCGTTCACCGGCCGGAAGTCCACGTTCGTCGGCGCGAAGAACAGCGACCCCATGATGCCGTAGTCGTTCTGCTCGCCGAACGCCTGCATCTGGTTCTCGGTCGTGATGTAGTTCGCCGTCACGTTCCCGATGAGCTTCGACGCGAGCTGCTGCTGCAGGTTCACGCGCCCGCCGGTCCGCCGCGACGACGTGGACCGCATGATCCCGTCCTCATCCAGCACGTTGCCGCTGATGTAGTAGCGCGTGGCCTCGTTACCGCCGTCGACGGTGAGGTTGTACTCCTGGCCATACGCGCGGTGGAAGATGTCCGGCTGGTAGTTGAACCGCTGGACCGGCAGCCCGTTCTCGTTGTACGGGTAGAAGTTGAACGGCTGCTCCTCGCGCAGCTCGTTCGACGAGAGCCGCGCCGTCAACCCGAACCTGGGTTTGCCGAGCGTGCCTTTCTTCGTGAAGATCTGTACGACGCCGTTGTTCGCGCGGGACCCGTACAGCGCCGCCGCGGCCGCACCGCGAATCACCTCGACACGATCGATGTCGTCGGGATTGATGTCGGCCAAACGATTCTGCGGGTTCGAGCGAATGCCGAGATCCGCCAGCTGCGCCGAGCCGTTGTCGACGATCACGCCATCGACGATGTAGAGCGGATCGGACCCCGAGATGAACGAGTTCGTCCCGCGGAGCCGCACCGAGATGCCACCGCCCCCCGGACCACCCGAGTTCTGTGTGATCTGCGCGCCGGCGACCTTCCCCTGCAGCGCCTGATCGACGGTCACCGCCTCCGCTCGACCAATCAGCGTGGAGTCGACCGACGCGACGCTGGTACCGATCTTTCGTTTCTCCGTCGGCGCCGCCGACCCCGTGACGACGACTTCGGTGAGGTTGAGCGCGCTCGCCGTGAGCGCGATGTCGCCGGTAGTTGCCCCATCCGTCGTGACCGCCACGAGCTTCGTCGCGGGCGCGTAGCCGATGCGGCGGACGACGACGTTATGCGGGCCGGTCGGCACCGCAGCGATGGTGAAGTCACCGTTCGCGCCGCTGAGCGCACCGAGCCGGGTGCCTTCGATGCTCACCTGCGCGTCGGGCAGACCTCGTCCGCCTGCCGCGTCAACGACGCGACCGCGAACCGTTCCGGTAGTGGCTTGGGCAACGACTACAGTAGGCAGGAATACCAAGGCGAGCGCGATGCATCGCGCCGCGTAACGAACGAGAGTGTGGGCCATTCGACATCTCCGAGACTCCGGGTTCCCCACGTCCGACTGAGCCCTGCGTGGCGTGAAGCGCACAGGATAGCGACCCCTGCCCATCTAGCCAAGCACCAGGACTCGAGTCCCGAGGCGTCCGGAAAGACCCGATGCCGGAGAACGAATGCCGCCCCTACGAGAAGCTTGCGATGAACAGGACCGATGCCGGCTTGTTGGTGCCAGGGTGAATCGGCTCGCGCATCTCGACGAGCATGAGACCGCTCGACGCGATGAGCCCGACCCACGTCTCGAGCGTACGGAAGTACCACGGCGCCGGGTCGGTGAAGTCAGCGCTGAAGCCCGCCCAGGATCCTGCGCGCCACCCATCCTTATATGGTAGGTCGCCGCAGGCAACGACCGGGTGGAGGGTTTGCACGATGAGGGCGCCGCCCGACCGGAGGAGGTTCGGCGCCGAGCGAATCAGCGCGTCGACCGAGTCCTTGCCAATGAGCGCGAAGTTGGCGACGACGACGTCGACGGTAAGCGGAAGCTCGCCACGAGCGATCGCCTCGTAGGATGCAACGTGGAACTCCCCACCGCCGGCCGAGCGTGCCTCCTCCACGAGCGCGGGGACGACGTCCACCCCGATCGCCCGCGGGACGCCTCGCGCATGCAGCGCGCGCACGAGCCATCCCTCACCGCACCCCACATCGAGCACCGACGCGGGACTGCGGCTCATGACGGCGTCGACGATGGCGCGATCAGTGACGAGGCGACGGCTCTCGATGCGCTGCTCGCGGACGGCCGACGTCCACGGCGTGGCATTGGTGTGCCAGGACTGAACTACTTTCTTGTCAGAGAATGGATCGATCATAGGCGACAAGCGGCTGCGGGACGGGGACGGGGGACGGGGGACGGGGGACGAGCGACGGGCGACGGCGAAACGGCGCCTCATTTCCGAGCGAGCGCCAGCGAGTCGAGGAGCCATGTCATTCCGAGCGCAGCGCCGCAGGCGCGGAGGCGAGGAATCGCCGTCCTCCCCCCCGCATAACGCCCGCTCACGTCACCGGCTCTGCCGCGCCCGAAGATACCGCCGGCAGCCGGCATGCGACCACTCCCCAACAACGGCACGGGCGAGCCCTGTAAGTCCAACATGGGGCGGAATGCATGATTCGACTGTCCTCCGCGTCTCGAGTTCTCCGTATTTCACGGACAGGCAAGCCATCGCCGCTCGCTCGACCCATGCAAGTCCACGTACGCGGTGTTGGTCTTTGTGTGCCGAGCGGCGGTGGAGAGCGCCGGGTGGACCGCCAGGGCGTGCCGCGGCGCCAGTCCAGTCTGCTGGCTTGTCGTCCCATCACCTTCGATTTTCTCCGTCCGCCGATGCCGGCGCTGCCGACGCAGCAGGACGTGGGGAGGCTTCCATGACTTCTTCAGCGCATCTCAATCCCTCGCTTCAGTCCTTCGGCTCGGGACTCAGTGGAACGGTCATTCGTCGTGGCGACGCCGGATACGATCAGGCGCGCCGAGTGTGGAATGGCATGATCGACCGGTCGCCGGCCGCGATCTTCCGGTGCAGCTCGACTGCCGATGTCGTCGCGGCCGTGAACTTCGCGCGCGAGGAAGGGCTCGCGCTCGCCGTGCGTGGTGGCGGTCATAACGCGGCGGGGCTGGCGCTGGTCGATGATGGGCTCGTCATCGACCTGTCGGGCATGCGCGGCATCCGGGTCGACGCCGGCAAGCGCGTAGCATATGTGCAGGGCGGCGCGCTGTGGCGCGACCTCGACGCGGCCACGCACGCACACGGCCTCGCGACCACCGGCGGCGTCATCTCCAGCACGGGCGTCGGCGGCCTGACGTTAGGCGGCGGGCTCGGCTGGCTGATGCGGCAGCACGGCCTGGCCTGCGACAACGTTCTCGCCGTGGAGATCGTCACGGCGGACGGTCAGGTGCAGCGCGCGAGCGCGACCGAGAACCCGGACCTGTTCTGGGCCGTTCGCGGCGGCGGCGGGAACTTCGGCGTCGTCACGAGCTTCGAGTTCCGCCTGCACCCCATGCGGACGCTGTACGCCGGCATGCTCGTGTTCCCGGGCCCGCAGGCGCCGCAGGTGCTTCGCCGATACCGCGAGGTCGCTGAGAGCGCGCCTGACGAGCTCACGGTCTTTGCCGCGTTGATGACGTCACCCGACGGCCAACCGATCACCGCCATTTTCCCCGCGTACAACGGACCGACGCCCAAAGCCGAAGCGGCCGTCAAGCCGTTCCGCGACCTCGGGCCCGTCGCCGACCAGGTGCAGGAGATGCCCTATCCGGCGCTCCAGTCGATGCTCGACGACGGGTTCCCGTCCGGGCTGCACGTGTACTGGCGGTCGGATTTCCTGAAAGGGCTGCCTGACGAGGCGCTCGATGCGCTCGTCGACCGGTTCCAGGCGATCACGTCGCCGCTGTCGGCTCTCCTGATCGAGCAGTTCGGCGGCGCGGTTGCCCGGGTTGCGGCGGACGAGACGGCGTTCGCGCAGCGCGACGCGCTGTTCAACCTCGCCATCGTGTCCCGGTGGGTGGAACCGGCGAATCCCGCGATCCATACCGACTGGGCTCGCCAGACGAGCGCGGCGATCCGGCCGTTCGCTTCCGGCGGGGTGTACGTGAACTATCTCGGGGAGGAAGGCGCGGATCGCGTGAAGGCAGCGTACGGGCCGAAGTACGAGAAGCTCGTGGCGGTGAAGAAGAAGTACGATCCGAAGAATTTGTTCAGGGTCAATCAGAACATTCAGCCGTAGGCTGGCGCTGCGTTAGGCGCGCCTGGCTTGGCAGGCATCGTAGGCAACACGAGCGGTGTGAGACGGCAGTGGGCAGCGCACTGCCGTCTCCCTGATCAGGATGTGGTCCGTCCAACGCGCCCGGGCCCGGAGACGTAGATTTTTCGTCTCCCCGTCTCGAGGCCGTCCATGTTCAATCGGCGCGTTCAGCTCGCGCTCTCGCTCGCCATCCCGGCACTCTTCGCCGCCCCCCCCACGCTCGCCCAGAGCGTAGCGTCAGCCCGTCCAGCGGCGCCATACACCGGCGCGCTCGACCCCAAGCTGCTCACCGGCCTTCGCTACCGGAGCATCGGCCCCGCCCGCGGCGGACGCGTCACCACCGTCACCGGTGTGCCGTCGCAGCCCTTCACGTTCTACATGGGCTCGACCGGAGGCGGCGTGTGGAAGACCGTGGACGCCGGCCAGACATGGGTGAACGTGACCGACGGGCAGATCGGTGTCGGGTCGATGGGAGCGATCGACGTATCGCAGTCGGACCCGAACACCGTGTACGTTGGCACCGGCTCCGACGGCCTCCGCTCGAACGTCTCGATCGGCGACGGCATCTACAAGTCCACCGACGCCGGCAAGACATGGGCGCACGTCGGGCTGCGCAACGTCGGCAACATCGGCGGCCTGCGCGTACATCCGTCGAACCCCGACATCGCGTTCGTCGCCGCCATCGGTAACCCGTTCAGGCCTAACGCCGACCGTGGCCTGTTCCGCACGAAGGATGGCGGCAAGTCGTGGCAGAAGGTGCTCTTCGTGTCCGACAGCACCGGTGCCGTGGACGTCGAGCTCCAGCCGGGCAACCCGAACGTCGTGTTCGCCGCGATGTGGCGCGCGGAGCGGAAGCCGTGGACGATCATCTCCGGCGCACGCGAGGGCGGGATCTACCGGAGCGCCGATGGCGGCGACACCTGGACGAAGGTCACCAACGGCCTGCCTAACGAGCTCGTGGGCAAGGCCAACATCGCGGTCTCGAACGCCAACCCCAACCGCGTCTACGTGCTGATCGAGGCGAAACCCGGCAGTGGACTCTATCGCTCCGACGACGGCGGCCAGTCCTTCCAGCTTGCCAGCACGTTCGCCCAGATCATCACTCGGCCCTTCTACTACACGACCATCACCGCCGACCCGAAAAATGCCGACGTCCTCTATGCCGGCTCCGAAGGGTACTACCGGTCGAGCGACGCGGGAAAAACATGGCAGCCGATGCGCGTGCCGCACGGCGACAACCACGACCTGTGGATCAATCCGAACAACCCGGACGTGATCATCCAGTCGAACGACGGCGGCGCCAACGTCTCGCTCAACGGCGGACGCACGTGGAGCACGCAGTACAACCAGCCGACCGCCGAGATCTACCAGGTCTACCTCGACAACCAGTTTCCGTATCGGCTCTACGGGGCGCAGCAAGACAACTCGACGCTCATCGTGCCGAGCCTGCCGACATGGAGCGGAAGCCTGGACGACCCCGCGCAGGCGTGGCGCACCGGGCCGGGATGTGAGACCGGTCCGATCACGCCACACCCGACGAATCCCGACACCGTCTATGGCTCGTGCAAGGGACAGTTCTCGCGCATGAGCCTCAAGACCGGACAGGAGAAGCAATACTGGGTCGGCGCGCAGTCGCTGTACGGCAACCCCGGGAAGGATCTCATCTTCCGGTTCCAGCGCGTGTCGCCGATGGAGATCTCGCCAAATGACCCGCGCACGATCTACTACGGGTCGCAATACGTCCACCGCACGCGCGACGAGGGCGTGACGTGGGAGAGGATCTCCCCGGACCTGACGGCGAACGACCCGAAATATCAGACCCGCCCATCGGGCGAGCCGATCACGATCGACGTCACCGGAGAGGAGTACTACAGCGTCATCTACGCGATCGAGGAGTCGCCGCTCGAGCCGGGCGTGATCTGGACCGGCGCGAACGACGGCCCGTTCTACGTCACGCGCGACAACGGGAAGACGTGGACGAACGTCACGCCCAAGGCCCAGCCGCCTGGCTGCCGCGTGCAGAGCATCGACCCGTCACCCCATCGCAAGGGCTCGGCCTACTACTCGGTGCTGTGTTACCAGTTAGGCGACTTCCAGCCGTACATCTGGCGCACGGATGACTACGGCAGGACGTGGTCGCGCCTAACGGATGGCACGAACGGCATCCGCAACAACGAGCCAACCCGCGTCGCCCGAGAGGATCCCGACCGCGAAGGCTTGCTGTTCGCGGGCACCGAGTTCGGGATGTACGTGTCGTTCGACAACGGGAAGCGGTGGCAGCCGCTGCAGCTCAACCTGCCCGCAACGCCGGTGACGGACCTCAAGGTCCACAGGAAGGATCTCGTTCTGGCGACGCAGGGACGCGGCTTCTGGATTCTGGATGATCTGACGCCGCTGCATCAGCTGAGCGACGTGGTGGTGGGAACGGGGAACCGGGAACAGGGAACCGAAACTCCTCGCGGAGCCACGGTTCCCGGCTCCCCGCTCCCGTCTCCCTATTTGTTCAAACCCAGAGAGGCGTACCGATTCCGCTACAGCGCAGGGTTCGGTGGCGTCGAATCCAATCGCTCGAACCCCGCCGACCCGCAATATCCGCCGCCGGGCGCCATGATCGATTACTGGGTGCCTAACGGCGCGACCGGGCCGATCACGCTCGAGGTCGTGGACGGGAGCGGAACGGTGATTCGCCGGTTCTCGAGTGAGGGTGCCGGACAGCGCGACCAGGCGCCCGACCAGCCGGGGATGCGCGCACCGGAGATGGTCACGGTCGGGACGCCGCGTCTACCTGACGCCCCCGGCCTCAACCGGTTCACATGGGACCTCACACTCGCCCCGCCGGTCGACCCGCGCCGCGAGCGCGGCGGCCGCGGGAACGGGCCGGTCATCGTCCCGGGCAGCTACACCGTCCGCCTCGCAGCCGGCGGAAAGACCATGACACAACCGCTCACGGTGCTGATCGACCCGCGTGAAGCGAAAGACGGTGTGACGATCGCGGACCTGCGTGAGCAGCTCCAGCACAACCTGCGCGTCCGTGACATGGTGACGGAGGTGAATCAGCTCGTCGCCAGCGTCGAGTCGGCCCGCCGGCGCCTCGAGAATGCCGGTGGCGCCGCCGCCGACACACTCCGCCGCCTCGACGCGCTCCGCGACAAGCTCGTGACCCCGGCTGTCCGCTACAGCAAGCCGGAGCTGCAGGCGCACATCCAGTACCTCTACTCGATGACGACGCAGGCCGACCAGAAGATCGGACGCGACGCGATCGACCGGTACAAGACACTGAGAGCCGAGCTCGACGAACGTCAGAAGGAGGCTAAAGAGTTGTTAGGCGTTTCTGGGGGATGAGGGATGGGGGATGAGGGATGAGGGTTAGAAGCGAAACCCTCGGGATGCTCTCTTGCAGAAGAAGCATTCCAAGGGTTTTCGCCGTCTTCCCCCATCCCTCATCCCTCATCCCTCATCCCTCATCCCTCATCCCTCATCCCGCTTTATTTCTCCTCGATTCTATATCCTCGAACAACAGACTTCTGATTCCGCCCATACTCGAGCGTGACCGCCCACCCCGGCCCGGCTCGAGCCTCACCCGCAAACGGGCCGTTAGGCGGCAGATCGATCCGCGTGAGGCGCTTCGCCGCGAGGTCGACCGCCACGATTCCGCGGTCCAGCGTCGCCGACGCGGCCCGAAGGCCCGGCCCGACCGTCGCCATCCGCAGCTCGCTCAGCGACAGCTCCGCAACCTCCTCCACGACACCACTCGCGCCAACCACATAGAACGACGTTGCGTTCATGCGGTGAACCGCGCACGCCGCCTTTCCGCTGACCGGCTCGCCACACTGCGGCACCCCACGCACCGACCCGAGCGCTCGCACGCTGTCCCCGTGCACGCGCCACAGCTCCATCGCCGGCATCTCCATCCCGAGGAACGGCAACGTCCATAACGACAGCAGCGGCGATCGCCGCGCGGCCACCAGACTGCGATACGTCGGCACGATCAGCGTCGCGCCCTCATCGAACACGATCGGCTCCCCACTCACGGGGATCGTATCCGGAATCGACGCCCGCAGCGCCCCACCCTTCTCGCCGATTCTGCCCGCGAACACCGCCGTGCGATCGTTGCCCGCGTCGCCACTCACCACCACCCACGTGCCATGATCGTGATCGACCATGAGGCGAGGTTCGGACATCGCTGCGTCCGCAACCGTGTCCGCCCACACGACACCGCTCGAGTCTGCGGGCTCGAGCCGCAGCTCCACCCCACGATCGAGCGCCGCGATAACGAGGAGCCGGCCATCATCGACGAACTCGGCGTCCGCACCCGCGACTTCCCGTGTACTTCCGCCAGCGCCGCCCGCCACCAGGTGCGGTCTCGCCCTCACGCCGGGCCGATCGGCCGTGACCATGGCGAGAAAGTGACTTCCGTCCGGAGACACGCGGAGCGAATACGCCTGGCCATCCAGCGGAGTCTCCCACAGCGGCGTCGCGCGGGCAGTCACCTCGGCCAGCGCATGACGGAGCGCCCAGGCACGTCGGTCTACGCTGGAGGCAGCGATCATCGACGCCGCGGCCAGGCCTGCATACGCGGCCGGCCGACTCCATCTAGCCTGCATCGTGAATAGCGCCGCGCCAAGGCCGAAGAGCGCGGTGGCGAACGCGCCGACCACCGTGCTGCCGGCAAGCGGCATCGACCGCATCTGCACCAGCTGCACGATCACCGCGCCGCCGGTGACGACCGACAGCCCGACAAGCACGGTCATCGCCAACCGCGAATTCCTGTTCGCTTCGCCGGCGCGCACCAGGCGCCATGCGGTGTATATCGCGAACGCCCCCACCAACGCCATTGCCGCGAGTCCCACGCGAAGCAGGTCGGCGTCCAGCAGCCAGCTCGCTCCCGCGAGTGAACCGATCGCGGCCCGCGCGACGCTCATCGCACCCAGTGCGGCCAGGGCCGCCGCGCTGGGCTTCCACATGGACATGACGATCGGCACGAGCACGACCCCGGCCTGGCCACCGAAGAACGCCACCGCAAGCGCCGCGAGAGCGATCGCTTTCGGTGTCGCGCGGGAAGGCGCCGCACCCGCCCTGCCCAGGCGCAGGTCGACGATGTCGAGCGCCCGCTGAACGCGCGCCACGTCATCCGCCGCGATCGGCACGCTCCAACGATCTCCCGCGCGCGTCCGCGCCGCGATCGTCCTGGCATCGCCCGCGGCCGAGACGCGAAGCTCCGCCAGATCCTGGTAGTTCACCGCACGGTAGCTCGATGACGCCTCGCGCAGGGCAGGCAGCAGCGCGTCGGTGCCTTCAGGCACGCCGTCGAGCCAGTACGAGCGGGTGTCCTCGAGAACGACCCAACTGCCCTCGCGCGTCGACCGAACGACGGTCGCGGCGCCAAGCTGCTCGACTGCCGCCGAGCCGCCGGCACGAATGGCCTGGATCCGACGAACCAGGCTCGGATGGGACGCCACCCGTTCGATGTCCACGTCATACCGCCGCGGGATCCGCGCGTGCAGGTGCAGCTTCGCGAGCCCACGGACCAGGGCTTCGGGATCACCGCATAACGCCGCCGCGCGGAGATCGCTCTCGGTCTCGTGTTGCTGACTCTTCGCCGCGCGGCGGCCGACGGCCACCAGCACGATGACCGGCCAGACCCATCCGATCCACGGTGCCCATCCTACTTTCGCGATGGCCGCGAGCAGCGGCAGCGCCACGCCCGCCACGATGAGCACGCGGTTCAGGAGCTGAGCGCGCCGAACGTAGCGCGGCGTGAAGTGATCGAAGTGCGCGACCTCGTGAGCGAAGATCGCCGCCGTCTCGTCGGGCTCGAGGAGCTCCAGGAGCGCATTGCCAAGAGCCACCGACGGCCGGCGGACCGATGGCAGTGCCACCGCGTTCACGAACCGTGACCCTTGGGTTCCCACGCGATAGACCGACGGCACGATGGTTCCCGCTCGTCGCACTATTGCCTCGAACCGCGGCGTGAGCTCGGCGCTCGCGAGCGGCGCGCCGGCGTGGGCCCAGAGCCAGATGCGCGGATACCACG
>DASUGD010000335.1:0-5064 GCA_036274195.1 Gemmatimonadaceae bacterium | reverse complement strand
CTCGCACCACGTCGCTCACTCGACGACCGCCGACCGACGTGCGGACCCGTACGGTCCGTTCACCGTCGATATGGTCGATGCGAGCGAGACTTTCGCGGCCGCCATGGACAGTCGGGGACACGACGGGATCTCGCATCCCGTCCACCCGGCGCAACTCGTCCGCCACCCGCTGGGCGACCCCTGACAACGTCTCGGCGTCGGGACCCTGCAGGGTCAGTTCGATGGAGTGCGATGTGGTGTCGGTCTTCACCACACTGGCGAGGATGCCCGCAACGATTCCCGCGATGCCGAGCGCAGCGCCCGCCATGACGCGACGGTGGCCGATCGACCACGCGAGCAGATCGTGATGGGTGTCGGCAACCCGCTCGAGCCAGAGGTCCAGACGAGCGGACCTCGCGCGGTCATGGCCGCCTTTCGACGCCCGAGCAACGATCGCCCATGCGGGAGGGATGAGCGTGGCGCTAACTAGCAGGGAAGCGCCCGCGGCTGCCATCGCGACCATCCCGACACCGCCAAACCAGCGTCCCGAATCGCCACCAACCATGAGAACGAGCCCGAACATCGCGCAAACAGCCAGGCTGCCGAAGGCGAGACCCGGGATGACACTCGACGCTCCGGCGGACGCTGCCCTTCGAGGGTCGAGTCCCCGCTCGACATGGCGAACGATCGACTCGCGAACTGCGACGCCGTCATCCAGAAAGAGCAGGATCGTCAGCGCCGTCCCGAGGAGCGTCACCGGAGTCAGGCCGCCCCCACTGAGCACCACGAGCTCGAGCGTTGCAGCGATCGAGACGGCGACGGACAACAAAACGATCAGCGCGGACCGCCACGAGCGGCCAACGCAAAGGATCGCGAGACAGGCGAGCGCTACGCTCTCGATGATGATGAGCGCAGTGCTCGCCAGCGAATCGCCAAGGTAGTTGGATACATCGCTGGAGACGTCGATCGCGCCTGACGACGGCTTCAGCCTGGCGATGACCGGCGCCTCGGCTCCAGGAGGCAGCTCGGGGCCACGGCGGCGACGGAATCGCCGATGGCCCGCGCTGCTCGCTCGAGCTGCCTTGGGGAATCGAAATAGACCACCACTCGGCCTATGCCTTCCTCCGCAGTGGCTTCTGTTCTCACGATGCCGCGCACACCCGAGACGCGTCGCTCGATGGAGCGAACGACTTGTCGTTCGACGTCTCTCGGGAAGGCACCGGAATATCGGACAGTGATGCCGATCGCCGGGCGCCCCAGGCCCGAGTCGACGCTGCGCTCGAGCCCAATGAGTGCGTGCACTCCCACTGCCACAGTCGCGAGAACCGCCGCGATCGTGACAGCTGGACGGTGAGTGATTCGGTCGAAGAAGCGCACGGAAATCCTGGGGTCGGTGAGCGGAGCGATCTGCACCAGCATTGTTGGGCGGGAGGATAGCCCAGACCTCGACAGGGCGCGTCAAGGCACGCGTCAAGCACTTTCGAACGAATGGTTTGCACGTCTTGCTTCGAGCAAAATGGCAGGTGCTTCACGGCGTGTGCGTAGGCCCCGATGACGAAACGCCGATCGGCGCGAACAGGCGCTTGACGGCTCCCTTGACGGCATGCGTCGGCCATTCCGGTAGGATCGCGGCGTGTCGGAGCCGCCAAACGACCGGCACCGACAAACCGATCCGGTGCACGTTCACCGATCACCGATCCGGATCGCCTGCAGAGCCAATCGCGAAGGACGGGGAGGCGACATGTCGCGGGACGAGCTGACGCTGGGACGCGGATTCGAGGCGATCGTCGGAGAGTGCGCTGCGGTTCGAGCGATGGTCCGAGACGTCAGGAAGGTGGCGGCGCTCGAGACCACCGTCCTGCTGATGGGCGAAACCGGTACGGGCAAGGAGCTCGTCGCGCGAGCGATCCACGATGCGAGCCCGCGTCAGGGCCGGACGATGGTGAAGATGAATTGCGGGGCCATTCCGCAGGGCCTGGCGGAGAGCGAGCTGTTCGGCCACGAACGAGGGGCGTTCACCGGCGCCTTGCAGCGGCGCATTGGGCGGTTCGAGAGCGCGAACAAGGGCACGCTCTTCATGGATGAGGTGGGCGAGCTTCCCCTCGAGACCCAGGTCAAGCTGCTGCGCGTTCTGCAGGAACAGGAATTCGAGCGCGTTGGCAGTGCGCAGTCGCAGCGCGTCGATGTCCGGCTCGTCGCCGCGACGAACCGCGACCTCGAGACCGAGGTGAGCGCAGGACGCTTCCGCCGGGACCTCCTCTATCGTCTGAACGTGTTTCCGGTGCGAATCCCGCCGCTCCGCGAGCGGGTCAGCGACATTCCATTGCTCGTGAAGCACTTCCTCACGAACCTGCAGCGCAAGCTCGCGAAGCCGCTGCAGGGCGTCACGGAGGACAGCATGCGCCGGCTGCAGGCATACCCGTGGCCGGGCAACATCAGGGAGCTGCAGAACGTGCTCGAGCGCGCATGCGTGATGGCGACGTCACCGATCGTGGACGTGGACGACGATGCGCTGCCGGTCGCGATCAGTTGGCGTCGGCAACCTGTGCGAGCAGTCGCTTGAGCTCCGGATCGGCGTTGCGCCACGCGCGGCGGACGTACGCCTCGTACACGCGCGCGCTGTCGGCGTGGCCTGCCTTGCTGAAGGCCTGCGCCATAAGCAGATCGAGCTCGCTCCGCGGCTGGTAGCGACCCATGCCGTCCAGCGGCGACGCGTACGCGTCTCGCAGCGCGGCCAGCGCCGCCCGCGGCTGGTCGAGCGCCATCTCGGCCTTCGCGAGCGCGACGTTGCTCCTCGTCCAGGATTCCGCCACTCCCCAGCGCGCCTGCTGAAGCTCTGCTTCGGCGTCGGACCAACGACCTTGTTGCATCGCCAGCAGACCGCGGACGTGGTGGTGCAGGAGCCGGTCGCGACCGAAGAAGCTTCTGGCGCAGCCGACCGCGAGCGTGTCCGCCAACGCTCGCAGCCGAGCCGTGTCCCCAGACGGAGCGATAGCGTCGGCGAGAAGCGCGTGGTGCCAGCAGAATCCGCGTGAGGCAGTGCCGACAGGCGGGAATTCCCGCGTCTCCAGACGGGGACCGTGGGCCGAACGCTCGTACAGCAGCTCGGCGCCCGCATAGTCTCCGAGCCGGCCAAGGTTGTTGCCGCGAAGGAGGATGGTCTGCACGCCAGCGTTAGGCAGCTCGGCCTCGCTGCGGTCGAGTGCCACGTTGGACGCGCGAATCTCGCCACGTTCCCGCAGCAGCAGCACGCGGAGATCGTACGCGGACGCGCGCAGCTGAGGCGATTCACTGGTGAGCCAGGCGCGAACCAGCGAGTCTCCCGCGTCGTACTGGCGCGCGGCAATGAGCAGGCGCGCCCACATGTCGAGCGTCGACGGATCGCGCCCGGAGAGCGTGACCGCCCGCTGAACGGCGTCGATCGCCTCACGGTGCCGCTGTCGGTACGACAGCACGCTGGCCAGCATCTCCCAGGATGCCGGCGCGTCCGGCTGAAGCTCGACCCAGCGCCTTGCCGAGCGCTCCGCCTCCTGCCATTTGCCCTGCTGCGCCTGGATGCGGGCAAGGTTCCCGTACCCGACACACGGGGCGCAAGGTCCGGAACCGGCTTCCATCGAGAGCGAATCGAGCGAAAGCGCGGCCTGCCACATGGACTCTGCCGCCTCGAACTGCCCGGTGTTGCTGAGCACTCCGTTCAACACGCCGTACGCGCGCGGGTCGCGCGGGAACCGACGCACGAGCTGGCGCGCCATGGCTTCGCTGCGTTCGGATTCTCCCCGGTAAAGCGCATCGAGCACTTCGGTCTGCAGCTGATCGAACTCGCTGGCGCGATTGCCGTGGCTCGCCAGGACACCGCGCAGCCGATCGGCGACATCCGACTCGCCGGTGGCGAGTGCCCAGTCCATGCGCGCGTGTACGGCGGTCACGAATCCGGAGTCGAGCGCGATGGCGGCGTCGAGCTCACGGTATGCCTCATGGGTGCGCCCTTCCTGCGCCGCCTGCATCGCGCGCACGAAGTGCTGAAACGCCTCGACGCTGGACGTCTCGAGATCGGTGAAGCGGAAGCCCGGACGCTGGGCATTCACCGTCGCGAGCACGCGCGCCGCGGCTTCGTCGGCAAGGGCAGGGGCGTCGTGGCGGGAGAGCGCGTCGTTGCGCAGCAGGCGGCCGGTCGCGACGTCGCGGACCGTGAGATCGAGAACGATCGCACGGTCATCCCGCCCGACCGTGCCGCTCACCACGACCGTAGCGCCGAGTCGGCGGGCGAGGTCGCGCAGGTCTTCGCTGGCTGGGCGCGACGATCGCTCGCCCCCTCGCCGACGAAGCAGCGCCCGGACCTGGGCCGGCGGCACCACCTCGACTTCGGGGCTTCGCGAAAGCTCGGACATCATCATCTGCGGCAGCCCGTCGGCGAGCCACGCCGTGGACGAATCGGCATCCTTCACGTCCACGGCGATTGCCACGCGAGGCCGTGGGGAGGACGCGATCGCGTCGCGCGTTCGGCCCCTCGTGGCGAAGGCCGCGACGAGTGCGACCAGCCCGACGCCCACCGTCGCGGCGCGCGCCACCCGGCGCACGAGCGTCGACCCCGTAGGCGCGGGCACTGCCCGCCGCGGGTGAGGCGCCGCTGGCGGTCGCGCCTCGTTAGGCGCGACCGGCGGAGCCGTTGGGGCGATCTCCGCCGATGCTACCACCGCCACGGGGGCCGGCGGCAGTGTCTCGAGCGCGTCGCGGAGGTTCTGCGCGAGCTCCAGCACCGGCTTTTCGGGCGCGAGATCGAACTCGCGGGCGAGACGCGCCTCGAGCTGCTCGAACTCACTCAGTGCGCGCTGGGTTGCCTCGCGCGTGCCCGGAGACTTGACCGCATTGAGGCGATAGAGGGCGGCGTCGACGGACAGCGGTGCCGTGTCGAGCCATCGTGCGGCGAGCGACCCGCATTCCTCCCACTCTCGGGCCCGGGCGTACACGAGGCACTGCTGCGCACAGACCTGAAGGAACAGCGTCTCGAGCCGCCGACGCTCCCGCGACACCCACTGCTCGAAGCTCGGTCCGGCTTCGATCTCCACACCATCCAGGAATGGTCCG
>DASUGD010000334.1:0-2389 GCA_036274195.1 Gemmatimonadaceae bacterium | reverse complement strand
TGTCGTGCAGCTCTGCGCAGCGGCGGCGGCCGTCTCCTGCGTGTGCGGGTTGTGGCACGTACCGCACTTGCCACCGTGCGGGTCCTTCGCCGGATCGAAGTCCGGGAGCACCTTCTTCATGTCGTGACAGCCGAAGCACTGGGCTCCGCCCGGCGTGAGTATCCCGCGCGCCGAGTCGCGCGTCGCGAGCGCCGGGACTTGCGCGGTGAACTGGTGGCACACGGTGCAATGACGGATCGTCTGGTCCTTCATTCTGTCGAGCACGATCCGCGTGTCGCTCTCCTTGTGACACCCGCTCTGACCACAGGTCGTTCTTGCGGGCTGGAAGCGGTGCACCTCGACGCCGTGGCACGTCACGCACTTCACGTTCTTGAGCGCGCTGGAGTCGGACTCGAGGTGGACGCGGTGTCCCGCGGTGGACCGGACGCGCCGCCACGTGGCGGTGTCGTTCGTGACGTGACACGTCTCGCAGACGCGGTTCTCCACCGTCGCGTGCACGCCGATCTCGTCCGGGCGCTCCTTGAGCCAGAAGTAGAGCTGCCACGCGCTGGCGAATACCGATTGCGTGTGGCACGAATGACACGACAGGCTGCCATGCTTGTTCCCCGCGTCTGCGAACTTCGAGAACGCGGGGTGCATCACGTGACACGACGTGCAGAACTCGTTCGAGTGCTGCGTGTAGTTCCAGGTGGCGGTCCCGAAACCGGCCATCGCGGCCAGCAGCACGACCGCTCCGATGCCGAGCGCCCACTTGACGCCGCGGCTGCGCGACGTGACCCAGCCGCGGATGGCCGCGCGGCGCCGAACGAGCCACCAGATGACCAGCGCCGCAACAATGACGGCGACCACGAGTCCCGTCAGCTGCACCCACTGCGGGACGGTGGTCAGGAGAAAGCGCGTGACCGCCGCGACTCCGCCAGGCAGCGGCGACTTGACGACCACCGAGTCCGGCGGCTGCGCTGCCGGCGATTGCTGGAACGCCGCCATCCAGACCCAGGTCGGGATGACGGCGTGAGCTGACAGTACGGTCACGACGCGCGGTGTGAGCGGTTATCGACCCGGACCCATTCCGGCGACGCCTTTCGCGTGGGCGAGGACTCCGCCCATCAAACTTTGCGTCGAGGCGCGCTCCCCTGCGACGTCCGCCAACCCATACAAGGTCTTGATGTAGCTGATCGTCGAGGTGAGCAGCGCCTCGCACAGGAAGGGATTGTGCACTCCCTTCGAGTTGTCGCTGTTTCCCGAGCCGTATTCGCCGCAGAGTCGCGCGTTGAACTCGGCGCCTTCCGCCGCCGTGATGTCGTTCGTCGTCCACTCGTTCGGCCGCTGCTGCTTCAGCGTGGCAAGCAACCCGCCATCAGTCGGCGCGGGCTGAATGTTCCCATCCTTGTTCAGGTCCTGCCAGAGTTGACCCGTGAGCAACGCCATGCGGTTCCGAACCGTGGTGAACACCGTCACCGCAACGTTTGCGTCCGCATGACATCCGGATGCCGTGCAGGACTTCCACGATCGGGCGGCCGCCGTGTAAGCGCACGTCTTGTCCGCTGTCGGCTTACCCGTGGCATCCAGGCATGGGATCGGGCGGAACAAGTGGCCCGTCGCCTGGAAGGTGAAATTGCCACTCGCGGCATCTGTTACCGGGAAGGCAATCACGTGACAGCCCGCGCACAGCTTCGGATTCTTGGTCGTGGCGTGCGACCCGTATATCGTCGCCGTGTCGTAAACGAATCCGGGTGGACGCCAACCGGCGAAGCCGAGGAGCACCGCTCCCTGCGGCGCATGCGGGGTGACGGTGGAGGGAGGCTCCGGCTCTCCGCGCCGCAGGTGGCACTTGATGCAGAGGTTCTGATCGGGATCCGGCGACGTCACCGGGTAGCGGAGCTGACTCGGATTCCCCGAGCCGTGTGGATCGTGGCACGTCGCGCAGGTGGCCGGCGGCTGGTAGTTCGTCGCCGAGTCCCTCTCGACGTAATTCGCGTCGACGCCCCAGCGTTTGAGCGCCCCACGAGCCTCGTGGCACCCCACGCAGGATGGATTCGATGCGCGCGACGTGTTCAGGTTGGCGTGTCGGGACTGCTTCCACTCTTCGACAAAAGGATGGTGCGTCCCGGTGTGGCAATCGCCGCAGTTGCCCTTGGTGTTCAGCCCGACGGCCGCCAGCGGTCTCACGAGGTTGCCCTGGCCGATCCCTTCGACGTGCTGGAGACCGGCGCCGTGACAGCTCTCGCACTGGACGTCGTGATACACCGCGTCCTTGACGCCATCCCACCCGACGTTGGTACCAACGGCGGCGTTGCCGCGCCCGTTCACCGTATGGCAGCCGAAACACGAATCCTGCTTTCCTGAATTCGAGTTCAGCGTGTTGTAGGCCTGCGCATGCTTCGTTGCG
>DASUGD010000333.1:0-40761 GCA_036274195.1 Gemmatimonadaceae bacterium | reverse complement strand
GGATCAGTTAGTACGTACTCATAAGCTCACGACGCTCATGGTCACGCACAGCATGGAGCAGGCTGTGCGCTTCGGCGACCGGACGATCATGATGCACCGCGGGATGGTCATTGCGGACCTGTCGGGTGAGGAGCGACGCGGTGTCACCGAGGCTGATATGCTCGTGCGGTTCGCCGAGTTGCGGTACACGACGGAGATGCGCGTGACGAACGAGCTCGCCGAGGCCGGTCGCGGACAATAGCGACACGCCGATCGCGCTGAATCTGGCTTGAAAAAGCGAGGGACCGCAGAACGCTCGAGAACGGCGCTTCGCGCCGCCGCAGAAGGCCGCAGAAAACTGCTCGGCATCTCTGACCCCGCCCGCAACGAGGCCTTTTGAAGGGGAACTGCCTCGGGATGCCATTATTGCAGTACTGGCCTCCCGGGGCCGTTCATTGAGAAAACTGGCTCGTTGCGAGAGGAGCCCGGCTCCGCAGGCGGAGCCCTTCTGCGTCGTTCTGCGGCGCCCGCGCCAGCGGGCGTTCTCGAGCGTTCTGCGGTCCTTCGTTTTTTTCAAGCCACGCCTAACGGGCTGAACAGCCGAGCCCGCGATAATCGGTTACCCCTCGATCCCGGCGACGCTCATTGCCTGACGATCCATGCGGGGTTCGCACCGCCACCCCAACCGGGATTCACGGTGCGAAGCCGAAGTCCCGATCCATCCGCCCGCATCGTGTAGATCTCCTGCACACCCGTTCCGGCGGTTGCGGTTCCTGTCACCGCGATGAAGCGCCCGTCGGCGGACCAGGCGGGCGTCCGCTGATCGCCGGGCAGCGTCAGGCGCGTCGGCGTGCCGCCGTTCGCCGAGACGATCATGATGTCGTCGCCATTCGCCGGCGCCGCTGCGTTGTAGCGCACGAAGGCGATCCGCTGACCATCAGGCGAGAACGTCGGCTGCATGTCGAACCCCGTATCGGTCGTCACCGGGCGTGCATCGGTGCCATCCGACTTGATCGTCCACACTTTGTAGCTGCCGCCCTGCACGCCGATGAACGCGATGTGACTCCCGTCGGGCGACCACGCCGGATCGAGCTTGCCGGAGAGCTGCGTGAGCCCGGCGGTCACGGTCACCAGACCGGTGCCATCGACGTTGATCGTGTATAGGTCGGTCTGGCCGGTCACGGACGCCCCTCTGAACAGGATCTTCGATCCGTCAGGGCTCCATTGTGGGTAGTCCTCCATGCCTTCGGCGCGGGTGAGCCAGCGCATGTTCATGCCGTTGCGATTCACGATGTACAGGTCGTGCTGCAACGTACCCATCGGCGTCCGCTGCGATACCGCAAACACGAGCTGCGTGCCGTCGGGCGATGGCGAAGGGTCACGGGACACGTTGCCGGCATTGACGCGGACGGGGACGTCATCGGCCCGCAGGCCGAGCGTGAAGATCTCGGAGACGCCGTTGCCGGAGAAGCGGTTGTAGACGAGCGCCTGTGTAGGCGGCGTGGTCACACGCAGCGTGAGCGACGTGCTCACGCCCTCCGAGGTCGCGGTGAGGGTAAACGTGCCTTCCGCAAGCGCTTGGATCGCCGCATACCACAGGTCCTCGTGATCGACGCGCGCCACGGCCGGCGCGCTCGACGTCCAGCGCACAGGCGACGACAGTACCTCCCCGTTGGCGCGCTTGACGCGGGAGCCGAAGGTGAAGGTCTCGCCGGTCTCGAGTCCGGTGGTGTTGGCATCGATGTACACCTCGACCACGGGCGCCTGCTTCACGCGCACCCCTACCGCAGCGGAAACGCCTTCGATCACCGCCGCGATCATCGCCATGCCGGGACCCTTCGCCTCGATCTTGCCGCCCGATACCGTGGCGATCGAGGGCTTGCTGCTGATCCACTCCACCTGACGGTTGGACAGCTCGTTGCCTTCCGCGTCCAACGCCTTTGCGCTGATCTGAGTCGAGCCATTCCACTCGAGCTGTATCTCGTCGTCCACGCTGAGCCGCACTTCGGCAACGGAAGCAGGAGGCTTCGGCTGAATCGTGATCGTCGAACGACCGACCCGACCTTCGCTCGTGGCGCGAATGGCGACCTGACCGACGGCCAGGGTGGTCACGACACCGTTCGACGTGACGGTCGCCAGCGTTTCGTTTTCGGACGACCAAACGACTGGGCGAGCGAGGCTACTGCCGTCCGCGGCCTTGGGGCTGGCTCGCAGCGTTACCAACTCACCGACCTGCAGCGTGTGCGTATCGGGTGAGACTACGATCGATGCCACGGGCACCGGACCGGGTGGATCGACGACGTTGTCGTCGTCGGAACATGCGGCCACGACGGACAGCACCACTATCGTCGAGACCGCACCGCGAATCAGTCGGTCGATTGTCATATTGAGATTCTCCGCGATGTTGCGCGCGGCCAATGTGTCGGTTGCAGCGCAGCTGCTTATTCGGGGAGAAATCTCGGAGCTGGCGATTAGGAAACCGCTTACAGGCTCTGGTGGGGTCTGATCAAACGGTTCGGAGTGATTAAACGGCTTCCGATCTCCTCAGCCGGTTGTACAGCGCTTTTGTCGCCGCGTCCGGTTCCGTGTCGAGCTCCGTCCTGAGCGTTCGCGCGAGCCGGTCATACTGTCGGAGCGCCTCGGTCCGGTCGCCCGACCGCGCCAGCGCGACCATCAAGCCGCGGTGCGCTTCCTCGTGCAACTCGTCGAAACGCACCACGGCGCGAAAAGCCCCCACGGCCTGACCGTTCAACTCGAGATCCAGCGAGCGGTTGCCGACCAGTAGCTGCGCATCCAAATAGATGCGACGCAGGCGGTTGCGAATATCGAGGTGCCAGTCGCCAACGTCCTCTTCGCTCAAGAATTCGCCGCGGTACAGCGCGAGTACCTCGAGCGCGGCGTCGAGCGCACGTTGGACGTTCTCCGTTCCGCACGCCGACTTGAGAGTGCGCACACGCGCAGGCAGCTGTTGCTCGAACGTACGCGCGTCAAACTGGACGCCGGCCTCCCACGCCATCCGGTACCGCTCGTTCTCGAACACGATCAGCTCCGCACGACCGATTGCCTTGCGGAGGTGGTGCAGCATCACGTGGAAGTTGTTTTTCACCTGCGTGGGCGACGCGTCCGGCCAGAACACGACGCCGATCTGCTGGCGCGATCGTCCCTCGGGGTGCGCGAGCAGGAACAGAAGTAACTCGCGGGGCCGGGCGTAGCGCCACGCATCGTCAGGCAGCGCCACGCCATCCCGAAGAATCTCGAGCGAGCCAAGCGCGCGCACCTCGAGCGGCGCCCGCGCCGCGTCCCGCACCGGTTCAGGGCTCGAGCTCACTCTGGGCGCCGCGGCCGGAGGGGCGTGACGCAGGATGTCCTCGAGCGCCGCAGTCAGCGACACGCCTCGCCCAGCCTTCCACGCCGCGTCGAACGCCGCGCCGCCCATCGCGGCGCGCGCCGCGTCCAGCGCAGGCTCCAGATGCGCGCGATCCGGACCGAACATTACGGCGCCGATCGTCTCACGTACCACCTCCGCGACTCCCATCAGCCGAGCGCCACCCTCGGCATCACCCATCCGAATTCTCGCAATGGCAAGGAGATGCAGCGCGCGTGCGGACCAGAAGAGCGAAGGGTCGCGATACAGCGCGGCGACCGATTCCCGCACGAGCGCCTCGACGCGCCCGATGTCGCTTCCCGCCGCGAGGTGCACCGCCGCAAGGACTTGCAGGGCGATCGCCAGCTCACGATCGAGACCGAAGGTGCGGGCGATCGTGACTGCCTCTTCACCCATCTCGCGAGCTCGCGCAACCTCGCCGATCAAGCCGTAGTACGTCGCCAGCACCACGAGGCAGAGCCTCAGGCCGTACAGATCGCCCGACGTCCGGAAATACGTGAGTGCGCGGGTCGTCGGTTCTACGGCTCGCGGATCGGCCACCTGGCCCCAGCTCACGCCCTGATAGGCGAGCGCGTACGCTTCGCCGCTTTCATCGCCGATGGCGCGAAAGAGCGCCGCACTTTCCTGCAGCCACGGAATCGCCGCACCCCGGTCGCCCTGCAGCGATGCAAGCACGGCACCGCCCAGCAGCACCCTGGCACGCGCGTCACGCATCCCTTCCGTGTAAGGGAGCGCGATGGCGTTTTCCTGCCAGCGCCGACCCTCGGCCCATAACCCACTCGAGTACCAGAACCAACAGAGGTCTCCGCACATCCGGAGATGCGACATCACGTCGTCATTGCGGGTACTCGCGAGCGCCGCGCGGATGTTGTCCAGCTCCCGGTGAATGCGCTCGACCCACCGCGGACGCTCGCGCGTGATCAAGTGGGGAGCCCCCTCGGCCACCAACTCCACGTAGGTGCGCGCGTGACGCCGGCGGACGGTGAGAAAGGCCCCGGCGTCCTCGAGCCGCTTCACGGCGTACTGACGGATCGTCTCGAGCAGGAAGTAGCGCGCGGTGCCTTCGCTTTCGCGCATCACCACGAGCGACTTGTCCACGAGGGCACCGAGCGTCTCGAGAACGTCCGGCGCGTCGAGGTCGATGTCCGCGCCAACCGACTCCGCCGCCTGCAGCGTGAAGTCGCCCGCGAAGATCCCGAGGCGCTGCAATAGCGACTGCTCCCGCGCCTCGAGCAGGTTGTAGCTCCAGTCCACTGCTTCGCGCAGGGTTCGGTGCCGCGGGATGGCAGTTCGCGCTCCGGTACCGAGAACGCGAAACGCGTCGTCGAGACGTGAGGCGAGCTGCTGCGGCGTAAGCGCGCGCACGCGCGCCGCGATGAGCTCGATGGCGAGGGGAAGTCCGTCGAGGCGACGGCAGATCTGTGCGACCGCGGCGGCATTCGCGTCCGTCAGTCTGAACGTCGCGAGCGCGGCCTGCGCACGATCCACGAACAGCTGCACCGCGGGCGCGTTCGCGACGTGATCGATCGACGCGTCGCTGCCGGACGGCACGGCGAGACCGGCGACAAGCCATGTCCGCTCGCCACCGACGCCGAGCGCTTCCCGGCTCGTCGCGAGCACGTGCAATTCGGGGCATCCGCGCAGCAGCGACTCGGCAAGAGCGGCGGCGGCCTTCACGAGGTGCTCGCAGTTGTCGAGGACGAGCAGCATCCGGCGCTCGCGCAAAGAGTCGAGGATCGCATCGGACGGTCGTCGTGCGCCGGGCTCGATCCCGAGCGCGTCGAGCAGGTATGCTGGAAGCAAGTCAGGATCGGCGAGCGGGGCGAGCTCCACCCACGCGGCGCCGTCCGCGAACTGTGTCCGCACCCGGCGGGCGACTTCGCCGGCGAGCCGCGTCTTTCCGCTGCCGCCTGCGCCCGTGAGCGTCAGCAGCCGCGTCGTGCCCACGAGGCGCACGAGCGCGTCGACCTCGTCGGTCCTGCCAATGAATGGAGTGAGCGAGAGCGGAACGTCCGCGAGCATGCCTTGGAATCGACGGGTTGGTCCGCGACCGAGAGCATCAGCCTACAAGCTTAAACCACGGACCGTACCGATGCGACGGTCTTGCCGAGTACCGCCGCACCGTTAGGCATCGTCGCCAACGCCGGTCACCCTGGCGGCCGGCCGGCATCGCGTTAGGGCACGCTTTACAAACAAGGAGACACAGGTTGCCGCAGACCGCCCGCTGGCGCGGGCGGACGCCGATTGACGCAGTGGTTCCGCGTGAGAACCAAGCTCCTCGTACAACGAGCCGATTTCGAAAAGGGGAACTGCCTCGGGCAGGCTGTGGCTGTGGGCGTCCCGAGGTTGTTCCCCCTTTTTCAACAGGCCCTGGTGCGAGGAGCTGCAGATGCGAGAGGAGCCAACTGTGGCAATCCGCGTCCGGTGCGAAGCGCCGGCCTGCGTGATCTGTGTCTCTTTGTTTCTAAGGCCGGCTTGGTCGCGATGCTGATCCCCGCAATGCCTAACGGGTGTAACTCGAACAGCCGAGTCCGCAGTAACCGGTTACCCCTCTTTCGCGCACCGCCCAGCCATGCTAGCCTATCGTCTCCCGAAGACGTAAGGCGGGATGCGATGCAGCATGCAGTAGTACATCGGCCTCCGCTCGGCCGCAGCAGCACGGCCGTCCGACACGAACGACCCCCCGTGGGCACCTAACGGGTCGTCCGGATGGCCACTCTGCCTCCGGTCCTCGCAGGACCCATCGTACGCCGGGTCGAACCGAGGGCCTGCAGCTTCTGGATCGCGCTGCGCGACGCGTCCGATAGCGTCACGGCGACCGTCTGGCGCGGCATCCAGACCGCCGGCCCCGCCGGCGGCTCCGTCGCCTCCGGTGATCCCCCGGTCGCCTCCGCCACCGTCAAGACGCGGCGCTTCGGCAAACAGCTGCACGTCGCGCTCATCACCGTCAAGATCGACTCGCCCGCGCCGTCACTCACGCCGGGCACCATCTACTCCTACGACGTCCAGGTCGGCTCGCAGGGACTCCGGCAGCTCGGGCTTCTGGCGAACGAAGACCCCAACAGCATTCCCGTCGAAGAGCGTCCCCACCGACCTCTCGGTCTCGCGCTCGGCTACGTCGAAGGGCGGCTGCCGTCGTTCGTGACGCCGCCGCCGGTCATCGAGCAGACGCGCTTCGCGCACTGCAGCTGCCGCAACACCAGTGGCCCCGGGTACGACGCGCTCGCATGGCTCGACGACATCCTCGAGACGACCATCGCCGATCCGGTCGCACGCCCGCAGCAGCTGTTCATGACGGGCGACCAGATCTACGCCGACGATCTGTCATCCGCGCTCCTGTACATGCTGTCAGGGCTCGCGGCGGAGATCGTCGGGCCGAACGAGCAGATGCGCGTCGTCGCCCAGCCGCGAGAAGGCGGTACTCCGGTCGACGGACGGTTCGACGTAACGCTCGAGAACTTTCCGCCGAGCAATCGTCACAAGATGGTCGTGGAGCTCGGCGGCTATACCACCGGCGACGGCGAAAACCACCTGCTGAGCTTTGGGGAGTACGCGGCGATGTATCTCGCCGCGTGGAGCCCGCGCGTGTGGTCCGCGTTAGGCACGGCGGACCTGGTCTTCCCGTCGCCACCGGCCGATCCGCCGCCACTGCGAGCATTCTTCGACGCGCCGGAAGCGAAGAAGCCGTACAACGGCGACATCCGCCTGCTGCGCGACGCCGCGAAGGCCGAGAACAGCGGATTCGCCAAGGCAGTCGCGAGGGCCGAGCTGTTTCGCGTTGGCGTGCCACACGTGGCTCGCGCACTCGCCAACGTCGCGACGTACATGATCTTCGACGATCACGACGTCACCGACGACTGGAACCTCAACAAGAAGTGGACGAATCGCGTCTACTCGAAGGAGTTCGGGCGCCAGCTCGTGCGCAACGCCGTCATGGCGTACGGAGTCTTTCAGGGCTGGGGCAACGACCCGGCCGTGTTCGAGACGGGAAAGAACAAGGAGCTCCTCGACGAGATCGAGCGCCTGTACGCGGGTATTGGACCGTACCCCGTGGAGGGCTCGACCGAGCGTATCGACACGCTGTGCGGCGTGACCGGTGCCGCGTTCACCGAGCAGGCCGTGTGGAACTACATCGCGCCCGCGCCAAAGATGCAGGTCGTCGTGCTCGATACGCGCACGCGCCGGAAATTCACCGGCCAAGGCTACCTGCCGCCCGACCTCGTGGGACTCAATCGCGAGCAACAGCTCCCGGCCGGTCCGCCAACCGACGGCCGCGAGCTCGTGTTCGTCGTGTCGGCGGCGCCCGTGCTCGGCCCCGACATCATCGACACGCTGGGGTGGCCGGCGGCGCAGATCGCCATCGATGTCGTTCACCAGGGCAAGGGGCTCGACGGATCCGGCGTTCAGACGGCGAACATCGGCGTCGAGAAGTACGATGCCGAGGGATGGTCGTCGAACGACCTGGCGCGTGAGGCGCTGCTCGCGCGACTCGCCACCTACCCGCGCGTCGTCCTCCTCGGCGGCGACGTGCACTTCGCGGTCAGCCTGACGCTCGACTACTACAAGAAGGGCGTCACCGCGCCGGCGCGCATCGTTCAACTGACGTCGAGTCCGGCGCGGAACAAGTTCAAGGACGTGGTGAAGCTCCTGCTTCGACAGAACGCGATGCTGCAGCTGGTCGAGACGGAGTACTCGGCGTCGCGACTCGCCTGGACCGGATCGTCATCACTCGTCGTGCCGGCCGGGCAGTTCGTTTCGCCGGGCCGGCGCTCGAGAATCAACCGGTCGCCCTCCCTACTGCCGGCCGAAGGCTGGCCCGCGGGGACGGCGTTTCCGTCCGACAAGCCGCCCGACTGGCGTTGGCGCCTAACGGTGCAACGCGATGCGCGACCGGAAACCGCCTTGCCGACCGCGCTGCGCCAGCCGCTGCTCGCCGCTGCCGACGAGCTCGATGCGTCGAACGCGCTGGCCGGCTACCAGAAGATCGTGGGGCGACACCAGACCGCCGCCGCGACACGATTCGAGTTTCTGCGACAGATGGTCTTCAAGTCGAACATCGGTATCGTCCGCCTGTCGAAGGATGCGAGCGGCAATATCGTGCTGAGCCACACCCTCATCTCCGAGAGCGGGCCCGACGCCGTGACGGGCACCGAGGCGACCGTGCACGAGATTCCCCTCGCGCCGAGCCCAAAGCCCCCGCCGGAGGTGGAGTTCCGCTGATGGCCGACGACAAGAAGAAGAAAAACATCTTCTCGCGCATCGTCGCGTGGTTCAAGAAAGTGGCGGAGTGGATCCCCGAACACCTCGGCGATCCGGCCATCGCGCAGTCCATTCGTGAGGACCTGGGACTCAAGCCCGGCGCGCAGATCGACGCGGCAAAGAGCCAGAAGTTCGTGCAGTTCGGCGCCGGCCTCGACCCGGACAAGGAGTCGTTCAGCGAGACGATCGCGGAGATCAGCGACGTCGCGCAGGAGATCAAGACGCTCGCCGCGACCCTCGAGACCGACGACTTCCCCGCGGGTCAGGTGAGCTACACGCTGTTCAAGCTCGGCGCCACCGATTCCGTTCGCCTGCGCTGGCCGTTCCTCTATGCCTTGTCGCGCTCCGTGCTCTTCCTCGAGGAGGACACGGAAGCGCTCATCATGATCGACCCGGCGCGGCTGCTGCGGCAGCTGCGCGGGGAGGATCTGCCATCGGGTGAGCTCCTCGCACAGCGGATCACCGGGGCTGGGGCGCTCGTGCTCCAACTGCTCGACGCGTTCACGAGCAAGGAGAAGAACGAGGCGGACGTCGGCCACGTCGACGTGTTTTACGGCTGGGACGCGTCGCCGGACAGCGTGACGCCGAAGGCCGACCTCGTCTCGATGCGTGGGGTCACGTTCAACGTGGGTGGTGCGTCGCCTACGGGCCCTCGACTACTGGCGTCGCTGCTGGCCGTGCCGCCGGAGCACGGTGGTCCCGGGATCTTCCTCTCGTTAGGTGGGGAACTGACGCTCGAGCGGCAGCTCGACGAGGCCAAGTTCCGCCTCGACGCGGGCGCCACGAACGGGTTCGACGCCTACTTCGGCTTCGGGGGGTCGCGCCTCGCGTCGACGGTGCCGCCTGCGGACGTGAACCCGTTCCTCAAGCTCGCCATCACCAGCGGCACCGCCGACGAGCCAGCCTTCCGGCTCGGCGAGCCTGACGAGACACGGCTCGACGTCTACCAGACGGAATTCGGCATCAACGTCTCGAAAGACAGGGCCGGGTTCCACGCCGCGTTACGCGACGCCGAGTTGGTGATCGCGCCGGGCAAAGGCGACAGCTTCCTGAGGACGATTGCCGGCGACGGCGCGAAGCTGAGGTTCTCGGTCGGCATCATCGCCGACAGCGATGGCGGTTTCCGTCTCGACGGTGGCACCAAGGCGACGGCCACGCTGCCCGTCGGTCGCTCCGTAGCCGGCGTGCTGACGGTCCATCACGTCGAGATCGGGCTCGGGCCGTCGAGCACCGGCGGTGACCTCGGGCTCGAGCTCAGCGGCGCATTCACCGCCCACCTCGGCCCGTTCAGCGTCGTCGTCGACCGCCTTGGCTTCCAGCTCGACGCCGACCGCCGGGAGGACGGGAACCTCGGCCCGTTTCAACTCGACCTCGGCTTCAAGGCGCCTAACGGGCTCGGACTCCTGCTCGACACGAGCGTCCTCAAGGGCGGCGGGTACCTGTACGCAGATCCGGCGAACAACGAGTACGCCGGCGCGTTCGAGCTCCTGCTGTTCGGCAAGTTCGGCATCAAGGCGATCGGTGTCCTCACGACGAGGCCGAACGACTGGTCGCTGCTGCTGCTCATCTTCATCCAGTTTCCGATCCCGACGCCGGCGCCAGGGTTCACGGTCTTCGGCGTGGGCGGGTTGATCGGCGTTCAGCACGGCATCGACCTCGCGCAGCTCATCGCGGGGATGAAGACGAAGGCGTTCGACGACATCCTGTTCCCCGACAACCCGGTCGGTGATGCGCCGCGCATCCTGAACCGCCTGCGCACGGTGTTCCCGCTCACGCCACGCGCGTTCACGATCGGGCCGATGTTCGACATGGGCTGGGGCACGCCGAAGCGGATCGTGTTCATTCGCGTCGGGCTGCTCATCCAGGTCGCGAACGTGTTCGGGTCGGGCGACGGTGAGGTCGCGTTCTCGCAGATCGTGCTGATCGGGCAGCTGCGGGTGGAGATCGGCCCGACGAAGGAGGACGCGACGATCACCGTCGTGAAGCTCGTCGTGGACATCGTCGGCTTCTGGGATCTCGACAAGAAGCGCTACGGATTCATTGCGCGGCTCCGCGACTCGAAGATCGCGAAGATCGACATCACCGGCAGTCTCGCCGTGTGGGGAGAGTACGGCGACAAGCCACGCTTCCTGCTGGCGGCCGGCGGGTTCAATCCGCGGTTCAAGGATGTGCCCACCGAGATCGGCGGTGTGCTCGATCGTCTGGGCGCCGCGTTCAAGGTCGGCCGGTTCAGCCTGACGCTTACCGGGTACTTCGCGCTCTCGCCCGGCACGATTCAGTTCGGAGTGAACCTCGCCGCGAAGGCGACCATCGGCCCGGTCGGGCTCACGGGCGACATCGGGTTCGACGCGCTGATCTATCGCGAGCCGACGACGCACTTCCTCGTCGACTTCCACATCAAGGCGGCGGTGACGTTCAAGGGACACTCGCTGGCTGGCGTGAAAGTCGAGGGAACGATCGAGGGACCGGGGCTCTGGCACGTGAAGGGCAAGGTCACGTTCTCGATTCTCTGGTGGGACATCGACAAGTCGTTCGACGAGACGTGGGGCACAGCGGACGAGGCGACGATCGTGCAGACGAGCGTGGTGGGCCTCCTCACCACGGAGCTCAACCGACGCGAGAACTGGACGGCGCAGCTGCCCGCCGGCGGTGACGCGATGGTCACCATCGCGTCGCGCCCGGGCGAGCTGGCGACGCTCGCCCACCCGCTTGGCCGCTTCACGTTCAGCCAGCGAACCGTCCCGCTGGGCCTGTCGATGGAGAAGTTCGGAGAGGGTGGCATCGTCGGACCGAACCGGTTCGATGTCACCGGCATGCGTGTGGGCGACACGGGACTCGGCGCGACCGAGCGCGTGGCGGTGCGCGATCACTTCCCGCGCTCGCAGTTCCTCGAGATGACGGAGGAGGATCGCCTGACGAAAGCCTCGTTCGAGGAGATGGACGCCGGGGTCGAGTTCAGCTCCGCGGCGTTCTCCGTGAGCGAGAGCGCGATCCGGGTCGATATGGAGTACGAGACCGCCTACCTCGACATCGATCAGCGAGCCTTCAACGGGACACGCCGGGACAATGGGCTCCGTCGCGTGGCGTTGGACATGAGTCTGGTCGGAATCCTGGCCGGCCACGGCGCGGCGTCGCGCGCGCCGCAGCGGCTCGACGAGCGTAACAAGGCCAGGACCGCGAGCCGAATCGACCTGTCGCCAGCGCCGCTGGCCGCAGCGGAGCGCACCGTTTTCACGGCCGATCCGGCGATGCCGTTAGGCGGGCAGGCGCGAACCGTCGAGATGATCGCCGAACAGCAATTCCGCCCTGACGACGAGGGGCGATCGCAGCTCGTCGAAGAGTTCGAGCTGGCGGGGGTGTGACCGTGGCCGACACGACGTATCGCTTCCTCCCCTGGGCTCGACGCGGTCTCGCCGACCGCATCACGGCGCCCGACGACGGCGGTGCGCTGCCCGCCCGTGCGAAGGTCACCGTTGGTCTCACGGTGACCGCGATTCCCGAAACAACGTACGACCTCTCGCTCTATGGTCCGGGTGACGTCATCGGTGTCGACCCCCGCGTGATCATCCGGGCGGACCCTCGCCCCGCGAGCACGGACGTCGAGCCGAACTACTTCCCGCTCATCGAGTTCGACCCGCCGGACTTCCCCTGGCTGTTCACGCCGGCGAAGAAGAGCGCGACCGACCATCTGCGTCCATGGTGCGTGTTGGTCGTCGTCGACCTGTCGGTCGTGGATGTACCGCGTGCGGAGGCCGGCAAGCCGCTGCCCATCCTGACGGTGCCGAATGGGGCGGTGGCGACGGAGCTTCCGGACCTGGAAGAGTCGTGGGCGTGGGCGCACGCCCAGGTGATCGTCCCGGCCGGCTCGGTGGATCTCGCCGGGGAGCTCGCCGCCAAGCCGGCGATGAACGTGTCGCGGATCATGGCGCCGAGACGGCTCGAGGGCGGGAAGCGCTACGCGGCGTGTCTGGTGCCCGCGTTCGACGTGGGTGTCGCGCGCGGGCTGGGAGACACACCGCCGCTCGACGGCACGATGGGCCCGGCGTGGCGACTCGACGCGACATCCGACGTTAGGCTCCCGGTCTACTTTCACTGGGAGTTCGCGACCGGTCCGGCGGGCGATTTCGAGGCGCTTGCACGGAGACTCCAGCCATTCGTTGCCCCGGACACGGTCGGCGTCGCGCCAATGTACATCGGGAATGCGGGCCCGGAGCTGCCGTCGATCCCTGCGGCCGACCCGACGGCGATTCTCGCGATGGATGGCGCGCTGCGGGCGCCCAAACGCTCGTCAGGCACGCTCGGCGACGTGCCGGCGGCGGTGCAGGCTGCCTTGCGGGCGACGCTCGATGCGCTGGCCGCGCAGGCGACCTCGGGGCCGACCGCCACGACGCCAGTGCTCGGCCCGCCGCTCTACGGTGAGTGGCACGCGAAGCAGCATACGGTGCCTGACGATTTCCCGGCCTGGCTTCGCGAGCTCAATCTCGACCCGCGCGCACGCGCCGGTGCGGGACTCGGTGCCGAGATCGAGCGGCAGAATCAGGAAGACTTCATGCAGTGGTGTTGGGAGCAGGTGGGCCGAATCCTCGACGCGAACCGGCTGCTGAGCCGTGCCCGCCTTTCGCTCGAGGCACTCACGCGGATTCACGTGAAGCACCTGCAGACGTTGCCGCCTGATCGCCTCGTGCAGGTCGCGGGTGCGCTCCATAGCCGCGCGACGCAAGGGCAGCTGACGATCGCCGCCACCATCGCTCAGTCGAGCCTGCCTAACGCATCCGCGGACCCGGCACTGCGACGCCTCACGAGCGCCAGTCGACCGGTACTCCGCGCTGCCGTGCGCCGTGCTCCGGCCGCCGGCGCCGCCGCCGGTCCCGGACTGCCTCGCGTCCGGCTCGTGTCGAAGCTCTCCACCGGAGCACTCGACGTCGACCCGACCCGGTTCACGCCGCACGGCGTGCTGGGCATTCCAGCACTCGCCTCGCTAACGATACCGTCGACCGACGACGCGCCCGTGAACCTGACGGGAATCGGGCTGCCGGTTTCGATCGGCGCGTCCGTGCTCCGGAAGCTCCGTGATGACACCGCCGTCGTTTCGGCGGACCGCACGCCACGCGTCGTCGCTCGGACCGATCTGCGCACGGCCGGAATCATCGGGGAGCTGCAGCTCGATCGAACACGCGAGCTCCTCGGCGTCGTGAAGTCGTCCGAGGTGACGCTGACGACGACGCTGCAGACCGTCACGTCCGCCGCTGCCAGTGCGTCCGGGGCGGCGGGCTTGCTCATCACGATACGCGCAGGACAGCCAACCCTCGTGCAGGGGCTCGATGTGGACACCAGCGGGCGTGTGGTGATCCGCACTCCGGCCGGCAGATCGTCCCCTCAGGTCGCCACCCTCGAACGTCATCTGACGGATGCGAGCACGAAGGACATCGCGACCGTGCTGACGCGTATTCCGCCTAACACGGTGGACCCGACCGGCGCCGCACCGCCTACCGTTGGTGGTCGTGTCACGGACCCTCGAGTCGGTCCACAGCTCGGCCCGACGGTTCCGGTCAAGACGCTTCCGGACACGACGCTGCCGCCAACGAAAACCGGTGGGACGATCACGCTGCCTCCGCTCGTGAAGGACACCGGCACGATCACGCGCATGGAGAAGGCGATCCTCGAGGTCGCGCCCAGCGGGCAGGTTGGAGGCCCGCCGCCGCCGACGCCCGCGTTGGTCCCGTTCGCGCTGCCGAGCGCGCGCGACGTGCTGGTCGTTCGAACGAACCCGCGCGTCACTATCCCGCGCCGGCTGAGCACGATGGTGCTCGCAGGTGGCACTCGATTGCTCGCGGAACCGCCAGCCGGCATCACCGTCGTGCCGACGCAGGATCGCATCATGGCGGCGCCGGAGCTCGACGTCCCCGTGTACGAGTACCTCGCCCGCCTCGACCCCGATCGATTCCTGCCGGGCGTCGGTGACATTCCCACCGACGCGATCACACTGCTCGAGACGAACCCACGGTTCGTGGAGTCGCTGCTCGTCGGGCTCAACTCCGAGATGAACCGGGAGCTGCTCTGGCGCTCGTTCCCCACCGACCAGCGCGGCACCCCGTTCCGGAAATTCTGGGCGTGGACCGATGGTGGCCAGGACATTCCTCCGATTCACCTCTGGCCGGGCGCGAACGCGTTAGGTGCGAACGCGCGCGGGGGCCCGGGTGGACAGATCGCGCTGCTGGTTCGAGGACGGCTGCTCCGCCGCTACCCGAACACGTCGATCTACGCCTGGCGCTCGGCGAGCGGCAAGCTCGTGAATCCGCCGGCGCCGGCGGATCTGAAGCAGCCCGTGTTCGCCGGGGTACTCGGGTCCGACATCGTGTTCGTCGGGTTCGATCTGACGGATGCCGACCTTCTCGCCGGCGATGGCTGGTTCTTCGTGCTTCAGGAGCAGCCGACGGAGCCCCGGTTCGGGTTCGATGAGCTCGGCCCCGGCGACTCGCCGCCGGCGTTAGGCTCCTGGTCGGACGCCACGTGGACGCATACCGGAACGGCCCCGGGGCGGTACCTCCACATTGGCGGGAACCCGCTCGAGAACCGGGTCGTGAGCGACGTCCGGTTCGTGGCACACGCCGGCCATTTCGCCGCGATCACCCTGCAGAAACCGATGCGCGTCGCGGTCCATTCGCGCAGCATGGTGCAGCCGTAGCGGAGCGTTCGATGCCTGACGATTTCTCGCCCAACGTCGCCGCCATTGCCGGGAACGTGCCGATCGCACTGCTGCCAGTGCGAATCGAGACGCGGTTCTTCAATGCAGCCACGGAGCTGCGTGTTCGCATCTTTCCGGATCAGGTTCACGTCGACGCGCACGAGCCCGAGCTGACCGCCGGTGAGCGCGACCTTGGCGTCGCCTACTGGCAGGCGCGCTTTGCGGAGCCCGATCCGAGCACTCGGACCTCGTCACCGTGGGCAACGCTCGCGAGTAGTGTCGGCCCGGCGCGAGCCGCGTGGATCGCGGGTGCGCTGACACCCACGAACATCGCGCAGCTCGGGCAGCCGGTGGCGCCCGCGTTCCCCACGACGGCTGCTCGTGCGGCCGAGTGGTCGCGAGCCGCGCGCGCGGTGGCGTTGCCCGAGCGATGGGTCGTCATCGGCATTCGCGACGGACGCCAAGTCTTTCGTAAGTGGTCCGCCGCGGTCTCGGATGTACTCGACTTGACGCCCGCGCCGGACGACCCAACGCCCATACCCGACGACACGCTTCCGCTTCAGCCCTCGGCCCGATGGCTCGTGGACTTCGATGAAGCCGAGAAGAAGGGGATGGCCGTGCGCATCGGTGCGGCGGACCTCGCGAGCGGAACGACGCTGGCCGGAGGCCTCGATCGGCTGTTCGTGCTCGGCGTCGACTGGAGCGTCGCGCCGGAAAAGGCGGCCGAGGCACTCAGGCGGCTGCTCGCATCGCATGTCTATACGGACGGCTTGTCGGCCGTGGAGCCCGGCACGCCGACGAACGTCACTGCTGCGGCACGTCCCGGTGCCCGGCCAACCGACGCGGCCCTCGCCAGCGCGCTCGACCCCGAGGCGCGGCCGATGGCGGCGAAGGTCGGCGGCGGCGGGGCCGCCGACCGCCTCTACCGCGCGCTGGGCCTAACGATTCCTGGGGACGATGCCCTCGTCGCCATTCCGGGGGCGAGCGCACGAGAGCAGGACGTCGCGTCCCACCTCGCCAACGTGCTCTGGGAAGCGACCCTCGGCGCATACGTGACCGACTTCCTGAATCCGCTGTTCCCGGACACAGTGGCGAAACAGTTGCGCGATCATGTGCGGCAGCACGTGTTCGCCGGCGGGCCGTACACGGCCATCCGAATCGGGAAGCAGCCGTATGGCATCCTGCCGGTGGTCGCGCCGGGGCGCCTCACGTCGCGCGCCGATGCGCCATTCGAGTCGGGGCTCGTGAAATGGTTAGGCAAGCTGCGACCGTTCTGGCAGTCCGGTACGAGTCGGGTGCCGCGGCTCGGGATGTCGAGTGACCTCGATGCGGATCTCACCGCGGTGCTGCAGACGACGCCGCAATCCCAGACGTTCCGGTACCGATCGATCCTCGGCGCGCTCGCGGTGAACGCGACGGTCGGGCTCGCGCGCCACGCGGCGGCACAGGAGCAGATCACCGAGATCGTCGGGACGCATCTCGATTGGCCGCAGCGCCCGGACATCGCCGGATTCACTACCCACCCGACCGATCGCCGGCTGCGCGTGCCGCTGGTGGACCCGAAACCGATCGTGCCCGGCGCGCCGCTGTCCGTGAACTACCTGCAGGACCTGGCGACGCTCGCACGAACGTCCGGGACGTACGACGCGATCAAGGCGCGCGAGGATGCCGGCACCTTGCTCGAGGCATTGGTCGCTCACGCCACGGCGCGCGAGCTCCATCGAGCGGACATCGTCACCATCGACAAGTATCGCGTAGCCGCGGGTGCGATCAAGACGGCGCCGGTCGTCGGCCTCATGCAGGCGTCAGAGTACGTGGGCATCGAGACGGTGACACGTCCTGCCCCGACCGCCGGCGTGCTGGTGACGAGCCCCTCGGAGGCGTCGCGTGTCGTGATCCCGACGGTAACGAAGTCGCTCACGGTCAGGCAATTCGTCACCGAGGCCGTGAAGCGGGGCGTGCGTACGCCCGCGGACTACCAGGCGTTAGGTGACATGCTGGCGAGCCTGGACGTGATCGCCACAAAACCGGCGGATCAGCTCGAGCGAGCGCTTCGTGGCGTGCTCGACCTGTATGCCTATCGGCTCGATGCGTGGTACACCTCGCTCGCCACGCGCCGGCTGACCGCGCTCCGTGCGGCCACGCCGGCCGGTGTTCACATCGGCGCCTACGGCTGGCTGGACGATCTGCGTCCAGCGACCGCCCCCACGAGCGAGGGGTACATTCACACCCCGTCGCTCGCTCAGGCGACGACCGCGGCCGTGCTGCGAAGCGGCCATCTCGCGCATAACGACGCCGAGCACAAGGCGCTCAACCTCGATCTCAGCTCGACACGGGTGAGAACCGCGCTGCGCGTTCTCGATGGCGTTGACGAAGGCCAGCCGATCGCCGCTCTGCTCGGTTACCGATTCGAGCGCGCGATTCGCGTGAGAAGCCTCACGCTGGCACGATTCATCCTCCCGTTCCGGCGCCTCGCGCCACTGCGATCGACCGTGGCTCCGCCGGGCCCTGCGACGGCGTCCGAGAACATTGCCGCGCGCGATGTCGTCGACGGGGTGACACTGCTCGAGCGCTGGGCCAACGAACGCGCGACGCTCCTCGGGACACTCGTGCCCGTACCGTCTGCCGGCGAACAGGCCATGCTTGCCCAGGAGCTCGATCGGCTGGCCGACATCTACGATGCGGTCGCCGACGTCATGGTCGCCGAAGCCGTGCATCAGAACGTGCGCGGGAACAACGAGCGGGCAGGTGCGGTGGTGGCTGCACTCGATCGACAAGACCGACCACCAGAAATGGAGTTCGTGCGCACGCCTCGGACGGGCACGAGCTTCACGCACCGTTTGCTCGTGCTCATTGGCGACGAAACACTGCCACCGTCGTGGTCCGCCATCCCACTCGATGCGCGCGCTAGGGTCGAGCCGAGGCTCAACGCGTGGATCGCCCGGCTGATCGGCGATCCGAAGCGCGTGAAGCTCGCCGCGACCGTGAGCACGAGCGCGCAGAAGCTCACGCTGACGCTCGACCAGCTTGGCCTGTCGCCGCTCTCGCTCGTCATGGCGAGCCAGGCGGCCGGCAAGGACTCGCCGTCGGAGCTCGAGGAGCGGTTGGTGCACCGGTTCGCGAGCATGGTCAACGCGCCGAAGCCGGACAGCGAGCTCACGCTGCTCGACGATCCGCCTGCGGGCTCGAAGCCGACGATCATCGGGCTCGGCGCCTTCCGCGCGCTCGCCTCCTGGATCTACACTCTAATCACCGAACAGCGCTCGGCCAACGCGAACGATCTCGCATTGCCGCAGGACCCGCAGAACGACGGGCTGGATCACGCGCAGCTCGCTGGCCGGGCCGATGGGCTGGTGACGAGTTACGCCGCGGCGATCGCCACCCTTGACGCGGCGATCGGGGCATCCACGCCCATCGCCAAGACTCTTCGCGATGCGCTGTTCGGCGCGGCTGCCTTTGGACTCCGCTCCGCGGTCCCGGGTCCGCCACCGTTAGGCTCGGCCGCCGCCACCGACGCTGTCGATCTGCTCGGGCAGGCACGTACGGTCGTGGCCGAGATGCGCGCAGCAGCCGCGCGCGAGCGCGACCTCGTCGCATCGTTCGGCAACCCACCCGCGGCGACAGCGGACGAGCGCGTCCGGCATCACATCGCGCGTATCCGAACGCTCGTCGGTGAGCACTTCCCGGTGCTGCCGTGCTTCACGGTGCCGAATGGCGGCAGGGCGGCTGAGTTGACCGCCTCCAGTGCCGCGCGGACGACGCTGTTCGCAAAGGACGATCTCGCGCCGAGTGTGTGGATGGATCGGATGGCGCTCGTGCGGCCGGGCGTCGATCGACTCGCCCGCGTCGCCAGCGCCGCCGAGGTGCTGGGCAGCGACATGGATGCCCGTGATCTCATCGTCGCGCAGTTGCCACACGCACCGAAAGGACGGTGGGTCGCCCTGCCATTCGACGGCACCGTTCCGGCGGCGGAGCTGTCGATCGTCGCCTGCTGGAGTGGCGCGGTGAGCTTTACCGGACCGCTCGCCGGTCTGTTCTGCGACGGCTGGCACGAAACGGTGCCTAACGCCGAGGAGACGACGGGGGTGGCGTTCCACTTCGATGCGCCGGGTGCGCGGCCGCCGCAGGCCATCCTTCTCGCCGTGCCGCCGGCAGCCGAGAACCCCGCCTGGAGCGTGGACGCGATCCTCGACACGGTCGTCGAAGCTCACGATCTCGCCCGAATCCGGGCGGTGGGGCCACGTCAGCTGGAGTGGTTAGGCACCCTGCTGCCCGCGCTTTACCTGCCCGACTCATTCTCGCCCGATGTCCCAACCGTGAAGGTTGCCGGCCTCGCCGCGAAATACGCGGCCGCCAACGCGGCCACGGCCACGATTCTCGGGAAAGCCTGACGCAATGCGGAACATCCTCGTCCCCAACGCGACCCTCCTGAATCCCGGGATCCAGGTCGTACCGGCCCTCAACACCTGGAACCGGCTCGAGCCGCTGCCACAGTCGACGGATCTCGTGCCCGCGCTGCAGGCGGCCATCGCCGACCCGCTGTGGCTGATCGCCCGCCAGTGGCAGTTTCTCGAGCTCGCCGGCGAGGATGCGGGGACGCCCATCGAGGCGCGCGTCGACGCCGAGGCGGCGCCGGTGACGCGTTACCTGGCCGGCACGTTAGGCGCGGACGCCGCGGCACGGGCGAGCGCGTACGCATCGGCGACGCTTCCGCTCGAGGTCACCGTGGAACGCGAGCCCGCCAGGCTGCTTCACGCTCGCCTCGGCGCGGATGCGGGCATGTATTTCCTGCGGCTCCTGAATGTCCCCGGCCTGGCGAAGTTTCGTGACGATTATACCGCCGAGTATCCGCTGGACGTGCCCACGTCTCCGGGGGATGCGGGAGCCGACACCACCGGTGCGGCATGGGCAGCGGTGTGGCGAGGTCGTGCCCTCGACGGACGGAAGCTGGCTGCCGCGCTCGCGCCGCTGCGCGATGCGAACGGTAGGCTGACTGGCGTTCCTGCCGGGCCGAAAGTTCCGCCGGGACAGCAGAAGAAGTTGATCGACGTGCTCCAGAAGTGGGTCGAGTGGTTCGACGACGCCCTCGTCGAGACTGGGGCCGCCGATGCGTGGAACCCGAGCCGGCAGGAGTACGCGTTCGCTGCGGCCGCGCGGGTGACGGGCGGGGAGATCACACTCGCCGCCGACGAGTACGCGGACGGGGACCTGGACTGGTACGCCGTCGATGCGGTCACTCAGTCGTTAGGCGCGTCGTCACCGGTACCGGCTGCTCTCCATCTGCGACCAACACTCCCCGCGCCGGTGGAATACCCCGGCAAGCCGGCCGATCGGTTCTGGGAGTTCGAGGATGCCGCGGTCCACTTCGGCGCGCTGACCGCCGGACCAACCGATCTGAGCCGGCTGCTGCTGGTGGAGTTCGCGCTGATCTATGGCAATGACTGGTTCATTGTGCCCGTACGGTTGCCGGTGGGAACGCTCGTCAGGCTCATGAGCTTCACGGTGCGCGATACGTTCGGCGTCGTCACGTCGATCACGAAGTCGCGCAACGTCGATGGAACGCCGTGGTCGCTGTTCGAGATCGCTGGCTCGAGTGACCCGGCTCAGAAGGTCAGTGCGCGCGATTTCCTGTTCCTGCCACCCACGCTCGTGCAGACGATGGTCGGCGATCCCGTCGAGGAGGTCGCCCTCTTCCGCGACGAGATGGCGAACATGGCGTGGGGCGTCGAGCGGCGAGTGCAAGGCGCGTCGGGCGAGTCGTACGATCGTTATGCGGAAGCCACACGTCGTGCGGCGCAGCAGCAGGTGTCGGGCCCCCCGGTGGAGGCCCAGCTGATCTATCGTCTCGCGACGGCGGTGCCCGAGCACTGGATCCCGCTCGTGCCGGTGCCGGCTGAGGGAAGCTCTCCGGGGACGAACCCGGTGATTCAGCTGCAGCGGCGTGCGCTGCTGCGCACGGAGATGGATGGCCAGCGACGCGCCGTTCAGCCGAAAGGCGTGTTGCTGCGAACCGATCCGCGTCAGGCGCCCGACACGGAGCCGCCTTTGCGCATCGAGGAAGAGGAGGTGCCGCGTGAGGGTGCGGTGGTGACGCGGGCGTTCCAGTTCGCGCGGTGGATCGATGGGCGCTCGCTACTCTGGCTGGGTCGCCGGAAACGTGCGGGCCGCGGCGAGGGTGCGAGTGGGTTGCGGTTCGATGTCATCGCCAAAGGCTAGCCTGACGCGTCAGAATCTCCACCGACCGCCGGCTACGCAGCGGAAACATCCAGAACGGAGCCGCTCGGGATGTCGATAACACCGAGAATTTGAACCGCGGAGGTCGCGGAGGCCGCGGGGAACCGCCAGCGCGTTAGGTGTCCTCCGCGTTCTCTGCGACCTCCGCGGTTAAACTGATGGAGGTACGTATCCCTTCATGCGTATGATCCCTCCGTTCTGGATGCTTGCGCTGCGGTCGCTTCACGGAATGCCCCGAGGCGCTTGTTGAACGCCGCAGCATCGTCCCAGAACGGAGCGTGCCCCGCGTCCGGCATGATGTGAACCTGCGCGTGCGGCAGTCGCGCACGAAGTTGGGCCACCACTTCCGGCTTGACGATCGCGTCGCGCGCGCCATGCGTGATCAGCACGGGCTTCACGATGGTCGGCAGGAGGTCGTCGTTGTCCACGACGCGCGTGAGCATCGCCTGACGCACGAACGGCGGCACCGACACGCCGAAGCCCAGCATCGTGTACAGATCGGATGCCTCGGGCTCACGAGTGAGGCACAGCCGCAGCAGCGACTCGATGCCGCGCACGCTCTCGCCCACGTCGCTCGAAAAGAGTGCGGGCAGGACGGAGAGAAACTCCGGGGTGAGCACCGCCGCGGCTGCTTCGCTCCCGAGCTTCGTGACAGCGCCAACGAAATGAATCCCGCCAATCCCCTCCTGGCCGTAGCGCCGGATATAATCGAGGATGACGAGCGGCCCGTACGACCAGCCGCTGAGGATCGGTCGATCGAGCTCGAGCTCCCGGATGGCGGCGTCGACGTCGGCCGCCCAAACCCGCGAGTCACCGTAGCCATCGCTCGGCCGCTCCGACGAGCCATGGCCACGCAGGTCCATCGCGACAAGGCGGTAGTGGCTCGCGAGCTCCGAGCGCAGCTGGCGATCCCAGGTGAGCAAGCTCTGCGAGAGGCCGTGTAGGAACAGAATCGACGGAGCGTGTTCGTCTCCCGTTTCGACGAGGTGGAGTCGCGCGCCTCCGCCTCCCGTGATCGTGTGATGCTTCATGGTTCCTCCGCGATATCGTATCGACGTTGAGATGATGAGCGGCGCGCCATAGCTTGGGATCGGACGAATCGTCCCATACGCGGAGGGTCCCTCATGGGCCTCGCCATGCGACAGGTAGATCTCGAGCGGCTCGATCGCGCGCTCACCACGATCCTGTCCCCGCTGGCGCACCAGCGCTGCGACGACTGGCGTCGCGCGGTCGAGTCGTCGGTCGCGGAACTACTCGACGGTGATCACGTCGTGTTCGGTTTGCCCCGCACCGGCGTCCCGATGCACATCCACTCCATGAACGTGGGAGGGCAGCCGCGGCGTGCGATTCAGACGCTGTTTGGCAGACTGCCCGACCTGCCGACGGATCCGTGGCTGCAGAAAGCCGAGCTCGAGCGCCTCGAGTCGAACGCCGAGGTGTGGAGTCGGATTCGCGCGTTCTGGCGCGCGACGGCTGGCGAGCCGGCAGCGCTGCGGCGCTCTCCTTTCCTCGGCGAGGTCCTCACGCCAGGCCACATGTCCGACAGCGAGAACATCGACTGGTCCGTCGGCAGCGGGCACACGGCGTTATGCATCTCGTACAGCAACGCCGAGACGTCCGTTCGTTCCCGTCGCACGAGCCCGAGACACGCGGCCGGAGCGCTGCTCCGACTCCTGCTCCCCGCGCTCAAGGTGGGAGTCACCATGCGCCTCGCGCACGACCGCGAGGTCCCGGAGGAGCTGACGCTCGGACGGTTCGGGCTCACCAGGCGTGAGGCGCAGATCGCGCACCTGCTTGCGCGTCGGGCGACCAACAGGGAGATCGCCGAGCAGCTCGACGTGAGCCCGCACACCGTGCGGCATCATGTCGAGAACATCTTCGCGAAGCTCGGCATCCATTCGCGCCGCGCGATCGCTTCACAGATGGCGTGACTACGCTCGCGAAGGTTCTGCAACAGACAACCACGAAACTCGAGACGCGCGCCACTGAATGTCCTAAGGCGATGTCTTACGACGGGAACGTCTCGATGACGCGTCGCTCGAGAGTCGTCGTCTCCTGCAACGCACCGCCGAGCTCCGTTATCCCGCGCTCCAGCTTCTCCCGCTCCGCGGTGAGGAATCGCTCGTACGGCTGAATCACGTCCAGCATTTCCGCCTCGTACCGCCGCAGCTGCTCGTCGAACTTCGCCGTCAGGAGGGCCGAGAGGTCGGCGCTGAGCTTCGCGACCTTCGCCTCGAGCTCGCGGATGAGTCGCTTGCGCCGCGCCGGGATGAGCAACCACCCGGCAACCGCGAACAGCGTGGCGGTCAGCACGCCGGTGACGTCGAGGGCCGCTGTCGTGAACACCGCCACCACGACCGCCCCGAGCCCGACCGCAAGCACGTTGATCCCGAACGCATGCGTCACCGCCTCGCGCATCGAGTCCACGATGCCACGCGCCTCGGCTTCGGCATTGAACTCGTTGAGTCGTCGCTCCACGGGTTGGCGGAGACGATCGAACAGCTCCTCGCGGTTGTACTGAAACTCGGTGCTGGCGTGCGCCGATAACGCGCCCGACGCGCGCAGCCGCGCCGTATGCGCGTCGAGCTCCTGGAACACCGCTGTCCAGAGCTTGAGGTTCCGCTTGACCGTCCAATCGACCATGCGATGGACCACGTCCTCGATCTGGCGCGGCGCATCACCGACCACCTCCGCGCGGAAGCGATTCTCCACCGCGTCCTTGTTCCGCAGGAAGTTGATGTTGCCAATGCGTACGGTTCGCTCGAGCCAACTCCGGCCGCGCCGCTCGACGTCAGCGAGCACGTTGCGCAGCTCCAGGAGGTAGCGCTCCGAGTCGGTACGCATCTCCGACGTATAGCTCTCGAGTTGCCGGCGCACCGAGGCCAACACCTGCCCGTCGCCGTGGACGACCTCGAGCCTCTTGCCGAGCGTACCGACATTCAGGTCGAGCACGCGGCGCAGGACGCCGAGGGGCGAGAGGAGCTTGAGCCGCACGCGCTCGCGCTCGCGGAGCGTCTCCAGCAGGTAGCGCTCGAGGGCGGGGAAGGCGTTGAGCGGGTCGGGCACCACAGCCGACGGTGGTGACTCGACAGCGTTAGGCGGCGACGACGCGCTGGCGGCCACGGCACGTGCCGCCATCTTCGCCCGTAACGCCTGCAGCGCGCTGATGAAGTAGATCGTCGGAGGCTCGCCACTCAGACGCGCCGTGATCTCCCGATCGAGATAGGTCCGGACGCGGTCGATCTGCTCGTCGGAGTTCCGTCGGTCCACGCCGTTCACGATGAAGATGACCTTCTTCCCCCACTCGCGAATGTGGGTGAGGAACCCGAGCTCGGTTGCGGTGAGCGGTTGGAGCAGGCTGGTGACGAAGAGGACGAGATCGGCGCGGGGCACGAAGCTCCGTGTGAGATCCTCCTCCATTCGCTCGAGGGAGTTCGTGCCCGGTGTGTCCACGATCTCGAGGTCGCGCAGCACGTCCATCGGGTAGTGGAAGAGGAGCCGATGGTCGCCAATCGCTTCGGGTGGCTTGGCGTCGCCGAAGCGGAGGATGGCGATCTCGCGCGTGGTGGGCAGGTCGCCCATGGCGAACACTTCGTCGCCAAGCAGGGCGTTGATGAACGTGCTCTTCCCGCTGTTGTACTCGCCGACGATCACGAGAAGAAAGAGCTCGTCCATCTCGTCGACGAGCTTGGCGAGACGATCGACGTCGGAGCGCGCGCCCTCGACCTGGAGGAGCGCGTCACGGGCGCGGAGCACGAGCTGGCGCTCGAGCGCGACCAACTCGGCCTGTTGGCGGGAGAGGACTTGTTCCACGACTGGCCTGGAGACGGAGGGATGCCGGTGACAGGAAGATGTCTCTGACCGGGCGCTCGCGGAATTAGACCACGGGAGGTGGCAGCGGTGATGCCCAGTCCCAGCGGTGCGCCTTGCGACGTTGCGCTCCCGGCTGACTTGATGCTGACCGGCATCGCGTTAGGGCAGGCTCTGATTCTGAGCTGACCGAGGCAGTCCCTCTTTTCAAATGGCCCTGGCGAGATGACCTGTGGATGCCAGAGGAGCCAACTGTGGCAATCCGAGTCGATCGGTGTCTCATTGCCTCTTCGCCAGCCCGGTCGAGATGCCGACCGCGCCAACGATGGCCGACGCGGATGCCCGACCAATCCTCTAGTTGACATTCTACCAGAAGGCCACAATACTCTGGTAGAATGTCAACCAAAGACGACACTCCGACCCGAGATTCGCTCCTTCAGGGAACGCTCGACCTCCTGGTCCTTCGCATCCTCGCGCTCGGGCCCCACCACGGGCACGGCATCGCCGTCGCCATCCAGGCCCGTTCGGGCGACACGCTGCTCGTCGACCACGGCTCGCTCTATCCCGCCATCCAGCGACTCGAGCAGCGCGGCTGGATCAGCGGCACGTGGGGCACCTCGGAGAACAATCGCCGCGCGCGCTTCTACAGCCTAACGGCCACCGGTCGGAAACAGCTCGCCGTCGAGGCGGGACGCTGGAGCCGGCTGGTCGAATCCATCGCCCGGGTCATGGATCCGGACCCCACGCCGGAGAAAGTCTGATGCTTGGCCGCCGCAGGCAACGCGACTTCGAGGAAGAGATTCGCTCGCACCTCGAGTTGGAAACGGAGCGCCTCCGCGCCCAGGGGCTCTCCCCCGCCGATGCCAAGCGGGCCGCGCGACTCCGTTTCGGGAACGTCGGCGTCGTCGAGGACCGCTTCTACCACGCCCAGCGCTTCGCGTCCTGGCAGGACTCCGGGCGCGACATCCGCCACGCCTGGCGCGCACTCCGGCGCACGCCGGCATTCCTCATCACGTGTGTCGTGACCCTCGGCCTCGCGATCGGCGCCGTGACCGGGATGTTCGCCGTCGTCAATTCCGTCATCCTCGAGTCGCTGCCGTTCCCGAACTCCGATCGGCTCGTGGCCATCGAGGGCACGGCGCCCGGCTCGGACATGCCCGAGCGCTTCCCCGTCGGCGCGGACTTCTACCTCCAGTACAAGGAACGCTCGAAGCTGATCGACGGCATTTTCGGCTTCGGCGCCGGCACGTCGACGTTTCGCACCGAGAACCGCGTCGAACGCATCGGGATGGCGTGGCCGACGATCGACATGTACACGACGTTAGGCGTCCGGCCGCAGCTCGGACGGCTCCCGGTCCCGGAGGACGGCGATCGGGTCGTCGTCATCAGCGACCAGCTTTGGGGCAGCTGGTTCGGGCGCGATCGGTCGGTGATCGGGAAGTCGTACTTCGTCTCCGATACCATCCGACAGATCATCGGCGTGATGCCGCCGGAGTTCCAGATCCCGAGCGACCAGACGATGCTCTGGGTCGCCACCCCCATACGGCTCGAGGATGTGCGGCCTGGCCAGGGCGGGATGACGATGGTTGCGCGAATGAAGCCGGGCGTGACGCGCGAGCAGGTCGCGGCGGAGTTGACGCGCCTCTCCAAGGAACTGCCCGCGCGGTTCGGCGGTCCGCCAGCCTACTCACGGCTCATCGAACAGCATCGCGCCGTCGTCGCTCCCGTCCTCGATCGCATCGTCGGTCCAACGGCTCGCCGGTCGCTGTGGGTGCTCCTCGGCGCCGTCGGCGTCGTGCTGCTCATCGCGTGCGCCAACGTCGCCAACCTCTTCATGGTGCGCGCCGAGGGTCGCACGCGGGACCTTGCGATTCGGCGCGCGATTGGCGCCAGCCGCGCGCAGCTCGTGCGTCTCCAGATGGCCGAAGCCATCGTCGTCGCGCTCGCAGCCGGCGTGCTCGCCATTCTCCTGAGCAAGGTGACGCTCCCGGCGTTCATCAGCGCGGCACCGCGACTTCCGCGACTCGCCAGCGTTAGGCTCGATCCGCTGACGCTCGCCGCCGCATTCGGGCTCGTGCTGGTCGCGGCCCTCGCGTGCGGCACGGTGCCCGCACTGCGCGCGTCTGCGCCGGACTTCGCGCGGCTGCGCGAGGGAGGCCGCGGGAATACGGGACGCCGGCGACGCGGGCGCGACATGCTCGTCGTGGGCCAGACCGCGCTCGCGCTCGTGCTGCTCATCGCCTCCGCGCTGCTCGTCCAGAGCTTCAACAAGCTGCGCAATGTGGATCCCGGCTACCGTACCGAGAACCTCTACACGTTCCAGTTCGCTCCCGAGCGGCCGTTCCGCGACGGGCCGAGCTGGGGCCGGATGCACCTCGCGTTCATGGATCGGCTGCGTGCAATGCCCGGCGTCACGGGCGTCGGCATCGTGAACAACATCCCGCTGGACGAGGGCACGCCCACGGTTCGCTTCCGGGCCGATGACACGCCGTCCGACGAGGGTACGCTGCTCAACATGAACTTCACCGGCGGCGATTACTTCAACGTGATGGGGATCAAGCTCGTGCAGGGCCGCACGTTCACCACGGCCGAAGCAGTGACGCCGAACAACAGCGTGATCATCAGCCGGTCGACCGCAGACCGACTCTGGCCCAGTCAGAATCCGCTCGGCCGCATCATCCGGCCGCGCTTCGGCGGTCAGGACACGCTTGCCTTTACGGTGGTGGGCGTCGTCGCGGACGTGAAGCAGGACGACTGGCGGCAGGCGGGTGAGGCTGTCGTATACCTCCCGCTCACGGGTCCCGCGCCGACGGCGTGGGCGATGACATCCCCTGCGTACGTCGTGAAATCGTCGCGCGCCGACCGGCTGCAATCCGAGGTGCGGGAGCTCGTGCGTCAGATCGCTCCCGAAGCGCCGGTCTATCGCGAGTACACGATGGAGTTTCTGGCCAGGCGGTCGATGCAGCAGCTGTCGTTCACGATGCTGACGTTAGGCGTCGTGGCGGGCCTCGCGCTGCTGCTCGGTGCCATCGGCCTGTACGGCGTGCTCTCGTACGTGGTGGCCGAGCGTACGCGGGAGATCGGCGTCCGGATGGCGCTGGGTGCGACGGCCAGCGCGGTGCGGCGCATGGTGGTGTCCCAGGGCGCGCGCGTGGTGGTGGTGGGCGCGATCATCGGGATCGTCGTGGCGCTCGCCTCCACCCGCGTGCTGGGAAGCCTGCTCTTCGGGGTGAAACCGGTCGACCCGATCGTGTTCGCGGCGATGTCGGCGATGATGATCGCGATCGGCGCGCTCGCGAGCTACATCCCCGCCCGGCGCGCGAGCAGCGTGAACCCGATCGACTCGCTGCGGAGCGACTGAGCCTTCAAGGCCCAAGAAAGCCTGAGGGAATGAGCCACAGAGATCACAGAGTCACAGAGAATCGCCTAACGCGATGCTGTTCTCCGTGTCCTCCGTGACCTCTGTGGTTCATCAAGTTCTGCCGGATGACTCCAGTCGGCCCCTTGGCGAGTAGAGATCAGGTGCCATGCCGAGGTCGCCGACGACTTGCGGCCGCCAATACAACAACGCGCTCGCTGCCACAAAGTTTTTTGGTCACGGATCACAACGTGACCGTAATGGCCCGCATCCGTCCTTCCTCACGGAAGCGCGGTGCGCCCCGGCCCGCGCGATCGCCCCACGACGTCGGAGACTCCACCATGATTTCCCTGCCCGGTTTCAAGAAGTCCAACGCGCCGAACGGCAACGAGGCGCACCAGAACAGTTCCGCGAAATCGGGCTCGGCCGGGAATGGCTCGGCACCGCGCGCCGCGCTCGAAGCACTCGTCGATCGTGCCGAACGCGCTGCCGAAGCGCTCAAGTCATTCGAAGCGACAGCCGAACGCGCCGAACGATTCGCCGCGCTGGAACGGCGAATCGCGGAGCTCGAAGGTCAGCTGGCCGAGACGGAGGACGCCGCGAAAGAATTGGCCGCTGTCCGCTCAGGGTTCGCCGAGCAGACCGCGGCGCAGGAACGCGCCAGTGCGGAGATCACGGCCGCGAGCGCTGAAGCGGCACGACTCACCGCTTCCATGGGTGACCTCTCCGCCAAGATCGATCGCGTCCTCCAGCTCACCGAGCACATGGAGCGCATCGACGAGGTGAGCGCGAGGCTCACCTCGATGCATAACGATGCCGCCGCCGCCAGGTCGCAGGTCCGCGACATGACCGAGAACGTCGCGCGACTCCGCACCGTGCACGAGGACGTAACGCGTGCACACAAGCACGCCACGATCCGGCTGGACGGCATCGATCAGCGCCATCAGACGACGGCCAACAAGATCGACGCGCTGGAACGGCGTGCGAAGTCGGCCGACGAGGCGCTCGAGTCGCTGCTCCGCCTGTCGAGCGGGATCCCCGACGTGCAGCACCAGCTCGGTGTGCTCAAGGCCACATCCGACCAGGTGTTTCAGAAAACCGCTGCCCTCGAGACGCACCGCGAGATGCTCGAGCGCATACTGAGCCAGTCCGAGCAAGTCGACTCACTCAACGCGGAGCTCGCCGCCGCGTTCCGGGGACAGGAAGAGCAGACACGCGCGCTCGCGGCGATCGAGAGCAAGGTGGCCGAGGTGCAAGCGCTGCATACCACAGTGCTCGCACGCAGCGCCGAGATTTCGGCCCAACAGCAGAAGCTCGACGAAGCGGAGCGCGATGCCGCGCGGGAGCTCGCGACCTTGCGTGAGGAGATGCGCGCGAGCACCGAGCGCTTCGAGTTCGAGAACCGAAGCCTCGACGCCACCAGCGAGCGCATCGCGGAGCTGCGCGGCATCCTCGGCGAATGCGAAACGCGCGTCGCTGGACTCGACCGCACCGCCCAGATCGTGTCCGAGACCGAAACGCGCTCGCAGGCGCTGGCCTCGCAGGTGACGCACCTGACCGCGGACATCAACCGCATCTCCGCTCAGTCGGAGCGGCTGCGCGCGGTGCGCGACGACGTCGGAACGCTCGACGAGAAGCTGCGCACACTGCTCGAGCGGTCGGACCGCGTCGACGCGATGCGGCCGACGATCGACGAGGTCGCGCGCGAGCTGGCGACGCTGAGCGGTGCTCGCGAGATGGTCAGCGACGGCCTGGAGCAGGTCAAGATCGCCATCTCGGAGATGGCGCGGCTGCGCGAGGCTCACGCGTCGACCACCGCATGGCTGAGCGACGCCGACGAGCGCGTGAAGTCGATGTGGGGCCGCGTGGACGAGCTCGAGCGCGCGCGCCCATCGATCGACGCGCTGCGGCGCGATGTCGAACGCCTGAATGCCTCGATCGCGGCCATCGACCAGCGAGCATCTTCGCTCGATGATCTGCAGACCCGCTTCAGCGCGATGGAGACCACGGTCGCCCAGCTCGACGAGCGCGGCGCGGGACTCCGTTCGCGGATGGACACTGCCGAGAGCCGGTTCGGGGACCTCGCGCGACAGGCCGAAGAGGCGGAGCGCGTGACCACGACCATCGCGGGCGTCACGGCGGCGGTCGACACCGCGGAGCGCCGCATGGAGCGCACGACTGCGTCGATCGATGCGCTCGAGGATCGCGCACAGAAGCTCGATGCGCTCGGTGAGCGGATGCGGGTGCTCGCGCAGGAGATCGATCAGCGCCAGAGCGCGCTCGAGAAGGCGACGGAGCACCTGACGCGCGCGTCGGAAGAGCGCCGCCAGGCAGCCGAAACGGCACGACAGCTCGAGGAGCTCACCCGCGCGATGGCCAAGCATCTCGACGACGCGGAGTCGCGCTCGGAGCGCCTCGGCGAGACGGCCCACCAACTCGAGGAGCGTGCTGCGGCCCTTGGCGATGTGGATCGCCGCATGACGCACCTGGAGGAGCTGCTCCGCCGCTGCGAGGTCGCGCAGGCCTCGGCCACGCAGGCGCTCGAGCAGATCGTCGGGCGTCAGGCCACGGTCGATGCGGTGGAGGCACAGGTCAAGCGCGTGTTCGGCATCGCGGAGCGCACCGCGACGGACGTTCGCAACATCGAGTCGGCGCGCCGCGACATCGAGAGCGCGCGTGCCCTCCTCGACGACATGCAGGAGCGCCTGAAGACGACGACCGAGGGCATGAACGCCTTCGAGGACAAGAAGCGCCAGCTCGAGCAGCTCGAGCAGCGGCTCATGCGCGCCGAAGCGCTCACGAAGGATGTGCGGTCCACGTTGGGGCTCATCTCGGCGCAGCGGTCGGTCATCGATCAGGTGCTCGAGCGCTCCGGGTTGATGGCGGTTCAGGTGAAGCAGGCGGAGGGACTGATCGAGGCGCTGCGTGCGCAGTGTCTGATCGGAACCACGCTGCACGACGCGATTCAGGCACAGCGCGCGCCGGCCGAGGGCGACGACGAGGAGTCGATCGCGACGCTCTAGCGTCCGGGTGCTTCCCAAGTGTGGGGTCGGGTGCGACAGTAACGGTGACTGTCGCACCCGACCTTTTTCACACTCGGATGATCAGACTTTACTCGATCGCCGCCGCGCTTGCCGCGGTGCTTGCCACGCCCGCCGCGATGCAGGCGCAACGGCCCACGACGCTGGCCGGTCGCTCCACGGTTTACGCTCCCCATGCTGCGGTCGCGACGAGCCAACCGCTCGCGTCCACGGCCGGCCTCGAGGTTCTGCGCCAGGGCGGTAACGCCATCGACGCGGCGGTGGCCGCGGCTGCCGTGCTGGCGGTGACCGAGCCGCACATGACCGGCATTGGCGGCGACATGTTCGCCATCGTCTGGCTCGCGAAGGAACAGAAGCTCGTCGCGCTCAACGCGAGCGGACGCGCCGGCTCGCTCATGACACGCGAGACGCTGCAGGCACGCGGCTTCCGCTCCGGATCGCAGCAGGGTGCCATGTCGGTGACCGTTCCCGGTGCACTCGCGGGGTGGGACAAGCTCCTCCGCACGTACGGAAAGCGAACGCTCGCGCAGGCGCTGCAGCCGGCCATCGGCTACGCGCGCGATGGCTTCCCGGTCTCGCCGATCATCGCCGCGCAGTGGGCGAACGAGACGAAGTTCCTTCAGGGCGACTCTGCCGCCGCGGCCACGTTCCTCCCTGGCGGCCACGCACCGAAGGCGGGCGAGTGGTTCCGGAATCCGGACCTCGCGCGCACGCTGCAGGAGATCGCGGACAACGGCATAGCTACGTTCTATGGTGGCGCGTTAGGCCAGCGGATCGTCGCGCGAATCGCCGCGCTGGGCGGCTTCGTCACGCTGGACGATCTGAAGAAGAATGCGCCCACCTGGGTGTCGCCGATCTCGGTGCCGTTCCGCGGCTACCGCGTGTGGGAGCTGCCGCCTAACAACCAGGGCATTGCCGCGCTCGAGATGTTGCGGATCCTCGAGCCGTACGACCTCAAGTCGATGGGCCAGAACTCCGCGACGTATCTGCACTACCTGATCGAGGCCAAGAAGCTCGCGTACGCCGACCTCGATCGCTTCGTCGGCGACGCGGACCACCTCGACATGCCGGCCGAGCAGCTGCTCACCGACGAGTTCATTGCGGAGCGGCGGAGTCACCTGAGCGCAACGCGCGCGCAGGAGCGCGTCGATCCGGGGCCGGCCCGCACGAAGAGCGAGACCGTCTACCTAACGACGGCCGACGCCGAGGGGAACATGGTGTCGTTCATCAACTCGAACTTCGACTACTTCGGGTCGGGCATCGTGGTGCCGGGCACGGGCTTCGTGCTGCACAACCGCGGCGCCGGGTTCACGCTGACGCCGGGTCTTCCGAACACGGTCGCGCCGGGCAAGCGTCCGTTCCACACGCTGATTCCTGGCTTCGTCACCCAGACGGTGAATGGGCGTGAGCAGGCGTACATGAGCTTCGGGCTCATGGGTGGTGGCGTGCAGGCGCAGGGGCACGTGCAGTTCCTGCTCGACTACTTCGTGTTCGGGATGGACCTGCAGGCGGCGATCGACGCGCCGCGGTTCCGTCACTACAACGGGCTGCGTGTTGCGCTGGAGACGCCGATCACGGATGCGGTGCGCGATTCGCTCGAAGCAATGGGGCACGTGCTCATCGATCAGCCACCGATCGCGTTTGGTGGGGCGCAGGCGATCGTGCGACTGCCCAGGGGCTATGCGGCGGCCAGTGATCCTCGGAAGGATGGGATGGCGGTCGGCTACTGATTCGCGAGATGGTCATGAGCGAACACCAGTGGGTCTCAGTCGTCGACGACGACGAATCGCTTCGTGCCGCGGTCGTCCGGCTGTTCCGGAGCGTCGGCATCGTGGCGCGTGCCTTCGGCTCCGCCGAAGAATTCCTCGATCGCACGAACGGCCCGGAGCCGGCGTGCGCCCTGGTCGACATTCAATTGGGGGAGGGGGGGCTGAACGGTTACGAGCTCAAGGAGCGACTGGAATCGGAGGGCAAGGCCCTGCCGATCATTTTCATGACGGCGCACCCGGAGCTTCCGATCCGAATGCTCCAGGATCCTGTCGCGATGGCGAACTGCCTGCGCAAGCCGTTCGACACGGAGGAACTGCTCGCTCGAGTGCGTCGCTTGCTCGGTGTGATCTTCGTTGCCGTCATGGCCGCGGCGTTCGCGAGCTCGGCTCGGGCGCAGCCGGCACAAGAGGCGAAGCGAATCCTGTTGGTCTACTCGCACAATCCGAATGCACCCGGCGTCGTCTTGTTCACGGGCCGCCTGAAAGCGGTGGTGCACGAGCAGTATCGCACCGGCGTCGATTTCTACGACGAGTACCTGGACGTAGACCGCTTTCCATATTCGACCCGCTCGGAACAGCTCACCCGGTACCTCGCGGAGAAATATCAGCGCTTCCGCCCGGACGCCATCGTGGCCGAAGGGGCTCCTGCGCTGCGATTCGCTCTGGATCGCCTGCGTGATTTGTTTCCGGATGTACCGGTTGTGTTTGGCGGTGCGTTCGAGCCCATCGTCGATTTCTCCTCCCTCCCCGCGAATGTCGTCGGGCGGCGCGAGCAGCTGCCATACGCGGCGACGTACTCACTGGCCCGTGCGCTTCAACCGGATGCGGAACGCGTCGTGGTGGTCGGAGGCGCGTCGCGGAACGACTCCCTTCTGATCGCCGAGGCGCGGCGCCAGATCACGCCGCTCCTGAAGGGAGACCAGCTCATGCTGTATCAGGACTGGTCATACGCAGGACTCATCGACAGCCTGCGTCACTTCCCACCTCGAACGTTCGTGCTCCTTTCGGACTTCTCGAGGGACCAGCAGGGAGGGAAGTTCATCCCGGGAGACCTCGTTGCCAGCCTGGCAAACGTGGCCTCGGTGCCCATGTATGGGATCGCGCACAACTGGGTCGGCGCAGGAATCGTCGGTGGCGGCGTGATGGATTTCGGGGACGATGGCATGCACACCGGGAGACTCCTCGTGCAGGTCCTCCGGCGGGCGCCTAACGAACCAATGCCCCGCTCGCAAATCGCCCCAAATCGGCTCGTCGTCGATTGGCGACAGCTGCAGCGCTGGGGCTTGTCCGGCGACCGCCTGCCGGCGGGCACGGAGGTCCTCTTCCGCACCCCGTCGCTGTGGGAGCGGTATCGCGGCGGCATCCTGGCCGTGCTCGGACTCGTCATCGTCGAGTCGATGTTGATCGCCCTGCTCCTGGCGGAACGGAAGCGGAGAGTGCGCGCGCAGCGTATTGTCGAGCAGACGCGTGAGCAGGTGGAGCACATGGGGCGCGTTGCGACGGTGAGTGGACTGGCGGCTGCCGTTTCCCACGAGATGCGGCAGCCGCTCGCCGCCATTCGCATGAACGCGGAAGCGGGAAATCATTTCCTGGCGCGAACTCCTCCCGACGTGGACGAGGCACGAGAGGCCCTCCAGGCGATCGTCAGAGACGATGTGCGAGCCTCGGAGGTCGTGGAGCGTTTCCGGGCGCTCCTTCGCAAGCAGGACCCGATCAGTATGACGGTCGACCTCAATGCGGTTTGCCGGACCACCGCGAAGCTGGTGGAGCACGAGGTCACTGGCCGCCGGGCACGGCTGGTCCTGAACCTCGATCCGAGTGTCCCGCTGGTCCGCGGGGATCCCGTGCAGCTGCAACAGGTCCTGATCAACTTGACGCTCAATGCGCTCGATGCCGTGGCCGCATCGACCGCGGATCGCGAGGCTGCGATCAGCACGGCGACGCGCAACGGTGACGTCCAGGTCCACGTGTCCGATACCGGCCCCGGGCTTTCGCCCGCGATGCAGCAGCGCCTCTTCGAGCCGTTCTTCTCGACGAAGCCTCACGGCCTCGGGATGGGCCTCACGATCGTGCGGTCGATCGTCGAGCGGCACCACGGAACCCTGCGTGCCGAGAACCGTTCGTTGGGAGGTGCGCTCTTCACGGTGACGCTGCCGGCACGTGAGGCCAGCTCAACGAGCTGAATTCAGTCCAGCGGATGGGTCAATTGACTCAGGCCGACATTGCGGGAGTAACAACGTCGCGCGCGAGAACCGATCCGCTATCGATGGCTCGCCGTTCACATACGACTGGCGAACGTACTCGCTGTTGCTTTTCGGCGTCCTGCTCATCGGTTGCGGCGTGCGCTGCCTCCGCGCCGTCCGACGCTTCGCCAGACACGATGACGCCGCGCGTCACGATTTCGTCAAGAACGCGGGCGTAGTGCTCGCCATCACCTCCCGACCATCCCAATCCACGCGTTCTTCGGCGGACTCATGCCCGGCTGGAGCTCGCTCGCGCTGATCGTCGCTGCTGTGGGCCTTACGCAACCTCCTGGCGGGGATTTTCAAAGAACCGTCGCAATGTCCCCGCGGATACCGGTGAGGTCGTTAGGCTGACCGTGAACATCAGCGGGGGTCGGGGTCAGAGTCGAATTTCATCGTTTCAATGCATGAGGATGCGCTGAAGCAGATCGGCGACGCCCAGCCGGTCCGCCCAGAGACGCAAGCGACCGCGATCGAGGCGGTCACCTTGAATGCGGGCGATGGCCTGAACGTCGCGCCACTGTCGCTCGGACGTCTCGCCGCCGCGGCGGTACCACTCGAGCTTCCTGAGCACCGTGTGCTCCGCAGTATCGATGTAGATCGCACCGCCGGGCGTTTCGATGCGCTGACGATTCGCGAGTCGTTCCGCCTCGAACGGATCGTCGCCCGCAACGAAGACGTCCACTTTGATGGCGCTAGCGAAGTGGATGGCATTGAATGACGCCGGCGCCCTGACCGCCGCACGCATTTCGTCGACATCGACGTAGTAGTCACGACGAAGTGCCTCCCACAGTGGCTTCACGTGGCGGGGGCGGAGGGCGACTACCATGTCCACGTCTTGTGTCGCCCGCGGCTCGCCGTGCACCGAGCTGGCCAGGGACCCGCCGATCAGCCACTCGACGCGAAGCTGGTCGATCCGGGCGCCGGTGTCGAGCGCGATCGCTATTGGGTCGTCCAGCTCGTTAGGCGACGTCATGCCGGGCGCCATAGACCCGAGCGGCCAGCTCGACGCCCAGTCGCAATTCTGCGCGGCGGTACCGGATCATCTCGTCATCGGCTGTCGGGTATCGCTGCCTGAGGCCGGCCACCGAGAGCCGATCCACCGTGCGTGAGAGCCGTGCCACCTGTGCCAGCTTCTCCGCCGGTGATGCGCGGCGCAACAGCATGTCCCGCACGGCCAGCGCGGCGACGCTGGTGTCGGCTGGAGCACCGCCCGGGCGGCTGGCAGCGGTGGTGCGGCGGGCGACGCGACGAGCCTCCCTGATTTCCACCATGCGCCTGGCGACTTCGGGCTCGAGCGTGCGCCGACTCTTTATCCCGCCTCGTCGCCCGATCTTCGCGAGATATGACCTGACATTCGACATACACAAACGTAAGCCGCTTATGATACTATGTAAAGCGCTAACAATATGTTAGGGCATGAGCATATTTGTCAGTCGGCCCCGGGCGCATACGCCGACCCAACCTCCTCACGGGGATCGTCGAAAAACCGACGCAATGTTCCGTCGGAGGCGGGCGACGTCGTGAGGCTGACCACGAGCATCAGCGCCGCGCTGGCCAGGACCCCCGCCTCCGCCGGATCGAGCCCCAGGTAGTACGGCGAGCCGAGCCGCGACCACACCAGGCACGCGACCATCCCGCCGAGCATTGACGCGATCGCCCCGGCGCGAGTCGCGCGCCGCCAGTGCAGGCCCACGACCACCGGGATGAACAGGAAGCTGACCATCAGCTTCGCCGCCCAGATGACGATGAAGTTCACCAGGTCGAACTGACGCAGCGCCAGCGCGACGGGGATCGCGCTGAACGTGACAACCGCCAGCCGGCTCGCGAAAACTCGCGCGCGTTCATCCGCCGCCGGGTTGATCAGCTCCGCGTAAATGTCGTGCGACACCGCCGAGGCGACGGTGAGCAGGATCGCACCCCCCGTTCGCGTGAACGTGACGACGGCCGCGAGCAGTACGAGCAACCCGATCCACGGCGGGAGAATGCTCATCCCGAGCACCGGTGTCGCCAGGTCCGGCGTCGGCAACTGCGGCATCGCGACTCTCATCGACAGCCCGAAGAGCAGCACGCCAACGCCAATGCAGGCCTGGAAGAAGAACGAGTACCCGATCGCCATGCGCGTCGCGCGCTTGCTCTGCATCGAATAGATCGCCGAGATCTCGTACGGCGCAGCGGCGAGACCGAGCCCGATCGCCAGCGAGATCGCGATCAGTTGCCGCCAACCGAACCAGTTGCGAGTCAGTCGCGGGTCGATGGCGGTGAGCGTCTCCCCGATGCTGGCGATCGACCCGACGTGTGCCAGGAGCCACGGGACGGCGATCGCATAGCTGCCTAACAACAGGACGGCCTTGAGCATCCCGACGTAGGCATTGCTGTACATCCCGCCCAGCACCGTGTACGCCGTCGTGATGACCGCAACGAGCAGAACCGCGCGCGAATATTCCATCCCGCCAACCAGCCCGAAGAGGAGACCCCCGGCCTGGTACTGGGCGGAGAGCATCACCGCATAGACAACCAGGACGAACACGGCGGCGATCGCGCGCGCGGCCCTGCTCTCGAACCTCGCCGCGAAAAAATCGGGCAGCGTCAGCCCGGCGATGCGTCGGATCGTCGGCGCCACGAACAGCGCCGCGACGACCCAGCCGATCCAGACCAGCGGCCACGTCCACGCGTAGCTGATGCCGGAGAAGTAATGGAAGCCCACCATGCCAATCGTCGCGCCGGCGCTCACCTGATTGGCCATCAGCGTGGCCCCACCGATGATGGGTCCCAGGCTGCGACCCGCGGCGAGGAAGCCTTCTTCGGTCGAGGCGCGACGGTAATTGCGGAGTCCAATCCCGCAGACCAGGACCAGGTACGCGGCGACGATCACATAGAAGGCCGAAAGGTGCGCGCCTGTCATGGGTGCTCGCGTTCCGTCGAGCGGCGAGCCCACGCCAGATACAGCGGCACCCACGTGACCATGATTCCGACCAACAGGAAGAAGCGCCAGACCAGGCCACCGCTGTCACCGCCTTCTCCCAGGCTTTCGCCGCACCGCACAATGCGCGGACCCATGACCTCCACGAACGACGGGACCGCCACGAAGCGCGACGACCATTCGTTAGGTGCCTGGCGAGCCATGTGCGGAAAGGCGACCCGGGCCGTGGCGTCGGCAGCGTTGACGAGAACCTTCACCGGGCCGGTTCGCGGCGAGCCCTCGCCCGTTACGGCGGTTCCCAGGTGTACGAGCGGCACGACGCCGGTTCCCGCGAGTCGCACCTCGTATCGCACGGCGAGCCGGAGGGTGTCATCCTGGCCAGCGATCGTGTCGCGAAACGTGATCCAGCGCCCGGCTCGCGACTCGGCCACCGGCAGAACCGAGCCCGCCTGCTCGATCTGCAGGTTCTCGATCGTCGCGCACGGCTGCGTCAGGACTCGAAGAGCCGTCGGTGACGCCGATGGCGCCAGGACGTATCGCTCCTCGACGTGCGCGGCGTCAGGCCTCACGTCCACCGTGATGTCGACGGTCCCTTCTCGTGATTGCGCTGGCGTGCCGCTCGCGACCGCCGGGGGAGGGGGGATGAGGGATGCAGGATGAGGGGAGAAAGCGCCGTTAACCCTCATCCCCCATCCCTCATCCCACATCCCTACGATGACCGCGAACGCTACCCAGCGAAAGGGCATGCGATCAGTCGGCGTACGTCGTCGCCGTCGCCCGGTTGGCGATCATGAAGCCATAGTCGCCAGGATGAATCCGGGTCACGAAGTTCCGGCAGAGGACGACGATGTTGTCATCGAACGGCGCCGTCATCGTCTCCAGCACCTCGAACGTGTACGGACTGACGATGTCCGCCAGCGCCGTTCCCGGGCCGAGCACCTGCCCGGGTGACAGCGTCGCTCTCGGCATGCAGATCCCGCCGTGTCGCGGTCGGATGACCGTCATGTCGCGCATCAGGATCTGGCCCGCTCGGCGCTCGACGCTTCCGTCGAGTACGCCGACGTGACGCAGCTGATTCAACACACCACGAACGCCATTGGCCACGTGTCGTCGCTGGTCGTGGTATCCGCCGCCGATTTCCACGACAGTGCACCGCACGCCGCGCTGCTCGGCGTACGTCGCGGTCGTCCCGGAATAGGTGGTGGCTGGCTTGTAGAGGAGTGCCGGAAGGAACGCGCGCGACAGGGCCTCGTCATTGATGACGTAGCAATAGTCGACCCACGGGAACGTGCCGCCACAGTGAATGTCGACGAGCACCTCGATGGTGTCGATGAACTCGTGCGCGATCGCGTAGGCCTGTTGTTCGCTCAACCAGCCATCCGGCGAACCGGGGAAGAGCCGGTTCATGTCGAGCATGTCGATCGGCGTGTTGCGGGAGATTCCTTCCATCGCGAGTGGGTTCGCGACGCCCAGAATCGAGACCGAGCCGCGAATGTCCGACGGGTCGAGCGACCGAGCCAGCTCGCGCGCAATGAGAAGCCCGTCGAGCTCATCGCCGTGGATCATCGCCGAGATACCGACCGCCGGTCCCGGCCGCGTCCCACGAATGACGTGAATCGTCAGCCCGAGCTCGAACCCACTCGCGAGCGTTGTGATGGGCGCGAAGCGGCGCGACCTGCCTGCGCCGAGCTCAATGACGTTCGCTCCGGTCATGGCTGTAGGGAGTATTGGCTCTCGCGTCGTGCACATATATTGGCGGTCGCCTTACACGTTCACGACTTTGCGCAGAGCGACCTGCCTTCCGCAAGCATGACGGCGCGTGAGTTGATCGAGCTCGAATCGCTCGCGGAGAACCCCTATCCCATGCTCCACCGGCTGCGGAGCACCGCGCCGGTTGCCCGCGCCCGGTCGGCCGGAGGGGACATGTGGCTCGCGACGCGGCGCGCTGACGTGCTCGAGATCCTTCGTAACCCTGAGCACTTCAGCACCGACCATCCCGCGTCACCAATTCGCGATACGTTCGGCGCGCAGATGCTGAGCGCGGAAGGGGAAGCCCAGCGTCGCTTCAAGAGCGC
>DASUGD010000332.1:0-12677 GCA_036274195.1 Gemmatimonadaceae bacterium | reverse complement strand
GGGCGGCGACGGGGGACCAGGTGCGATGGATCCTTCGTGACCCGGCCACCGGCAAGGAGAACATGGACATCGACTGGAGCTTCCGGCGCGGGGACGTCGTGAAGGTCCGGCTCGTGAACGAGCGCCGGTCGTTCCACGGTATGCAGCACCCTATCCACATCCACGGCCAGCGGTTTCTCGTGCTGGCGGTGAACGACGTGCCGAACACGAATCTCGTGTGGAAGGACACGGTGCTGCTGCCGGCGGGCGCTACCGCTGACATTTTACTCGATCTATCGAACCCCGGACGCTGGATGCTACACTGCCACATCGCCGAGCATTTGTCGGCGCATATGATGATGGCGTTCACGGTACATTAGTCATTCCGAGCGGAGCGAGGAATGACAAGGCCACGGAGGCTTGAATGCGCGTTATCAACACGTTGACCATACTCGCCCAACTCGCTCTCCCCGCCGCCGGGCTGTCTGCCCAGGCGGCGACGAAGCTCTCCGAGCAGGTGCGGAGTCAGTACGTGAGCGTGGCCGATCCCGTCGTCGCGCTCACGAATGTCACCATCATTGATGGCACCGGCGCGGCGCCCAAGCCTAACCAGACCATCGTCATTCAGAACGGCAAGATCACCGACGTCGGTCCGGCGTCGAGTGTGAAGGCGCCGGCTGGTGCGAAAACGATGGACCTCTCCGGCAGCACGGTGATCCCGGGGCTCGTCGGGATGCACGACCACCTGTTCTACACGGCCGCCGGCGGCCGCGCGGCGCAGATGTCGTTCACCGGGCCTCGCCTCTACCTCGGCAGCGGCGTCACGACCATCCGCACGACCGGCGGACGGGCACCCTATGCCGAGATCAACACGAAGGAGGCGATCGACTCGGGCCGCATCCCAGGCCCACGCGTCCACCTTACCGCACCGTACATCACGGGTGGATCCGGTGGCTCCGCGGGGAGCATGGCCGAGATCACGACGCCCGACGCGGCTCGCCGGTTCGTCGCCTACTGGTCGCAGGAAGGGGTCGAGTGGATCAAGGCTTACACGGACATCCGCCAGGCAGAGCTCAAGGCCGCCATCGACGAAGCGCACAAGCGCGGCATGAAGGTCACGGGACACCTGTGCTCCGTGAGCTTCCGTGAGGCCGTCGCGTTAGGTATCGACAATCTCGAGCACGGGCTGCTAACCGCGACGGACTTCGACCCCGAGAAGCAGCCCGACGCGTGTCCCTCCAACAGCATCGCGCGCGTGGGCGTGGCGAACATGACGAGCGACACCGCCAAATCGGCGATCGCCGCCATGGTGGCGAAGAACGTGGGCATGACGTCGACGCTCGCGGTGTTCGAGCCGTTCTTCCCGAACCGCCCGACGAAGGATGAGCGGACGCTCGAGGCAATGAGCCCCGACGTGCGCGAGGCGTATCTCAAGATGCGCGCACAGATCGACACGGCGAAGAACTGGACCATGAAGCCGGAGATGTTCAAGAACGCGATGGAGTTCGAGCGCGAGTTCGTCAAAGCCGGTGGCCGGCTCGCGGCGGGAGTCGATCCAACGGGCTTTGGCGGCGCGCTGCCAGGCTTCGGCGATCAGCGGAACTACGAGCTGCTGATCGAGGCGGGGTTCACGCCGCCTCAGGTGATACAGGTCATGACCGCGAACGGCGCGAAGATCCTCGGCGTCTACGACAAGCTCGGGTCGGTCGAGAAGGGCAAGGCGGCTGATCTCGTCGTGCTCCAGGGAGACCTAACGAGTGACCCGAGCGTCATCCGCAAGGTCAGCACGGTGTTCAAGGACGGTGTGGGGTACGATTCCGCCAAGCTGATCGCCGCCGTGAAGGGGAGGGTGGGCATCGACTGACCCACCGCAGGACAGACATATGAGCACAACGATCGAAGCTTCTCGCCCCTTGGTCTCAGCCCGCACCGCCACGTCGGCGCGAGCGTCCGAACGGCTCTGGCCGCTCTACGCCGTGCTGTTCTCGTCCGTGTCCATCGTCGTCGGCCTGATCTGGGACATCTCGTGGCACCGCACGATCGGGCGCGACACGTTCTGGTCGCCACCGCACGTGCTCGAGCAGGTCGCGGCAATCGTGGCCGGCGCGAGCTGCGGTTGGCTGGTGCTCCGTACGACGTTCCGCGGCAGCCCCGACGAGCGCGCCGCGAGCGTCCGGTTCTGGGGCTTCCGTGGACCGTTAGGCGCCTGGGTGTGCATCTGGGGCACGCTCATGATGGTCACGTCGGCCCCGTTCGACAACTGGTGGCACGACGCGTACGGGCTGGACGTGAAGATCATCAGCCCGCCGCACATGGTGCTCGCGTGGGGCATGATCGCGATCCAGGTGGGGGCCATGCTCATGGCGCTCGCGAGGCAGAACCGCGCGTCGAGCGAGGAGCAGAGCCGCCTGAGCCTCCTTTTCGCCATGTCGGCCGGTATCCTGCTCACGATGCACGCGACCGTGATCATGGAGTACGCGGCGTTTCCCAACGAGATGCACAGCACGCGATTCTATCGCGTGACGGCGATCGGCTTGCCGCTGATTCTCATTGCGACGTCGCGCCCGTCGCGGCTTCGCTGGCCTGCTACGACTACGGCGGCGATCTACATGGCGATCATGCTGGTGCTCATGTGGACGCTGCAGCTCTTTCCGGCGGTGCCGAGGCTTGCGCCGATCTACAATCCGGTGACACGCATGGTCCCTCCGCCCTTCCCGCTCCTGCTCATTGCGCCGGCACTCGCGATCGACCTGCTGATGCGGAGGCTCGAGGGACGGGACTGGCTTCTCGCTCTCGTCGCCGGGCTCACGTTCGTCGCGGTCATGCTCGCCGTGCACTGGTGGTGGGCGGAGTTTCTGCTCACGCCCCATGCACGCAACGTCGTGTTCGGCGCCGATCAATGGGATTACAACGCCAAGCTTGGGCCGTGGCGCTATCAGTTCTGGACGGCGGAGCGAACGGTCGGCGAAATGGCGCGAGGCATCGGGATCGCGGCGTTGACGTCCGTCGTCACATCACGTGTTGGACTGTGGGTCGGCTCCGGGATGGCGCGCGTTCAGCGATAACACGGCGATAGTGCGCTCGCTACGTCGCGCCGCGCTCGTGGCGGCGATCGCGTTGGTGACGTCGGCACATATCGGCAGCCCCGATGTGTGGTTCGACGGCCTGGCCGGACCGTACAAGGTTCTGGTGCACGTCGAGGCGCCGCCCGTAGTTCCCGGGATCGCGATCATCAACGTCAGGGTCGCCGAACCCGGCGTGTCGCGCGTCACGGCGTTCGTCAACCACTACGACGCTACAGGCGGCACGCCGCCACCCGACCTGGCGAGTCCAATCCCGCAGAGCCCGTCGTGGTACAGGACGCGGCTGTGGGTCATGAGTCCCGGATCGAACAGCGTCACGGTATCGGTGAGCGGCGCGCGCGGCGAGGGAACAGTCGTCGTCCCGCTGGTCGCCCTGCCGGGGCGTCGACTCCAGTTCAATGGCGCTCTCGCCGTCGTGTTGTCGATCGCCGGCATCGTTCTCGCGTTAGGCCTGTTCACGATCGTTGGCGCGACGGTCCGCGAAGGCGTGCTGCCGCCCGGCGTGGAGCCGGACGCGCAGCGCCGCCGACGTGCCCGGGTTGCGATAGCCCGCGCGGTGGGGGTCATTGCCATCGTTCTGGTCGGAGGCGGTGCCTGGTGGCGCGCGGAGGACTCGGCCTTCACACGAGGCCTCTTTCGACCACTGGCAGTTCGCGTCGCCGTCGACACGTCGACCGCGCAACGCCGATTCTCTCTCTCGATCACCGACTCTGTCTGGGTGCATCGAAACGACGTCGCCTGGCTGCGTGCGCGTCGCGCTTCTCCGGCGACGTCGCTCGTGGAGGATCACGGGAAGCTCATGCACCTGTTCCTCGTCGCCGCCGACGGCGGCCCGGCGTTCGCGCATCTGCATCCGGGCACTGCCGACACGGTGACGTTCACGTCTGCGCTGCCGGATCTTCCCGCGGGCACGTATCGCGTGTTCGCCGACATCGTGCACCAGAGTGGGTTGACGGAAACGCTCACGTCCACCGTGACATTGACAGACCAGCGTCATTCGGCGACGCGCGACACGAGCACGGACGCCGATGACTCCTGGTCCGTCAGCCGTAAGGGGGATTCGACCCACTCAGTGCTGGCTGACGGAACCGTGCTCACGTGGAACCGGAGCTCGGCGCCGCTGGTCGCGGGTGAGGAAGCCGGTCTCCGATTCGCGGCCACCCCTCCCGCCGGCGACACGGCTTCGCTCGAGCCGTTCCTCGGCATGGCGGGACATGTCGTCGTCGTCCGTGACGACGGCAACGTGTTCATCCACCTCCATCCGCTGGGTACGATATCGCTCGCGGCGCAGGTGCGTCTCACGCGCTCCGCACCCGCCGCGATGGCTCACGCGATGACTGCGCCGCTCGACGCGGCGGACTCCCTGTACTTCCCGTACGCATTCCCACAGCCCGGGAAGTACACAGTCTGGGTTCAGGTGAAGCGACGCGGCCGAGTCCTGACGGGGTCATTTCCTGCCGATGTGCGCTCGAGTCCTACACGAGCGTCTGCTCGTTAGGCTGTGCCGGACCAGAGAGGGCTGGCCGCACAGACGAAAAGGGGAAACGGATGCGACAGAAACAGCGGATCATCCGGATTGCTCCTCGGCGCTGAAAACTCCGCTCGCCACGAGCCGCTTTTTGAAGAAATGACGGCCTCGGGAAGCCCATGCGTCCCGAGGTCGTTCAACAAAGAAAGTATGAGAGACCGGCAGTGCCGTCGGAGCCGTCGGCCCGCACGGAACAAATCTGCGACCATCCGTGAAATCGATGTTCGAAATCTGCGTTAGGTCTTGCCGTTGTCCGGTTATCCCGTGATCCCGGATTGCCGCGATGCGTTTCTGATCTCCCGAATGCCGAGATTCAATCGTCGCCGCAGCAAGGTCCGCAGGGTCGTACCGTCCGCGTAGCCCACGCGCGCGGCGATCTCGTCCACGCTCGCGTTCCCGGTTTTCAGCAAGTGAACGGCGCGCTCGATGCGCAGGCTCTGGAAGTACGCCAGCGGCGACTTGCCGAGCACGTGCTGCATGTGGCGGGCGAGCGTGCGCTTGCTCGCCCCGGTGGCCTTCGCCGCCTCGTCGAGGGAAAAGCCACGCGTTAGGCGCGCGCGCGCCCATCGCTCGAAGCGCTGGACGACGGGATCGTCGTGCACGAGGTGATCGGTCAGCGCGTACGCGGACTGCGACGGCCGCGTGTCGACGATCAGGTACTTCGCCGTGAGTGCCGCGAGCTCCGGGCTCACACCTCGCACGAGCCAGAGCGCGAGATCGATGTGACTGAGCGCCGCCCCGGCGGTCACGAACTGGCCGGACTTCACGACCATGTTCGACTCATCGAGCGACACGTTCGGGTACCGCTTGCGAAACAGCGGCGCGAGCCACCAGGTCGTCGTCGCATACTCGCCGTCGAGCAGTCCCGATTCAGCGACCACGAACGTGCCGATGCACGCCGCGGCGACAGTCGATCCGCGATCCGCCCAGCGCCGCAGCAGCGCGGTAGCGTCGGCGATGTCGGGCCTCGTCAGGGCCGCCTCGAGCGGCGCCGGCATCTTGAACCCGATCGCCGGAACCACGACACAATCGGGCGCTTTCGTCGCCGGCGGGTGAACCGGTACGGCAAGCCCCTGCGACGTCGTCACCTTCTTTCGTACGCCGACGATTCGCACGTCGAATCGCGGCACGGCCATGTCGGACAGCTGGATCAGCTCGTTGGCTGTCTGAAACGCGTCGAGGACGGCGGACAGGCCGAGGTCGAACACGCCGTCGAGTGCGAGGACGCTGATGCGCATGGCAAGTATGATACTAAGAATGGCGTTCTTGCCAATACCCCCCTTGGGCGCGCTCGCCTAAGATCCGGCTACAACCCCTCACTGAGGAAAAACGAGATGCTCAAGCACAGCTTATTCGTCCGGCTCGAGGCGAAGGCCGGCAAAGAGGATGAAGTCGCCGCCCTCCTGCAGCAGGGCCTTCAGCTCGCGAATCAGGAAACGACCACCCCGCTCTGGTTCGCGCTCCGCTTCGGGCCGACGACGTTCGGTGTCTTCGACGCGTTCGAGAACGAGTCCGGCCGGCAGGCGCACTTGAACGGCCCGATCGCCAAGGCGTTGATGGACAACGCGGCGCGCCTGTTCGCGACCCCGCCGGCGATCGAGCGCGTGGACGTGTTGGGCGCAAAGCTACCTGTGGAAGCGTTGCGGTAGCGGTTGTCATTCCGAGCGCGGGCACCCGCGCTCGGAATGACACCGCCAGGGAACGACTAGACGTTGGCGAGCTCGCCGTCGTGTGCGCGCTTGAGCTCCGCGATATCGAGCTTCTTCATCTTGAGCATCGCTTCCATGGTCCGCTGCGCGGCCGGCGACGTCTCATCCTTGTACAACTCCTCGATACCCCTCGGCACGACCTGCCACGACACGCCGTAGCGGTCCTTCAACCAACCGCACTGTTGCGCGTTAGGGTCGCCACCTTCGCCGAGCTTCGTCCAGTAGTAGTCGATCTCATCCTGCGTGTCGCAGTAGATCTGAAACGAGATCGCCTCGTTGAACTTGAACGCAGGGCCGCCGTTGAGTGCCGTGTACCGCTGCCCTTCGAGCTCGAACTCGACGGTCATCACGGAGCCGGCCGGACGGTGATGCACCTCGAATCCTGCTGACCCGTACCGGGTGATCGCGGTGATCTTCGATTTCCGGAAAATCCCGGTGTAGAATCGCGCGGCCTCTTCGGCCTGGTTATCGAACCACAGGCATGGGGCAATCTTCGGGGATTTTGCCATCGATATGCGCCTCGCGGTTTGGGTGAAAAAGGACCGCGAAATCCCCGCAAGGAGCCGGCCGCCATCCGCGGCAGAGCACGGTTGACGTGCCGTTGGCTCTTCGTCGTTCGCCTGTAGCCCGACCTGTCGACTACCGAGTTTCGGGCTAGCGACTACCGACCGCGACAGGCAAACGCTTCAGATCCAATCGGGCCGCTTGCACCGCGACGCCGAGTGGATCGCGCAGGCCGGCGGCCCCAGCCGGCACACTCATGGCCATCTGCCGCACGAGCGCGTTTACGCGCGCGCGCCCGTCGGCCGGCAACGGCTTCGTTCCCGCGATCTGCGACGGGTGACTCTGGCGCACGAGCTGCGCCCGCCACACTTCCTTTCGCGACGACGGAACAACGCTGACGGTCGCCGTCGAGTCGAGCTGTGCCACGAGAACGAGGAGCGCGGCGGCGCGCTCTCTCGCCCGGCGCGTGGAGTCGGCGGCAGTCGCATATGCCGCGCTGAAAATGCGACCGTCGCGAATGTTCGCGCTCGCGAAGAAAAGCGTTCGCAGCCTGACGGTGTCCGCGGGCAGACCACGCCACGACGCCGCGAGCGCGGTGGGGCCGGTCTCGTCGCACCAGGCGAGCGCCTTGAACGTCTCGGCCGTCGCCGTCTTGTTCGACACCTGGACGGCGGCCGCCTCACAATCGTCGCGCGCGCCGGGAATCCGCGCCTCTCGCGTGGTGGCGCTGGCGCATGCGATCCCGGCAACCGCGAGCCACGCGCCTGACGCGACGACGCGTGCATAGCTCCGCAACATCCACTCGCGATGCTGCCTGACGTTCCTCGCGCGGATAGAGCGATGGCCCATGAATGACGCCTCCAGTGTCGCGAATGCGAGAAGGCCGAATGCGGCACGCGGGCCCAGGCCCGCACGGGCAAGGACGATCGACGAGACCAGATAGATTCGGCCGAGCCATCGAGGCACCGGCCACCGCCGTCGCTGCCGCATTGCCGCGAGAGGATTGGCAAGGCCAAGTGTGAGTGCGATCGGCTAAAACAGTGTGTGCGCCATCACAGAGATCTTCCGACGAAGACGAGCTGCGAGTCGCCCGCCATGGCGATCACTCGCGCCGCGCAACGACGAACTTCCTCCAGAATCCACGGGAGGTTCTCGACAGGCTCGCCAGTGACGAGCCTGCCGAGCTGCTCCCGGCGGGCGATGTTCCAGCGGAACACGTTAGGCATCTCAGTCGTCCTCTTCCCACGGACGCCTGTCTGCCTTCTCTTCCCGGCAGCGGTCGCGGTCGAACGCGCGGCGAGTCGCACGTTGCCGAGCGGTACACTCGAATACGCACTCCACCACGTCCGTCCTCAGCCGCCGCCGAGCACCGGTCCAATCACGAAAGACGAGCCATCGCGGGCGCCAGAGGCGGGCGAGCGTACGTTCGATCGCACGCGCCGTGTCAGCCGACACGATCAGGTAGGCCGTTCTCGTTTCGACGACCCAGTAGTCTCCCTCTCCCTCCGGCATCCGCGGCTCCTCGGCATCGAGGTACTGCTTCAGCCTGTTTGTCATTGTTAGTATGAGTTGGTTGAACTGCGTTACCCCGCGACCAACCGCGAGGTGCGGGGCGGACGCACCGATGGCACGACCGCCCCGCGTTCACCTCCATGTTTGGTTCCTGGCGTGATACCAAGAGTGGTACCACGCATCCTGTTCACGTACCGCTCGAGCCTCTGTAGCTCATCAGGCGTGCGAGCCACCTCGGGCGCAGCCTCGCGCGCCATCACGCGAGTGGCCGTGTTACCGAGCGTTAGGCTCATCGCCAGCACCCTGAGGCAGGGCGTGTTGCTGACGACGCGACCGAGGACACTCAGCTCGACCACGCGCCTCACGACGCGCGGCCCATCGGCCTCGATTCTGCCACGCACGACGTGCATATCGCGCTCGCTGCCGAAGATGAGATAGCGATCGAGTCGCTCCCACTCATCGACGGGCCACTGCGGCGCCTCGGCGGAACGCGTGAGCAGCCACGTTCCCCGATGTCGCTCGACCTGCGGCGTCGCGAGCCGCGTCAGGCGAGCACGAATGGGCTTCTGTCTTTGCATCATGTTCGCCTCCATGGTTGATTGTTGTACGATGTTGAAACTGATGCCTGAAAACGCACACCTGACGACCGATCACTCATGACTGGCCATGGCGCCACGAGATGTCATGGCCAGTTGTGAGTTTCGAGTCCTCGGTCGTTGGTTCTCTGGCATCAGTGAACTGCCTCAGGTAATGAACTCCGCCAGCACCCCTGGCGTCGCGGTATCGAACCCCACGACGTCCAGCATCCCGGCGTCATCCGGGTCCGCGATGCTGAACCCGTTCGACGCCATCGCGACCACCACCAGCTTGGCCCCGATCCCCATGCGCTCCCGGTACTCGCGAAGCGCCTGCGTCGGGTGGATGTTGCCAGCCCACGTTTCGCTGTCCGTGAAGACCACGAACGCGTCGACCGCCCAGCGGTGCTTCAACGCCTCGACCATCGGCAGCGCGCAGTCGGTTCCCCCGAACGGCAGGTTCCCGATCTGGCGTACCACGTCATCCAGTCGCTGACGCGGCGAGATCGTCAGGGGCGTGAGCCCCGTGTTGTACTGCGACCCGTACGTCGCCGACCACTGCGACGGATAGTCACCCTTCGTGAACGCGACGAACCGATGATTCGGCTCGGTCGCGGCCGTCACGAGCGCCATCGCCGCCGACGCGTCGCGGCAGGTCAGGTAGTCCGTGCCGAATACCGGCACTCCCATGGATCCGGAGACGTCCAGCGCCAGCATGACCCGCTTGCCCGTCGTGGGCGCGTTCTCGAACGTGAGGTAGAACGCCGTGTCGAGCGCGTCGACCACCCGCGTCACCGGCGTCCACTTCCCGCTCCCCTTCATCCCACGCCCCTGCGCGTACGCCTTCATGGCCACGAGCACCGCAACCGGGTGCACGCGCGCCGCGCGCAGGTTCTCGCGGTCGGCAAGTCGATCCACGACCATTCGTGCCGCGTCGCTTCCCGTCGCGATGAGTCCGACCTTCGTCATGACCCCGAGATTCCGGATCATGGCCGTGAGCGGCATGCGCTCGAGCAGCGCCTCCCACACGACGGCGTGGGTGAGCAGCTCGGTCGGAACCATCTCACGAGTAAGCTTCGCGGCCGAAATGACCTTGGCCGCTTCGTTAGGCGCGAGGCGCCCGAGTGACTTGGTCGCCTCGAGGAGCGCGACCACGTCCATGTCGCTCACCCGGTTCAGCTCCAGCACGCCGTCCCACCCTTTCGTCGCATAGCGGAACATCACGTCATGCGCGACGGTGGGCGCCTTCGGGTGGGCGAGACGCAGAGCGTCGCGGTGCGCCCACCCGTCCCGCGCCTGGTACTTCATGATCTGGTACGCGATGGCCGGTGCCGGCTTCTCCGTGTACCAGCGGCCGACCGCACGACGCACGCCACGCCCCCATCCGCGGAATCCGCGGACGTACTGGAGGAAGTGGAAGAGGTGCGTTCCCGTGCGCGCGACCTCGGGCAGCGCCCCGAGCGCCATGGCGCGCGTGGCGTCGTTTCCGAGTCCCGCGCACATGGCCAGCGCGAACAGCGCCGGGTCGTTGCTCGGTGCACGGCCAGCCGTGCTGATCTCGACGATCCGACGGACGGCGCGAGGTCCATCCTCGGCGATGCACTCGCGCGCGTTCGTCGCGTTCTCGATCGTGAGCGTGCGCTCGCGGATGTAGTATGTTCCGCGCTCCGACCCGAAGATCAGGAACCGGTCGAAGCGCGTCCAGTTGTCGACGGGCCAGGCGTACCCGCCCGCCGAGTTGGGGACCTGAGTGGTCCCGGGGATGCGCTCGGCCTGCGGCGTCGCGAGACGCGCCAGGCGAGTCGCGTAATGCTTCGTGTAATCCAACATCTCGCCCTCCTGTGGTCGAGGTGATTTGAAGGCCTTCGGATGAGGTATCGAGCTGGGTATACCGTGTGGAGCTCGTATGGATTCGGCTCCGCTCACGGTTCCGATAACCCACGCTGTGTCGACCCGAATGCCAGAAATGTCGAGCGGATGAGGAGTTGAGCTCGAAGCGCCCGGTGATTTGGTCGGGCGATCGTTGGAATCGATAATCGAGCTCTGTCGACCCACTCGACGGTGCGTCGTTAGGTCGCCATCAGCTGCGGAGTCTCGCCGTTCGTTGTTTCGCCGTTCGAGCTGATGGCTGATGGCTGATGGCTGATGGCTTAGTCTTTGAATGGATCGAACTCGTTCCCCCCGCCATCACCACGATGACGGGGCTCAGCGTCTCCAGGACCTCGATCGTGTCGCCCTGAGCGGCGAGCACGTCGGTGAGACGGCGATAGCAGTGCGGAGACTCGTCGCATCCGCCGCCACGGAGAATCACGCCCGATGCCTTGAGCCACTGCTGCATCATCTGCGGCGATACCTTGCCGGCGTTGATGACCTGACCCGCGAGCGGACCCTCCTTGTACTTCTTGAGCTGTCCCGAGCGGCGGTCGCGCTTCCCCGCCGCCTCGGTGCGCGACATGACGCGACCAGCGCCATGAACGGTGGAGAAGAGCGCTGCGTCCTGTCGGCTGCGCTCCTCGACGTCGGTAAGTGAAAGTGATGGCTCCGTAGCGCCACGCAAAATCACGGAGTCGTCGCCCATCGACCCACCAACGAACCCCATCTGGCCAGGGAATGCGGGCGTCGCACCCTTGCGCACCACCACCAGCTCCTGAACGCCACCCACCTCTGGCACCCAGTGTTCTTCCTTCCAGGCGAAGTTGTGGTGGTTGTGCACCATGTCCTCGGACGTCCCACCCAACCACTCCACCACCTTCCGGGCGACCCACTCGCGACCGGCATAGGCGTAACGTCCGGCGAGGTTCATGAGTGCCCAGTAGTCCTGCCCGAGCGGCGTGGTGAGGTCGAGAAGGACCTCCTGCTTCTTCGCCTTGTCGCCCCAGCGCAGGCCCTGGCCTAACGCGAGGAAATTGGTGGCGATCGTGTGCCCGAGACCGCGGGAACCGAAGTGGACGCCAACCCAAACACGCTCCTTCGTGTCCACGAAGACGTCCACGTAGTGGTTGCCGCTCCCGATGGTTCCGAGCTGGCGGCGAGCCTTGTCGCGCAGGTCGTCACGGTAGCGCCCGATGTTCGGGATGACATACCACGCGTCATCCATGAAGAGCGGGTCATCGACGGGTGCGTCGTCCGCGTTGTTCTTGCGCCCGATTCCGAAGCTGAGGTCGGACTGCAGTAGCTCGGCGAATTCGTTGAGCACGGTATTGCCGATGATGCGCGACGGATTTCGCGCCCGGTCGGCGCTCGTTAGGCCGCACAGCCGCTCGAGCGTGAGGTCGGTACGGATCGCGCAGTTCCCGCACGCGATGTCGAACCCGACACCGACGACGGAGACCTTCTGATCGTAGGCGGCGACGCCACCGATCGGCATGACGTAGCCGAGGTGGCCGTCGGCCATGAGCGCGACGCGGGTGGCGCGACGCTCGACGTCCGCCAGCTGCGCGAGCGTCTTGGCGTCGTGCTGGCCGAAAATGTTCATCGCGTTCATATGTCGTGTCCGTGTGAGGGAAGAGCCGCCAGCGTGATTTGAACACGCGGCCTCCTGGGTCGTAACCAGGCGCTCTGAATCCGCTGAGCTATGGCGGCGATGGTACCACCGGCGATCGGCGGGATTCGAACCCGCATCTCGTCACCGTGCGTTCCGCACTCGTCGGCCCTCGTCAGGCAAAGGACTCGTGCGGCGGTGACGCGTTCTGATCTTGAACTACGAACCCCGGACGACGCGCGGCAAAAGCCCATACGCGTCGGAATGATTCGTGGGGGGTCAGACTCCTTGCGCATCGTTCCAACG
>DASUGD010000331.1:0-12868 GCA_036274195.1 Gemmatimonadaceae bacterium | reverse complement strand
AGTCGTGCATCTCGGCATCATCGAGCTCACCGATGATCTGGCGCAGAATTCCGAGCACGGCGGCATCGGGCCCGTCCAGGTTCACCTGGCGCGTGACCGACTCGGCGAGGCGCGCCGGATCCTCCAGAGCGCCGTCGAGCGATTCCCCGTTGAGGGCAGCTCGCGTTAAGCCCAACCAGAGATCGGCAGAGCGCTTGGTCTTCAGGTCATCCTTCTCCGTGTCGCTATCTCCGTCCATCAGCTCCAGCCGATCGAAGGCCACCCGCGTCAGAACGAGGTCGTTCCAACGCGCCAGTTGAGACCGGCCGCCTGCACCGAAGGGCGTGCTGCCTCGCGCGGGAGAGACCGCGATCGCGCCAATGAACTCATCGAGCGTGCTCCGCCGCACCGTCGCCAGCACGGTCACGACTCCGAGCTCGTGCTCGTACAGGCGTTGCGCGAGATCGGCGAGCGACGTGTTGTTCTCGTCGGTCGCGGCGCCGTCGACGACGAGTCGGTGCCGCGACACACCGATCGTGAGTTGGCTCCGCTGCGAAAGCAGGGACCGGAAGCGTCGCGCGAGCGCATCCACCGAGCCGTGCAGCATTGGGTGCGATGCCGGATAGATGCCGCGCTTGTGAACGGCGAGCGCCAACTCCTGCAGAAGCTCGAGGAGCTCCTGGGGTGGCTGATCGACTTTGGCGTTGGACGGCGAGGCGCCACCTGAAGGGGTCGTCATCGGTCGGAGCGATGGTTTCCCGTCGGCGAGCTGGCGGCGCCCGCTACAAACAGACGATCCGGGCGGGGCATTCGACACGGGTGGCTACCCGTATCTCCAACCCCGGCCACTGCTTGCGTTACGCTTCTCCAATCTCGGACCGGATCGCTGTCGTTAGGCGCGCCGGGGGCTGGTGACCCTGGTCACGTTCCATGTCGAGCGCGAGCCCGGACGGCGGCAAGCAACCGACGGGCGCGATCGCTCGTCTTGCCGCCGATGGGCGAGATCAACTGGCTGACCGAGCTGCGGAAGATCGAGCGTGAGTTCGATGGCCTTCCGCCGGAGCCGACGCCGACGGAGCTCCGGGCGCGTCGCGCGGCGGAGCAGCGCGCCGAGAGGCTCCGTCGGGAGCGTGGGATGCTGCTCGGTGTCCTCGCCCGGTTTCTCCCGGTGGTCGCCCTCGCCGGCGCCATCGTGCTCTGGCCCTACCATCGCGACTGCGGCACGGGACTGCTCGCGTACCTGGGTGCCGAGGGGGTGGTCGTCGTTGGCGGGCTGTGGCTCGTCGCGTGTACGTGGCGCGCCCGGATGGCGAAGACGCACGGCGCGGCGCTGATCCTGGTCCTCTGGGGACTGATGCTGATCGCGCACCAGATCCTTCCGCGCGTGGGCTACGCCAAGACGAACGCGGCCGATCCGCCGCTTTGGTGGTGCGAAGGCGGCAAGACCTAACGCGGGTCGGCATTCGCGGGTTGGCGCTTACGCCGCTGATGGGTTGACCGGACCCTCCGTTCTGCATGGGAGGCCGCGGTTCATGCGCTTCGCCGAATTCAGGTAAGGGCGCCGTGGCGGCTCACGGTTGCTCATACCCGAGACGGCCGGCCCCACAGATGAAGGGGCGTTCGGATGCATCGGGATCACGCGGATCCGTCCGGATCGCTCCGCAGCGGCGCCGATCGCGAAGGCCGTGGTGAACCTGCTCATGCCGTTCCCGCACAGGACCTTTCTCACTCCCGAGCGAATGTTCGGCTGGGGACACGCGTATCGGATCGATTGGGACCGCGCCGTAACGGCCTAGACCACGGGAACGCGATGTGTTGCGTCGGTCGTGGATCTGGGCTCTCTTACGTCACCGAACCCAAACGACCTCCGCCACCCGCCCCATGCGACACATCGCGTTCGGACTATTCCTCGTTCTCGCGGCTCCGCCGCCGGGGCTCACGGCTCAAGCGGCCAAGAGTGGAGCCATCACCATCGGTGCCACGGATTCCGTCTGGTCGGCGACGCTCAAGGAGAACCGGAAGTTCCTGGTGTACACGCCGCCGTCATACAGCGACACGACCTACCTGCCGAAGCGCTACCCGGTACTTTACCTGCTCGACGGTGATGCGCACTTCCATTCCGTCACCGGCCTGCTCCAGATCCTCGGGACGGGGATCAACGGGACGTTCGTCCTGCCGGAGATGATCGTCGTCGCGATCCCGAACACGAACCGGACGCGCGACATGACGCCGACGCACACGGACCGCGACCCGGAGGGCAAGCCACAGCCGGCGCTCGCCGGCAGCGGCGGAATGGCGAATTTCCTGACGTTCATCAAGACCGAGCTCATTCCGCGCATCGAGCGCGACTATCGCACCGCCCCGTACCGCGTCTTCGTCGGACATTCGTTAGGCGGCATCACGACCATCAATGCCCTCTACACGATGCCCGACGCGTTCAATGCCTACGTCGCCATCGACCCGAGCCTGTGGTGGGACAACCGCGTGCTCCTCAAGCAGGCGCGGGAGCGGTTCAGCAAGCCGGGGCTCGCCGGCCGCACGCTGTTCGTGGCTCAGGCGAACACCATCACGCCTGGCGATACCACCATCAACGTGCACTTCAACTCGATCATCCAGTTCAACAGCATCCTCGAGACGTTCAACCAGTCCGGGCTGCGGTACAGCTACCGGTACTACTCGCATGACAGCCACGGCTCGGTGCCGATGATTGCCGAATACGATGCGCTCCGGTTCATCTTCGATGCGTACGACGTGTCGCTCGCCGAGGCGATCGAGCGTCCCGAGTATCTCGCCGAGCACTTTACGCGGGTTTCGGCGGCCATGGGCTACAAGGTCGAGCCTCCGGAGGGCATGGTGGATCTACTTGGACAGGTGGCGCTCGGGCGAGACACCACCGCCGCGCTCAAACTGTTCGAGATGAACGCGACGCTCTACCCCACGAGCGCGAACGCGATCGCCTCACTCGGCGACGTGTGGCTGGCGAAGAAGGACACGACGAAGGCCGTTGGGTACTACGAGAAGGCGCTCGCGATGCGTCCCGGTCTCAAGCGGCCGAAGGAGATGTTGCAGAAGCTGAAACGGGGCCCGTGACCGGCGGCCCGGCGCCTATTTTTTTCTCCGACCCATCAACCGGAGCAAGTTGAACGTGTCTGTCATCCGTCGATCCGTCAGTCTCATCGCCCTTGTCGCCGCGGCATGCAGCCCGGGTGCCGAACGGTCGAGCCGGGATACCGCCGTGTCCGCCGCGGCTCTCGCGCCAGCGCTCTCTGCGATCACGAGCGAGAATCTCCTGCAGCACATCAACCGCCTCGCCTCCGACGGCTTCGAGGGGCGCGCGCCCGGGACCGCCGGTGAGGATAGCTCGGTCGCCTATCTCACCGAGCAGTTCAAGGCGATTGGTCTCGCTCCCGGCAATCCCGATGGCAGCTACATCCAGCCCGTCTCGATGATCGGGTACACGAGCCATCCGGAGGCATCGATCGCGGTTGGCGGGAAGACGATGCGACTCCGGTTCCCACAAGATTACGTCGGGGTATCGCGCCGCAACGCGAACGACGTGCGCGTGGACAACTCCGACATCGTGTTCGTGGGCTATGGCGTCGTCGCTCCCGAGTACGGCTGGGACGACTACAAGGGGATGGATGTGAAGGGCAAGACGATCGTCATGCTCGTGAACGACCCGGCCGTTCCGGACCCTAACGATTCGACGAAGCTCGACTCGACGGTGTTCAAGGGCAAGGCGATGACGTATTACGGCCGCTGGACGTACAAGTACGAGATCGCATCGGAGAAGGGCGCCGCCGCGGCGATCATCGTGCACGAGACCGGACCAGCGGGCTACCCGTACGAGGTCGTCGTGGGGAGCTGGGGCCGCGAGAACTTCGACGTCAAGGAAGCGGGCCCGACGAGCCGCGTGGCCGTCGAGTCATGGATGAGCCTCCCCACGACGAAGGAACTGTTCCGGAACGCGGGGCTCAACTTCGACTCGCTGCACAAGGCGGCAACACGAAAGGACTTCAAGCCGGTCGCGCTGAACGCGAAGGCGACGTTTCACGTGCGCAACGACGTGCGCGAGATCCAGTCGAAGAACGTGATCGGGAAGCTCGAGGGATCGGACCCCACGCTCAAGAACGAGTACGTCATCTACTCGGCCCACTGGGACCACCTCGGCAAGGACACGACGCTCAAGGGCGACCAGATCTTCAACGGCGCGCTCGACAACGCGTCGGGGACCGCGGCGCTCCTTTCGTTAGCCAAGGCGTACAAGGCGCTGCCGAAGCCTCCCGCGCGGACGATGCTGTTCCTCGCGGTCACGGGCGAGGAGCAGGGCTTGTTAGGCGCCAAGTGGTACGCGACGCACCCGCTCTATCCGCTCAGCAAGACGCTGGCGGACATGAACATCGATGGCGTGAACCAGTGGGGGAAAACGAAGGACCTGACGATCGTCGGCTACGGGAACTCGACGCTCGACGATGTGTTAGGCGGCGTGTTGGCGTCGCAGGGCGGCCGGACGATCAAGCCCGACCCCGAGCCGGAGAAGGGGTTCTTCTACCGCTCCGATCACTTCGAGTTCGCCAAGCAGGGCGTGCCGGCGCTCTACACGGACGCGGGCACCGAGTTCATCGGCAAGGACTCGACCTACGGGCAGAAAAAGCGCGACGAGTACACGGAGAACGACTATCACAAACCGTCGGATCAGGTGAAGCCCGATTGGGATCTGTCGGGGGCGGTCGAAGACGTCCAGGCGTTCTTCGAGGTCGGCTACAAGGTCGCGCAGACGGACCGTTGGCCGGAGTGGAAGCCGGGCACGGAGTTCAAGGCGAAGCGGGACTCCATGCTGAAGGGGGATAAGCCGTAACTGGCGACTGGCGACTGCGAAACGGCGGGTGGCTGCTCGCTGCACGCGGCTGCGTGCTGCGTGCGGCTGCTGGGCTGGTAGCCGACGGCTGCGCGCTCCGGCCGCGTGCTGCGAGCTGCTGCTATTAGCCCAACGAGCCGGCAGCCAGCGTCAGCGAGCAACCAGCACCGGCAGCCAGTGTGCCGCCAGCCGCCAGTCGCCAGTCGCCCCTCCTCACATGATGTACGCCAATCACCCGAGCAGCGGCACGGGGTCGAGCGCGAACCCGGGGAAGGACCGGGAAACCACATCCGACGCGGCCATCCCCGAGAGAATCGGAGCGAGGACGTTGCGGTAGTTCGTTCGCACCGGGAGGTCGCCGGGACCCTCGAGCTCGTCGGGGCCGAGGCCCGGCCAGCCGCCGAGCACGCGGCCGCCGCGCACGCCACCGCCGAGCGCGAACATCACGCTGCCGCGTCCGTGGTCGGTGCCTAACGCCGAGTTCTCTGCGACGCGCCGGCCGAACTCGGTCATGACGACGACCGTGGTGCGCGCCATGTCGGGACCGAGGTCGCGGTGAAATGCCGCGAGGCCGCGGGCGAGTCGATCCATTGCCGGCTCGAGCAGTTGCTGCTGCGCGAAGTGTGAGTCCCACCCTCCGAGGTCGATCGTAGCCGCCTCGAGCCCGACGCCGGCACGTACCAACTCGGCCGTCTGACGCAGCGCTTCACCGAAGTCGTCGCGCGGGTAGTCCGCGGCGGCGAGCGGACGTGGCGCGCTCGCGAGCCGCTCGAGGCGCTGCAGCGCGGTGACCGTATCGCGCGCCGACTGCCCGAGCGCATTGTGCTCGATGGCGTAGAGGTCGGCGAGAGCGCGGAGCATCCCGTGGGCACCTTCGCCGAGCGAGAAGGTGTTCAACGAGCGAAGCACCGTGGCCGACGGAGCACCACGCAGTGCGGCCGGAAGCTCGGTGCCGAACGCGACGGCCGACAGCGCGCCCGGCTGCCCGATCGCCCGCAGCCGAAGAAACCGTCCGAGCCATCCGCCAGCGGAAGTACCGGCGTGCTCCATGAGGTCCTGCGCCTCGAAGTGCGAGCGTGTCGCGTCCTCGGAACCCACCGAGTGAACGATGGCCAGCTCGCCCGACGCCCAGAGGGGAGCGAGGGGGGTCAGGCGCGGGTGAAGCGCAAACACGTCGTCCAGCCGGAGCCCCTCGCGCTCGGTAACGCGCAACGTGGGCCTGGCGCGGTGGTAGGCGTCGTCGGCGACCGGCGCGACGAGCGTGAGACCATCGGCGCCGCCGCGGAGAAAGATCACCACGAGCGTTCGGTCGCGGGGCGCGATGCCGGTGACGAAGCCCAGGGAAGCCATTCTCAGTACCGCTGAAAGGCGGGGGACGCGAGCAGCAGCGGGAGGGAGTCCGACGCGGCGGCAAGGATCTCGCGCTCGGCTGACGTGGCGCGCCGGCAGAGGATATGTGCACGGAGGCCCTCCTCACCGCCTAACGTCGACCGCAGGGCCACCGGATCGAGATGCGTCCCGTCGATCCGATTGCCGGCGAGCGCGGCGGCGAAGTTCCAGCGCCACAGCAGCGTGCCGAGCCAGGACGGTTCGTCGTCGGCGTACCCTTCGGGCGTGGGGTGCTGGTACGGCGCGTGACCCATCCGGCGCAGCATCTCGTGCAGCGCCGGGCCGCCATCCGTTCGTGCATCGGTCGCTCTGAGCGCCGACAGGGCGAAGTGGAACGGGCGCTTGAGCTTCGTGCGCCGCGCCTGCGTGAATTCCGGCGTCGTGAACAGCGTGCGCAACGTGCTGGCGATGTTCCCGCGCGAAGACGCGAAGGTGCTCGCGACGCGGCCGACGGCCGCAGCGGGCGGATCATCCGCAATGAACCGCCGGCATAGCTTGGTGGCGAGATGGCGCGCCGTCGACGGATGCAGGGAGACGAGATCCATCACGGCGTCGAGGTCGCGGCTCCCGAGGCCGGCTGGAATGACCCGACCGAGGACGTGCTTCTCGCCGTCGTCGTGCCATTCGGGGTGAAATTCCACCTTGCCGAGCCCGAACACGACCTCGCGTCTCGAGCGAACCGTCCACCCCGACAGGGCTCGTGCCACTTCCATGACGTCCTGCTGTGTATAGCCACCGTGCACGCCGAGCGTGTGGAGCTCGAGCAGCTCGCGGGCGTAGTTCTCGTTTGGCCGGTCGCCCGGCGCGCCGTACCGGTTGACTCGACCATCGAGGTACCACAGCATCGCGGGGCTCAGCGACGAGGCGCGAAGCATCGCCGGAAACGAGCCTAACGCGTGGGCGCGAATGACGTCGCGGTCATCGGCCGCCTTGAGCCACCGGCAGTCGCCCTTGGCGCTGTCGATGTTGAAGTGGTCGGTCCAGAAATCGACCATCACCGCGTGCAGCTGGCGCTCGCTGTAGCGCGCGCGCAGGATCGCCGCGCTCGTCAGACTGGCGAGCAGCACCTGCTCCTTGTACTCGTACAGCTCACCAGCGGCCTCCTCGAGCTCTCCATAGCGCCGCAGCCGCGCTTCCACGTCGGTGTCATCGAGGCCCAAGGGCGCGAGCTGTGTGTCGACGTAGCGCTCGGCGGCGCGCTCCACGTCCGCGTGGAGCGCCCGCACGTGCGCATGGTCCCGCGGCCGCGGGCCGAACGACAACCGCCCGACCACGTGCGAAACGAGGTCCACGTCATCGGTCGCGGGCGGGGCAACCGGGTCGCTGGCGGGCGTCAGGAGTGACGCGAGCGGTGGCGGCGCCTCGTCGCACGCCAGCGCGGATGCCGCCGCGAGCGTGCCACCGAGCTCGACGAACCGACGCCGGCTGATCACTGGATCGCTTCGACCTGGCGGGCGGGGGTCGGCGACGGCTCCGGTACCGCGGGCTGCCGGCGCCGCAGGCCGCCTAACGATGCGCCGATGCCGCTCACCAGCGTCCACGGGAGGAGCACGAACCACCCGATCACGGGAAGCACGAACGCGAACGACAGCACGATCCCGCCGCGCAGCACGCGCCGCCACGGCAGGCGGGCATCCGCGTCACCAGGCAATCCCGCGCCGATCCGGTCGCACAACCCGGCGGACCCGACGAGCCCGAGGGCGACGGGCGCGCTCACGAGGACGCCACCGATCAGTTTCAGCAGCGGGTTTGGCCCCTGCAGCAGGCCCGCCCCCAGCAGGAGCGTCGGCACGGCCGTCACCAGCCCGGTCACGGTTGCTCGCCCGCTCCGCCGGTCATAGGCGGCCCGCGCGCGCCGCAGCGCGTCCGGAAACAATGCCGCGGCGAGGAGCCAGTAGCTCACCATCACCGCCTGCGTCCCGAGAATCAGGAAGAGGATCTTCCACACGTCGGCCATGATCATGCCCGGTCTCCGCAATGAAGGTCTGCTAATGCGCCCTACGGGCCCAACCTTCCGCGGGATTCCGGCATTGCAGGGGTACCTACCGGCTGCTATGCATAGGGCCTCACCGATCGGTCAATTTTTCCGGAGGATTCGTGCTCACTCGCGCGCTCGTCTGCGGACTGTCACTCCTCGTCGTTAGGCACGCCATCGCCCAGCAGGAACCGCCGCGGAAGGTCACTCCCACGCGCCCGGTCTCGACCCCGACGGCCGAGATCCCGGCGGCCAACGTGCCCGTGACGCGCGGCCTGAAGGACCGCGCCGAGCTCGAAGCATTCATGGACGGCATCATGACCGCGCAGCTCCGCGATCATCACGTGGCGGGAGCAACGGTCTCCGTCGTCAAGGATGGCGCGCTGTTCTTCGCCAAGGGGTACGGCAACGCCGACGTTACGAAAGGCCGACCCGTCGCCGCCGATTCCACCATGTTCCGCGTCGGGTCCATCAGCAAGCTGTTCACGTGGACCGCGGTCATGCAGCTGGTGGAACAGGGCAAGCTCGATCTCAACACCGACATCAACAAGTATCTCGACTTCAAGATCCCGGACACGTACCCGGGCCAACCGATCACGCTCACGCACGTGATGACGCACACGCCGGGGTTCGAGGAAGACCCGCGCGACCTCTTCACGGAGGACCCCAACCACATCACGCCGATGGGCAAATGGCTGCCGGCACACATGCCGAAGCGCGTTCGCCCGCCGGGCACGTTTTCCGCCTACTCGAACTACGCGACGGCGACGGCCGGCTACATCGTGGAGCGCGTGAGCGGCATGCCGTTCGACACGTACATCGAGAAGAACATCCTCGAGCCGTTAGGCATGACCATGACCTCGACGCGCCAGCCGCTGCCGGCGCGCTACGCGAACGACATGTCGAACGGCTACGAGTGGAAGAACGGCGCCTTCGCCCCGCACAAGTGGGAGATCATCACCGGGGCATGGCCGGCCGGATCCGTGTCGGCGACGGCGACCGACATGGCGAAGTTCATGATCGCCCATCTGAACGACGGCGAGTACAACGGCAAACGCATCCTCTCCGCGGCGACGGCCGAGAAGATGCACTCGCGCGTCTTCACGCACGACCCGCGGCTCAACGGGTTCGACTACGGCTTCTACGAGAAGTCGAGCCACGGCGTGCACGTCATCGGGCACGGCGGCGACACGCAGTGGTTCCACAGCGATCTCGCGCTCATGCCGACCGAGAAGGTCGGCGTCTTCGTGTCGTACAACACCAACACGGGTGGGGAACTGAGCTTCCACCCGTTCCTCGAGCAGTTCCTCGACCACTACTATCCCGAACCGCGCCCCGCGCTCGCGTCGAAGGCCACCAAGGAACAGCTCCAGAAGTACGTGGGGGAGTACGTCGCGAACCGAAACAGCTACTCGACGTTCATGAAGGCCGCGTCGCTCGCGGGCGTGACCAAGGTGGGGGTTGGCGATTCGGGCACGCTCACGGCGAGCCTGCTGGGTCAGACGATGCACCTCGTCCCCGTGGATTCACTGCTCTTCCGCGACGTGCTGACCTACGAGCCGGTGGCGTTCCGCGCTGACAAGGACGGTCGCATCACGCACGCGTTCATCGGGTTCGTGCCGATGGAGGCAATGGAGAAGCGAACCGGCCTCGCGTCGCCGCAGTTTCACCTGATCGTGCTCGCGGTGGGATTCGCGGTGTTCCTCCTGACGGCAATCGCGGCGCTCATCCGACGTTTCACGCCGAAGGAGCGACGTCCCCCTCGGTTGCCGGGCCGTGCACTCGTCGTGGGCCTGTCGCTCGCGTTCCTGCTCGGCGCCGTCGGGATCGCCGTGACGGTCACCGACATCGAGGGCGTCCTCAACGGGAAGCTCGGAAAGCTCTACGTGTCCCTCGCCTTCCCGGTGATCGGCGCGCTGTTGACCGTGGCTGCGTGTGTGGTGGCCGTTGGGCTGTGGCGAAACGGAACGGGGTCGCGCTGGGAACGACTCCGGTATTCTGCCGTGGTGGTCGTGGCGCTTCTGTTCGTGTGGTCGCTGAATACCTGGAATCTGCTCGGGTGGAGAATGTAGGCGACTGGCGACTGGCGACTGGCGACTGGCGACTGGCGACTGGCGACTGGCGACTGGCGACTGGCGACTGGCTGATGGCTGATGGCTGATGGCTGATGGCTGATGGCTGATGGCTGATACCTGACAGCCAACGCGCTGCCGGGAGGATGTGTCTACTGCCTGTCTCCACTCGGAGCAGGCTATGACTCTCGCCGGCGATCTGCGCTACGCGATTCGTGGGCTCGTACGGCGACCCGGGTTCACCGCGGTCGCCGTACTCACTCTCGCGCTCGGCATCGGCGCGAACGCGGCGATCTTCAGCGCCGTGCGCGGGATTCTCCTCCGTCCGCTCCCCTTCCGAGCGCCCGAGCAGCTCGTGGCATTCAACGCCGAGCAGTTCATCTCCAACGCCGAGCTGCTCTTCCTGAGAGACAACGCGCGGACGCTCGACGGCGCGGCCGCAATCAGTCCGGGGTGGGGAATGGCGCTCACGGGAGTGGGCGAAGCCACTCAACTCACCACCGCGCGCGTTTCCCCGAACTTGCTCGACGTCCTGGGCGCCCGCCCGATGCTTGGCCGCAGCTTCCGGGAGAACGAATCGATCCCCGGTCAGGAGACCGTCGCGATTCTGGGCTTTGCGCTCTGGGCCGAGCGGTTCGGGAGTGATCCGTCCGTCATTGGTCGGAATGTCATGCTGGATGGGACCTCGTACGAGGTCATCGGTGTCCTGCCGCCGGGATTCGAGGTCCTCGGCCGCCCCGCAGACCTCTGGACGCCGCTCGTCATCGACCCCACGGCGTGGTTCCACAAGGGTGCGGTGTCGTGGTTCGTCGGCCGTCTTCGCGAGCGCGTGACGATCGACCAGTCGCGTGCCGAGCTCGCGACACTCTTCCCGCGGATGCGCGAGGCCTTCGACTACGCGCCCGATTCCTATCGTAACGTGACACTCGTCCCGCTGCGCGACCGTGCCGTCGGCAGCGTCCGAACCGCCCTGCTCGTCTTGCTCGCTGCGGTCGGATTCATCGTGCTGATCGCGGGCGCCAACGTCGGGAACCTGCTCCTCATGCGCGCCGCAGGCCGCCGCCGCGAGATCGCCGTTCGCGCGGCACTGGGTGCGTCGCGTGCACGCGTGGTCGTGCAGATGCTCGTCGAGAGCCTCGTGCTCGCATTCGGCGGCGCGGCGGCCGGTATCGCGCTCGGTGCCCTCGGGGTTCGAGTGCTGCGAGCCTCGCTCCCGGCGGATACGCCACGACTCGCGTCGATCTCGCTCGACGGGAGCGTGCTTGCCGCCTGCTCGACATTGGCGGTCCTGATCGGCATCGGCTTCGGCCTCGCCCCGGCCTTTCTGGCGAGTCGCGGCCCGGCGCAGAGTGCACTGCGCGGCGGGCGCGGTGTCGCGGGACGCGCGGGCGGCGAACGCGCACGCGGCTCACTGGTTGTCGCCGAGGTCGCCCTGACGCTCGTGCTGGTGATCGGGGCGGGGCTCATGGTGCGGACACTCTGGTCGCTGTCGCACGTGGACGCGGGCTTCCAGCCACGCGGCGTGCTCACGCTGCGCGTGCAGCCGAGCGGCGATCGGTACAACACGAACGAGGCGCGCGTGCAGTACGTGAAGACGCTGCTCGAGCGCCTCGATGGGCTGCCCGGCGCGCAATCGACCGGGATGATCCATCACCTCCCGCTCGCCGGCTACGCGTGGTACACGAACATCGATCCGGAAGGCCGGGTTCGTGCACCCGGCGAGGCTCCGCTTCGCGCCGGTTGGCGCGTGATCGAGGGGGACTACTTCAAGACGATGGGAATTCCCCTTGTGCGTGGTCGAGCATTCTCGACGTCCGACACGCGCGGCACGACCCCGGTCGTGATCGTGAACGAGGCGTTCGCGCGCGCGGCATGGCCGGGCGAGGACCCGATCGGCAAGCGGTTCGCGGCAGGCAACGCCACCCGTGAAAGCGGGGCCGTGACGGTGGTGGGCGTCGTGGGCGACGTCAGGCATGTGTCGCTGGATGCCCGGCCCGAGGCGGAGCTGTATCGGCCGCATGCCCAGTCGCCGATGGGCGCGGTGACCTTGGCGCTCCGGACGGCCGGCGACCCGCTGGCGTTGGCCGGCCTCGCACGCCAGACCATCGCGGCGATCGACCGGAACGTTCCGATCTCGGACGTGCGGTCCATGGAGCGGGTGATGTCCGAGTCGGTGGCGAGGCCGCGACTCATCATGTCGCTGCTCCTCGTGTTCGCCGGGGTAGGCCTCGTGCTGGGCGCGGTGGGCGTGTATGGCGTGATCGCCTACGGGGTGGGCGAGCGGCGGCGGGAGATCGGCGTTCGCATCGCGTTAGGCGCCGAGCCCGGCCGGGTTACCGCGTCGGTGTTGGCGGAGGGCGTACGCTATGCGACGCTCGGCGTCGCCATCGGGCTCGCCGCTTCGTTGGGGGTGACCCGGCTCATGCGGTCGCTGGTGTTCGGGGTGAGCACGACGGATCCGGCGACGTTCGTCGGGTTGTCGGTGTTCCTGATCGTGGTGGCGGGTCTGGCGAGCTACCTCCCGGCGCGCCAGGCAGCGAAGACCGATCCCATGGTAGCGTTGCGCGCTGACTAGCTCCGAAAGGGGTCAGAGTC
>DASUGD010000330.1:0-7405 GCA_036274195.1 Gemmatimonadaceae bacterium | reverse complement strand
TGCCTCGGGAGGCCAGTATTCGCGTCCCGAGGCAGTCCCCCTCAAAAAGGGCTCGTGGCGAGCGGCGGCACAGGTGCCGAGCAGTTTTCTGTGTCCTTCTGCGGCGGCGCGAAGCGCCGTTCTGCGCGTTCTGCGATCCCTCGTTGTCAAACCGTCAGGCCCCTAACGATTCGTGGATCACCGCCCCTTCGGTATCGCGTTGCCGTGACAGGCAACGCAGAGCGACGGGTTCTTCGCGCGCATCCGGTCCGCGTTGAAGCCCGGCCCGTGCGGGCTGAATCGGAACCCGCCGTTCACCGCCGAGTGGCACGCCGTGCAGTCGCGCTCCGCGTGACACGCCACGCATGACTCGAGACTCTGCCGCGCAGCCTGCCCGTGGCCAAGGCTGAAGTTGCGGTACGCGTCGTGGTACCCGGCCTGACCGAGCCGTGACGTCGCCACGAGCCCCGACTGCTTGTGACAGCTCTGGCAGAACTGCGCGGCGTTGTGACAGTCGCTGCAGTTGGCCTCACGCGCGTAGGCCGAGCTCGGATGCCGCGTGAGGAATTGCGCGGGATGATACGTGGCCTGACGCGTGGCATCAGGGCGATGACAGTCCAGACAGGTCGCGCGGATGTGACACGTCTCGCAGGTCTCGGGTCGCGCGTTCGCCTGAGCGCCGTGGTGCTCCCGGAATTCGCTGGTGTGATTCGCCGGCATCAGCCGAATGAGGTGCGCCCCCGCGCCGCGACCGGGGCCCGCGGCCGGCATGGCGTTCACGACCCGTGAAGGCGTCCCAATGTGGCAGCTCACGCAGCTCTCTCGTGTGTGGCATGTGGTGCACGTCGCGGAGAGACGCTGCGCCTCCTTGCCGTGCGAGCGAAGGAACGTTGGCGCCCGGTGACTTGGTGGCGCCTGGAGCGCGGCCGTGTACGCTGGCGACCGCTCATCCATCGCGAGTGCGGCGATCACCGGCGACTCGGGCGCGTTGACGTGACACGTTATGCAGAAATTCTGCGCGTGGCAGGTGGCGCAGGCGGCTGACACCGCCGTGGGTCCGGACGCCGTCGTACCCTTCGCCAGCTTGCCGTGTCCGCCGACCGCGAAGTCGGGTGCGTCGTGCGACTTCGGCTTCGGGAAATTCGCGATGTCCTCACGCGTCAGCGTTGCGGCCGCCGTAACCGGTACGTGACACGTCGCGCAGGCCTGGCTCGGCACATCTACATGCGGGGAGTTGAACCCGTGGCACGCGATGCATTCGTTTACGACATCGCGCTTGACATCCATTCGTGGTGCGCCGCGCTCGTTATGGCACGCGGCGCAATTTCGGAGGAGCGCACTGTCGGCTGGGTTCTTCGCCGTGACCGCGCGCGCATGTGCCTCGTGCGTGAACCGGAGATTTCGGGTCGGCAGTCCCGCGGCTCGCGGTTGCCAGGTGACGCGTGGTTCGATGACGCCATCGTGACACGACGCGCACGTCGTTGGGCTGGGGAAGACCGCTTGCCCCGGCTGCGTGACCCCGGCGTGGCAGGTCGAGCAGAGCGGGAACAGGCGGGCATGCCGCGCGTGTCCGAACCGGTCTTCGGTTGCTGGCGCTACCCGGCCAACGCTCCGATCATGTCCACGAGGCGCCTCACGGCCCCATGCAGCCACGCCGAGCGCCGCGGCGCCGAACACGCCAAACGCGAGGACGACACTGACCCGGAGCGGGGAGATCATCGCCGTGTGGGCCGGGCCGGAGGCAACGGTAGCCGGTCGGCGTTCGAGCCTAACGATACGCTCAGACCGGTGCGGAGACGGAACTGCGACAACGACGTGTTGGCGGCATCGGGACGGTCGCGCTGGTCCCCGACGATCTGAGCCTCACCCCACAGGCGCCAGTCGCTGCCGAACTGGCGCTCGCCGCGGGCGCCAATCCAGAGGCTGGAGGCGTCGTAGTAGCGAAGCTCGAGCGGCCGGTCCAGGGCCCCGCCGTGAACATCGAAGGTGTACTTGGCGTTCGGCGACCACCGAAGCGCGGCGTCGGCGAACCTCGCCGCCGCGCCAGGGCCATGCTCGAAGCCGAGGTTGGCGTCGACCGACCACTGCCGGTTCAGCACCATGCTGCCACCGCCGCTCGCACGCCAGCCGCTGTTCTCCAGCTCCGGGACGAGCGCCGTGTTGGCTCCCGATTGCTGAAAGCGGTAGACCTCACCGCGGCCGTGCAGCGTTAGGCGACCGGTGGCGCGCACATCCGCCGACGCGTTCACGGCATTGTACGGCACCGGGCTGAACGCGGCCCACAACGACCAGAAATCGAAGAACGGCCGGTATCGGCGCGCGCCAGCGTTGACGGTGAATTTCGGCTGCACGTACGTGACCGTCAGATCCGCGCTCCCGAGGTTCGCCTCGGCAATGTTGTAGTCGAAGCTGCCGGCTGCGTGGAACGGCGCCCGCTGCGCGCCGACCGAGATGGCAGCGCGCTCGGATACGATGTTGTGGTCCTTCGGATCGATCTCCCGGCGATACTCCGCGCGCGTATCGAACATGGCGTTGCGCCAGCCTGCCTCGGCTCCCACGACGATCTGTCGGGCTGCGGGACGAAAGTCATCCAGGGGATTGAGCGCGGGACTCGTTATGGGAAGGATGGCGGCTCGCGCCAGTCCCCAGCCACCGTACGCGCTGACGTCGAACCCGGTGTTGTACCAGCGGTACTTGGCGGACGCGCCGTCGATGCCGAGCGGCTCGAGGCGCGATGCCAGGAGCAGGCGTCCTCCGCGCGCGATGATCGACGAGCGACGATACTCCGCGTAGGCCTCGATGAGCTGCCCGGCTGGCTCGGTGCCGGGCCACACGTCATCAGGCCCGACGTCGGCGACGAGCCGGCCGGTCGCGTTGATCGTGAGCCCGGAGACGCCGAGTCCCCACAGGATGACGCTGGCCGTCGTGGCGAGGGGAATGCCACGAAGGACGTCGCCGGGCCTGAAGTAATAGCAATACGCGCTGCCGTCGCAGCGCACCGCAAACCCGTCGGGCGTCTCCGGCCCACCGTTAGGCGACGCTACCACGTCCGCGGCCGCGATGCTGTCGGCGACGAGCCCTCGGAACGAGACGGCCTGACCGCGGACGTCGATGCGTGCGCGGTAGCTCTGTGCTCCCGCGCCTCCCGACACAGCGCACAGCACGAGCATGGTCGCGGTCATCCACGCCGGACGCCGCTTCATCCCGACGTCTTCGTGAGCTTCCCGCGATAGGCGCCTGGATCAGCGAGGAAATGGCAGGCGCTGCACTCCTTCTGCGGGTAGTGATTCGCGGCCTTCGACGCGTGGCAGGTGCTGCAGAACGTGCGCGTGGGTGTCAGCTCGGCGATGGTCGTCGGCGTGTGGCACGCGTCGCACCGCTCGTGCGCTACCTCGAGCGATGTATGCGCCGCCTTCGGGTCGGCGGGTGCGTGACAGCTCGAGCACGCGCGGCCCTCGGCGTGGTGGTCGGAGTGGCAGTCCTTGCACTGCGCGATCGCGGGTGCCGGCGCGAGCGTGACGGGCGTGGTGTGGCAGTCCACGCACTTTTTCATCGTATGGCGCGAGTGCAGGAAGTCGACCGGGCGCGGCTTGGCCGGGTGACCGGGCACCGTCACGGTCATGGACACCTGTCGTGGTGCCGCCATCTCGGACTGCTGGTGACAGCTTGCGCACCGAGCCGTCGAAGGCGCCTGATGGTGACAGATCTGACAGCCACGTGGCCGCTCGAACGTTAGGCGGCTCCGCGTCGAGGTGTTCGAATGGCAGACGAGGCACGCCAACTTCGCGTGCCTCGCGTGAGGAAAGGTGTCGGCGGTCGCTGCTGGCGGCGAGGGGGCGCTCATCCCGGCGATGCCGTCGCGGGCGGGCGGCGCAGTCTCATTGGCGACCGGAGCCGTGAAGCGGGGCTCCGACAGGAGGCCGGTCACTGTCTCCAGCAGCGTGCCGGACGGCGGTGACGTGCTCGCGCGCCGGAGCGCTTTCGTCGTGTCGAACGGCATGGGTGGCTTGAGGTTCCCGCGCGATCGCACGTTCGCATGGCATCCGGTGCAGTCGCTGGCGTCGACCTTGGCGTTATGCGGCGTGTGACACGTTATGCAGTCGGCCTTTGCGGCCACCTTCCGATGCGCCGCGCCCACATGGAACGGGACGGTGCGCCAGTTTCCATGGCATGCGGCCGTCGTGCAGCTCTTCGCGGCTTCGGCCACGGTTTGCTGGGTGTGTGGATTGTGACAGGTGCCGCATTTGCCGCCGTGCGGGTCCTTCGCCGGATCGAAATCCGGGAGCGCCTTCTTCATGTCGTGGCACCCGAAACACTGCGGTCCTCCGGGGACCAACGTTCCACGCGCCGAGTCGGTCGTCGCGAGCGCGGGGACCTGGGCGGTGAACTGATGGCATACGGTACAGTGACGGATCGTCTGGTCCTTCATCTTGTCCAGCACGATCTTCGTGTCGCTCTCCTTGTGGCACCCGCTCTGGCCGCAGGTCGCTCGGGCAGGTTGGAAGCGATGCACCTCCGCGCCGTGACACGTGACGCACTTCACGTCCTTGAGCGCGCTGGAGTCCGACTCGAGGTGGACGCGGTGCCCGGCCGTGGACCGGATGTGCTGCCACTTGGCGGTGTCACTGGTGACGTGACACGTCTCGCACACACGATTCTCGACCGTCGCGTGCTTGCCGATCTTGTCCGGCCGCTCCTTGAGCCAGAAGTAGAGCTGCCACGCACTGGCGAACACGGATTGCGTGTGGCACGAATGGCACGACAGGTCGCCGTGCTTGTTGCCGGCGTCCGCGAACTTCGAGTACGCCGGGTGCATCACGTGGCACGACGTGCAGAAGTCGTTCGAGTGCTGCGTGTAGTTCCACGTTGCCGCTCCAAACCCCACCATCGCGATGAGGAGGACCACGGCCCCGACACCGAGCGTCCAGGCTGCGGCGCGGCTACGTGACTTGAGCCACGCGATAATGCGCGCCCGGTTCCGGATGACCCACACGACGACGATCACGGCCACGATGACCGCGAGCACGGCGCCCGTGATCTGCACCCACTGCGGGACCGTGGTCAGCAGGAACCGGGTAACCGCCGCGACACCGCCAGGCAGCGGGGACTGGACGATGATCGAGTCCGGTGGCGGCGCCGCCTGCGACGGCGTCGTTTGCTGAAACGCCGTCATCCAGAACCCGGTCAGGATGGTGGCGTTCACAGGCAGTCCGGTCACGTCGGCAGCGTTGAGCGGTTACCGACCCGGACCCGTTCCGCCAGCGCGACGCGCGTGGGCCATCACTCCACTCATCAGGCGCTGCGTCGACGTGGGGTGGGGCGTTAGGCGCTCGGCCGACGCGCGCGCGTTGCCCGCGACGTCCGCCAACCCGTAGAAGTCCTTGATGTATTGAATGGTGGACGTGAGCAGCGCGTCGCAGAGGAATGGGTTGTGAACGCCCTTCGAGTTGTCCGCGTTCCCCGAGCCATACTCGCCGCAGAGCCGCGCGTTGAACTCGGCGCCTTCAGCCGGCGTCAGGGCGTCGGTGGTCCATTCGGCCGGTCGTGTCGCCTTCAGCGTGGCCAGCAATCCGCCGTCAGTAGGAGCGGGGTCGATGGTCCCGTTCTTGTTCACGTCGTTCCACAGCTGACCGGTGAACAGTGCCATGCGGTTTCGAACCGTGGTGAACGCCGCGGCCGCCACGTTCGCGTCTGCGTGACAGCCCGACTGCGTGCAGGACTGCCAACTCCGGGCAGCGGTGGAGTAGTCGCATGTCTTGTCAGGCGTCGGCTTGCCCTCGGCATCCAGACACGGGATGGGCCGGAACAGGTGACCTGTTGCTGAGAAAACGAAGTTGCCGCTCGCCGGGTCGGTTACCTCGAACGCGAATACGTGACATCCCGCGCAGAGCTTCGGGTTCTTGGTCGTCGCGTGCGACCCGTAGATCAGGTTCGTGTCGTAAATGAACCCGGGCGGGCGCCACCCGGCGAATCCCAGCAACACCGCACCCTGCGGAGCGTGCGGCTTGACGGTGGATGGCGGAGACGGCTCCGCGACCCGGAGATGGCACTTGATGCACAGGTTCTGCTCGGGATCCGTCGACGAAATCGGGAAGCGCAGCTGATTCGGGTTCGACGAGCCGTGCGGGTCGTGGCAGGTGGCGCAGGTCGCCGGCGGCTGATAGTTGGCGGGGTCCGCCTTCTCCTTGTAATTGGCCTCGACGCCCCACTTCGCGAGCGCTCCGCGAGCTTCGTGGCAGCCAGTACACGAGGGGTTCGATGCACGCCCTGGGTCGAGGTTCGCGTGCCGTGACTGCTTCCACTCGTCCACGAACGGGTGGTGGGCTCCACTGTGGCAGTCGCCGCAGTTGCCGGTGCCGTTCAGCCCCAGATTCGCCAGCGGCCGAACGAGATTTCCCTGGCCGATGCCTTCGACGTGCTGGAGGCCCGCCCCGTGGCAGCTCTCACACTGCACGTCGTGGTACACGGAGCTCTGGACACCGTCCCAGCCGGCCGTCGTACCGACGGCGGCGTTGCCTCGCCCGTTCGTCGTGTGGCAGCCGAAACACGAGTCCTTCTTTCCCGGATTCGTGTTGATGGTGTTGTAGGCGTGGGCGTGCGCCGTTCCGGTCCAACTTCCCTCGAAGTCAGCGTGGCAGTTGCCGCAGGTCGTCTTCTGGATGGTCGGGTCGTAGTAGCCGAGGAAGCTTGCGGCCGCATCAGCCGGCGGATTGAACGGCGGGCGGTCCTGGTAGACGACGTCGTCCTCGCATCCCACGAAAGCGGCGGCACCGATCACCACCAGTGCGTTCAGGATGCGACGTCGAGCGCGAGGAACGTCCCATTCGGGCAGACTCAGCGGCGAGTTGCGCATGGCTCGATCCGGGCTCGCTGGTACGAGGCTCTGTACGGACTGCGGGGATTACCGCGCCGACATCGATGGCACCCTCTGGAGCAGATCGATAGTCGGTGATTCCCCTACAGCTATGGCTTGGCCGGGGCGAAGGCATAGCGTCTTCAAGGAACGCAGCGGCATCACATTTTCGCCATTACCCGTTTGTCCTACTTCCCGGCCGGCTCGGCGCCGGCGCGCCGCGACGGACCCGCCGCGCTCGAGCCGACCGGGCACGCGCGCCCGGGGCGGACAACTTGGGCCTTGCATTAGTGTAATCAGGACACAATATTAGTGTCCACAATACACTATAAACGAGACCGCCAAATGCTCGCATTCATGAAAGCCCGGCCCACGACATACGTGATCCACTACCAAAGCGGCCGGGTCAAACGCGAAGGCGCCGGACTGGCTTTCCTGTACTACAGCCCCACATCCAGCATCGTGGCCATCCCCGTCGGGAGCGCCGACCTTCCCTTCGTCTTCACCGAGACCACGATCGACTTCCAGACCATCACCATTCAGGGGCAGCTCACCTATCAGGTCACGGATCCG
>DASUGD010000329.1:0-6899 GCA_036274195.1 Gemmatimonadaceae bacterium | reverse complement strand
GCATGGCCGGGATGCTACGGTGCGGCGGCCGACGCCGCTACGGGAACCAGCCGGGAAACGGGAACAGCCGGGACACGGGAACAGCCGGGACACGGGACACGGGACACGGGACACGGGACACGGGACACGGAGAACCCTCGGGAGGCCAGCCACGCGCAGTGAGGCATCCTGAGGGTTTCCGCCGTTTATGCGTTTCCCGTTTCCCGTTTCCCGTGTCCCGTGTCCCGGCTGTTCCCGTTTCCCGGCTGGTTCCCGTAGCGGCGTCGGCCGCCGCACCGTAGCATCCCGCCATGCCACGCCAGGGCCTCGCCCGAGTGATCGTCGCCTCATCCGTCGGGACGATCATCGAGTTCTACGATTTCTTCATCTTCGCGAGCCTCGCGCCCATCATCGCGGCGCACTTCTACCCACCGGACAAGCCGACCCTCGGCTTCCTCAGCACTCTCGCCACCTACGCGGTGGGGTTGGCGGTCCGCCCGTTAGGCTCGCTCGTATTCGGCCGCCTCGGCGACACCGTGGGGCGCAAGACGACGTTTCTCATCACGCTGCTCATGATGGGCACGTCCACGGCGGCGATCGGTCTCTTGCCCGGCTACGCGACCCTCGGGGTCGTCGCGCCGCTCCTGCTCATCCTTCTCCGGGTGGTGCAGGGCATTGCGCTCGGCGGCGAATACGCCGGCGCTGCAACGTATGTGGCCGAGCACGCGCCCGAGGGCCGGCGCGGCTACTACACGAGCTACATCCAGGTCGCGCCGACCGTCGGCCTGTTCGCATCCTCCGCCGTCGCGGGCACACTGCGCACATCGTTAGGCGCCGGGCGGTTCGCGGATTGGGGATGGAGGCTCGCGTTCGTCCTGTCGATCGTGTTCGTCGCGATCTCGTATTACATCCGGCTCCGGCTCGAGGAGTCGCCGGTCTTCGCCGAGCTCAAGGCACAGGGGCGAACATCTCCATCGCCGGTTCGCGAGAGCTACGCCACGCGAGAGCGGTGGCGGGTGTTCGCGATCGTCCTGTTCGGTGTCGTCGCCGGTCAGGCCGGGCTCGCGCAGACCACGCAGGTCTACGTGCTGCTCTTCCTGCAGCGTGTGCTCGCGGTACCGTCCGACGTTGCCTATCGCGTCGTCGCTGGTGCGCTACTGCTCGTCATGCCGCTCTTCCCGATCGTCGGATCGCTATCCGACCGCCTTGGGCGCAAGCGCACGATGCTCGCCGGTCACCTGTATGCGGTAGTCACCCTGTATCCGATTTACCGGGCGATGGTCGCCAACGCAGATCCCGTCAGACCCGGGATGCTGACCGTCCTCGTGTTCCTGCAGATGATCGCACTCGTGCTGGCCTACACGCCTCTTGCGGCGTTTCTCGTGGAGGCGTTTCCGGCGCGGATCAGGTACACATCCATCTCGCTGCCTTACAACCTCGGTAACGGGTGGTTCGGCGGGTTTCTTCCACTGATTGCGACGGCGCTCGTCGCCGTGACCGGGAGTCGACTCGGCTGGCTCGCGTACCCGATCGGTCTATCGGTGGTCACCATCATCGTCGGCGGGATCTGGGTGACGGATCGCTTCGCCGACCGCGAGATTGCGCGCGAGGACGCCGGGGCATTCCACCGCGTTCCGACGCCGACGCCATAGACGCTATCGCTTGCGTCGTCGCGCGGGCTGCTTCGCGCGCCGTCGCTTCTTGCGTTTGGGGGCCTGCGCGTCCGGGCGAGGAGACTCGAGCTCGATCTGTTCAGTCAGGGCGCCGATCCAGTCCGCCAGGGGCTGATCGACGCGCTGTTGGAACCTCTCCTCCTCCAGAGCGTTGAGCTGCTCGACGCTCTCCACGAAAACGTTCTCGTCGGCTTCATCGTCGAACACACCGATCGCCTCGAGCATGTCGTCGACGGCCGCGAGGGTGGCGTGTGCCGCGGCGATCGTCGGGGCCGGAAGTCTCGGGATGGGCACCGTCGCCTCGAAGATCACGATCGAGATCAGCGCTTCCAGCGCGATCGGCGTAGGCAGGTCCTCGCTGAACTTCGTTAGGGTCTGCGACAGAAACGCAGCGTAGTCATCGGCCATCGACGTGATGATGATTGCGCCAGGCGACCGAAGCCACATTTCCTGGTCGAGGGGAATCATCCGGCCAAGAATGAGTAAACCGGGAGAAGGATCGGCTTCCTCGTTGTGCTCGTAGTACCGATGTGTCTGACCGTTGGTCGCGTCACGCACGGTCACGTACGGACCCTCAACGGCGACGATCTCGAAAATCCCCACTGACGATCGCAGGTAGCCCGTGGCGAGCTGCTGTTCGCGCAGCGGTACGTCGTCCGGCTTCTGATCGACGGCGAATGAAGCAATGGCCGGCTCGTCCAGGGACAGGGTGTCGCGAGACACGAGGCTCCACTCCTGCTCGCGCACCATGTGTGAAAAGTCGGTGTCGTCGGCCTCCGAACCCTCGCTCCAACACTCGAAGAACCACGCCGATGCGGCGCGCTCGAGCGCGAGATTGTCATCGGCGTCGACGAAGGCTTCGGCGCGCTGGAACAGGTCCTCGATCAGCCACGTGTAGGCAACCGGAGGCGTAACACGATCGACGACGATGACGTTTCTGTCGTCGCGGTCCGTCGCCAGGATGCACAGGCGGTCGTGCTCCAACCCTTTTTCGCGAATGACCCGACCTGCGTCGCCGAAAGCGTCCTTCCGCGCGCGTCGCGTGGTGCGAAAGTGTGCTCGCTCGATTGCTGCGTTGATGGACTCGATCGCCGCGGTTCGTTCGGCGTCTCGCGATGCGTCCACGTGAGCATTCGACGCGGCTTCCACGATGGATTCGCCCAGGAGACTGAGCGGGCTGACCAGGTCGCGCGTTTCAGGATACTCACCCGCGAGGATGTGGAGCGCTATCCCTGGGACCGCGTCCTTTCCAAGTATCGAGTGAACGAGCGCAAGGCCGTCGGCAATTGCGTTCAGCGTATCCAGGTGTTGGCCGACGACTGGCCAGACCTGTGGCTCGTCGGTTCGGCGCGGCCCGAGCTTGGCTTTGGCCATGAGTCGTCGCAGTGCGGACAAGTGCAGGATGCCCTGCGGCTTCGCAGCGTGTCAACACCGGCTCCCATGCCACGCAATACTCGGAAAGGGAAACGGAAGAAGCCGGAACCCAGTGCGGTTTCCGGCTTCTTCCGTTTCTCCCTTGAGTCTGGATGCCAGACCAAGCCTGCCGCGTGCCGCATCAGTTCTTCGGGATCGGACCACCCATCTGCACTCCGCGAATCTCTCGATCGAACGACTCCGCCAGCGTGGTCAGCTCCACCGGGGTAACCGTCGGATCCTCCTGCCTCCCCTCCACCCGCGCCAGGCTCAGCTTCGCCTTCGTGTAACCCTCATCGGCCGCCAGCGCCGACTTGAACGCCTGCGTCGCGAGCGTGAAGCGACCCGTGTGCTCGAGCGCGATGCCGAGGTTGTTCTGGAACGTGGCGACGCCCGAGTCGAGCTGCACCGCGAGCGCCAGGGGGCCAAGTGCCTCCTCGAAGCTACCCTGCTGGATCAGAACCAGCCCCAGGTTGTTCATGGACCACACGTCCTTCGGGTCGTGCGACAGCGCGATGCGGTAGGCGGCGACTGCCTCGTTAGGCTGGTTGAGCGCCGAGCGGACGCGGCCGAGCAGGCGGTACGCCTCGCCTGACGACGAGTCGAGCACGAGCGCGGCGTTCACGCGGCTCAACGCGTCCTTCGGTCGCCCCTGGTCGAGGTGCACGCGCGTCAGGTTGAGCAGCGTCTTCACGTGCTTCGGGTCGATCTCGTTCGCGCGTACGAAGGCGCTCTCCGCGCGCTCGAGGTCGTCGGCCTTCCAGGACGAGAGGCCAAGCATGTAATGACCCCACGGGTTGTTCGGGTGCTGGTCCACGTACGTGGAGAAGAGCGCGGCAGCGTCCGCATAACGCTTCTCCTGATAGACCTTCTCGCCTTCGGCGATCGAAACAGCCGACGTGCGCGTCGAGACGACCGTGCCGGTCGATGAATCCGTGGGTCCCGGAACCGTGATCCGTGCGACGGGGTTCGCCGTGTCCCCAGCGACTTCGTTGACATCCTTGACCTCGGCGCCGCATGCGGCGGCGATGATGGCGATGGTGGGCAGCACGAAGGTCCGGGCGATACGGGTGCAACGGGCAGAGCGAAGCATGACGTCCTCCTATGGACAGGCGCCTCGCGTGAGGCGCGCCTTGGTTGAGTTGCGGGCACTCGTTAGGGCAAGTGGGGGCCCACACCTCGGGAGGACGGCTCTGACGTGCTAAGTGGTTGCGGGATAGCTGGTTGGTGTCGTGGCCCTGTGGGCCACCCCCGCGAGTCGTGTCCAGGCGGACACGACTCGCGGGAGTGGCGTGTGTCGGGACGGACACGTAATGGGGGATGGGGGATGAGGGATGGGGGATGGGGCTTAAGAGCGGAAACCCTCATCCCTCATCCCTCATCCCCCATCCCTCTTTAGCCCATGCCGCCGCATGATCTTCAGCAGACTCGCATGATCCGCCAGGCCGAGCTCCTCGGCCGTGCGGGTGATGTGCCACTCGTTTCGCGCGAGCGCCGCGACAACGATCTGGCGCTCCGCCTCGGCCTTCCGCTCCACGAACGTCCTCGGCTGCGGACGCGCCGGCGAATCAGGCTCGGTGCTCACCAGCTCCGGCGGAACGTGCTCGGCACCGATCACATCACCGTCACTGTCAATGACCATTCGCTCCACGACGTTCCGCAGCTCGCGCACGTTGTTGCGCGACCAGTCGTAGCGCGCGAGCAGCTCGAGCGCCGCCGGAGCGATCGTCTTTCGGCGTATGCCGAACCGTTCACAGATCACGGCCACGAGGTGCCCGGCAAGCTCCGGAAGATCCGAGAGCCGATCTCGCAGCGGCGGCACGCGGAGGACATGCACGTTCAGGCGATAGAGCAGATCCTCGCGAAAGCGTCCGCCCCTCACGTCGTCATCCAGGTCACGATGGGTCGCGGCAATCACGCGGGCTGGCACGTCGATACCCTTTACCGCGCCGACCCTAACGACTGATCGCTCCTCGAGCACTCGCAGCAGCTTGGCCTGAGCCGGCGTGGGAAGCTCACCGATCTCGTCGAGAAACAGTGTGCCCTTGCCGGCGCTCTCGAACGCTCCCTTTCGCGTCGCGTGCGCGCCGGTGAACGCACCACGCTCGTGGCCGAACAGCTCGCTCTCGACGAGGTTCTCGGGCAGTGCCCCGCAGTTGATCGCCACGAACGGTTCCTTCGCGCGACCGCTGAGTCGATGAAGGTCGCGCGCGACGAGCTCCTTGCCTGACCCACTCTCACCGATCACGAGCACCGGGCTCGGAATCGGCGCCACGCGCGCGATCGCCTCCTTGAGCTTCTGCATCGCCGGACTGGCGCCGCGCAGGGCGCTATCCTCGGCCGCATAACGCCGAAGCTCCGCCACCTCCGCGAGCAGTGCGCGACGCTCGATCGCGGTCTCGACCTCGCGTGCCACGCGCTCAACGGGATCGGCCTTGTCGATGAACGTGTACGCGCCGAGCCGCATGGCCTGCACGCAGCGGTCGAACGTCCCGGTCCCGGTGTACACGATCACCGGAACATCCACGCCGCGCTCCTTGAGCGCGCGCAGCACGGCGAAACCGTCCTTGCCCGGCATCTCGAGGTCGAGGATCATGCAGTCCACGGGCTCCGCGGCGACCACCTCGAGCGCGTCGTCGCCGCTCAGCGCGATCCGCGCGTCGAGCCCGGCGAGGCGACGCAGGTCGTAGGCGTATTGCTCCGCCATCGCGGGGACGTCGTCGACGATCAGGACGGTGTACATGACGGCAGCTCGATGGTGAACGCGGTGCCCTCGCCCGGCGCGCTCTCGACTCGCAGCGAGCCATTGAGGTCGGTCGTCAGGCGCCGGACGACGGACAGGCCGAGCCCCGTCCCATCCGGCTTCGTGGTGAAGAAGTCGTCGAAGGCGTGAGCCAGCTCTTCCTGGCTCATGCCGCGGCCGGTGTCGGCAACGATGATGCGGACCGCTCCGTTCTGCCCCCGCGACGTCGAAATCGTGACGTCACCGCCGCGGGCGTCCAGGCTCTCGACCGCATTGCGCACGAGATTGTCCATGATGCGCCGAACGATGACCGGGTCGCCGAGGGCGCGCGGGACCGCTTCGGCTAGTCGCATTTTTACCTTGACGGTGCTCGCGACGGCCGTGGAGGCGGCGATCTCCGCCGCGACGGCATTGACGTCCACGGCACGCCGCTCGACGCTCGGCGTTAGGCGCGCGTAGTTGCGCGCGAGCGTGTCGAGGTAGCCGACGCTCGACTCGAGCGTGGACCGACGCTCGGCGAACACGGTCGCAAGGTCCTGCGGCTGCTGTTCCTGCACCTGCACGAGGTGGCGGAGCACGTTGCGTATGGGAATGAGCCCGTTCTTGATGTCGTGGTTGACCTGCCGAGCCATGTCGCCGACCGTCGCGCGGCGCTCGGCCTGGCGGAGCCGCGCGGCGCTCGCGCGGAGTCGCGTGGACATGGAGCCCAGTCGGCGGGCAAGGGTGCCGATCTCGTCGTCGCGGCTGGCTGCGACTGTCAGCTCGGGGCCCTCGAGGTCTATCGTGGACGCCGCGTGGGTCAGGGTGGCGAGGGGCTCGCTGAGCCGGCGAGAGAGCCAGATTGCGAGCGCAAGCGCTGCGGCCAGCACGACAGCCAGCGCGGCAGCGAACCACTGATCCACGTCGCGCCGGAGCAGCGCGAGCTCGGGGATATCGTAGGAGATGACAAGCTGTGTGGTCGTTAGGCTGTCCGTGAGATACGGAATGGGCAGCTCGGCTACGACGTTGTCGGCGACGCTGTCGCCCCGAGCTGTGCTGTCATTCCTCGCTTCGCTCGGAATGACAAACACGCGGAGCCCCTCCTCCCGCGC
>DASUGD010000328.1:0-4783 GCA_036274195.1 Gemmatimonadaceae bacterium | reverse complement strand
CCAGGCGCAGCGCCGGGTAGCGACGGTCGGCGCGGATAACCGCTGAACGCATCTAAGTGGGAAGCCGCCCCCGAGATGAACACTCCCGGAGCTTCGAGCTCCCTGAAGGGCCGTCGGAGACGACGACGTCGATAGGCCGCCGGTGGACGGTGGGCAACCACCTCCGAGCGCAGCGGTCCTAATCGCCCGTGCGGCTTGACTACTCGAATGTCGACCGAGGCTTCCTCGGTCGCAAATCCGAGCAGAGCACTGCACGATCTATTTTCTTTGGATTCGATTGACCCGATCACTACTTCCCGTCCGCTGTTTTCTTGGCGAACAAACAAAATTTCGCCGGCGACTAGAGCGTAGGGGCCACACCCGTTCCCATCCCGAACACGGTCGTTAAGCCCTACAGCGCCGATGGTACTCCGACCGAGAGGTCGCGGGAGAGTAGGCCGTTGCCGGCACCTCATTGCAAAGCCCTCGTCGAGCTGAGCTCGACGAGGGCTTTGTGCATCCTGCCCCTGGCAGATGCGGAACCATCACACGGAACCTCCTGCCAACACGCATGTATCTTTCGCCAATGAAGCGCGCTGGCATCGTCACTGTCGCAGGAAAACCCAACGCGGGCAAGTCGACGATGCTCAACCGCATCGTCGGCCAGAAGCTGAGCATCACGAGCGACAAACCTCAGTCGACTCGCGACAGGATCGTCGGGATACGAACGGCCGACGACACGCAGATGGTGCTGCTCGACACGCCTGGCTTGCTCGAGCCGCGATACGCGTTACAACGCGTGATGCGGTCGACTGCCTTGAATGCGCTCGCCGACGCCGACGTCGTCGTGTACGTGACTGACGCGACGCTCGGCCCACCGCCCAGCCTCGAGGAGGCCGCATCCATTCCCCGGGCGGGGCCCCACGTCATCACCGTGTTGAACAAGATCGACCGCCTCTCGGCCGATGAGCGTCGGGCGTTGGTCGCCCGTGTTCCTGACGCCATTCCATTCTCCGCGTTGACCGGCGAGGGAGTCGATGTCCTGCTTGCGGCCGTCGCGGAGCGTTTGCCCGAAAGTCCGTTTCTGTATCCCGAGGACGACATCAGCATACAAACGCTTCGATTTTTCACGGCGGAGCTCATTCGCGAGACGGCGCTCGAGCAACTCGATGAGGAAGTACCGTACAGCGTTGCGTGCGAAATCGAGGAGTTTCGCGAAGACCGCTCGCCCGTGTACATTCGGGCGACGATCTACGTCGAACGCGACAGCCAGAAACGGATTCTCATCGGCGAGAAAGGCTCGCGGATCCGTGAAATTGGCCGCGCTGCCCGCGCAAAGATCGAACGACTCGTCGGCGGCGCGGTGTATCTGGACCTTTGGGTGAAGGTCCTCGCCAACTGGCGTCGTGACGCGCGGGCTCTCGAGCGGTTTGGATACCGGATGCCTCAGGAGCCAGCCTCGTGACGCTTTCGCCGCAATTGCTGTCCATTCTCGTCTGCCCGAAATGCAAAGGCGAGTTGGAGTACCGGCCCGATGAGCCGAGCCTCGTCTGCCATACGTGCCGACTGAAGTACCCGGTACGGGACGACATTCCCATCATGCTCGCGGATGAGGCCACTCCGCTCTAGCCGAGCAACGTTCGCCCTTCTCGGCGCCATCATGATTTCGGCGGCCGACGTCGCACACGCGCAGACCGGTCTAGCAACGGAAGGAGCGTTGTTTCTTCTCTTGCCGGTTGGCGCACGTTCGGTCGGGATGGGTCAGGCCGTGGTAGCGGACAGGCCGGGCACCGAAGCGGTGTGGTGGAACCCGGCGGCAATCGGCGCGGCCACGCATCGTGAAGCCGCAATTCACCACTCCCAGAGCGTTGCCGGGACCGGCGATGCGGTGACGATCCTCGTGCCATCGTCACTCCTCGGCGTGCTCGCGCTGTCCGTCAACATCTTCGACTATGGTGAGCAGCAGTCGAACCCTGATCCCACCGCGCCGGAGGAAGCCGCGGGCACGATCATTCCGCGCAGCTTCGTGTACGCGGCGACGTACGCGACATCGTTAGGCAGCTACGTCACGGCCGGGCTCACCTACAAGCTGATCCAGTTTCGCATCGACTGTACGGGACCCTGCCCCGACATCAATTTCTCGGCGACGACGAGCGCGCTGGACCTGGGCGCCCAGTTCACCGTCAAGCGATCCATTCCGCTGGTCATCGGTGTAGCGGCGCGAAATATTGTGGGCCTCAAGGTTCAGGTGAACGACAGCCCCCAGGCGGACCCTATTCCACGCCGACTGCAGGTCGGACTACAGTATCGCTACGACGTTCCGGACAAGATCGCGCCCGAGACTGCGGTCCGGTTCGCGTTCGACCTCGCCGATGGTATCCACGTCGGAAATCCGGCGCCGCGGTTCGGAATGGATATCGCGTTCCGTGAGCGGTTCCATGTCCGCGGGGGTTACGCCGTCGAAGCGTCGCAGTCAGAGGCGGGCGGGCCGTCCATCGGCCTCGGACTGAGCACCGGTAACCTCGTGTTCGATGTCGGGCGAATACTCACCGGCCTTTCAGCAGACGCAGGTAAAGCCCCAACATACCTTTCGCTGCGATACCTGTTTTGAAAGCACGCACGGCGACGCTGGCCGCCATCGCGGCCATCGCACTACCGCTCGCTGACACCTCTGGGCAACGAATCCCGATCGCGGGCATGCTTCCGGTGACGCGCGGTTTCGACGCACCTACGGGCATTTTCGGTGACAGGTCGAAATACTTTGGCGAGAAGACGGACACCGCCCGCGCGACGCCATGGTCGGTGCTCGCATCGGCAATCGTGCCAGGCACCGGGCAAGCGTGGCTCGGACAGGATCGTTTCGTCGCTTACCTCGCGGTAGAGGCGTACGCCTGGGCGCGGTACGCCGCCGACGCGCGCGAAGGTCGCCGGGCTCGGGCGTCATATCGCAACCTCGCGAGCGAGGTCGCGCGGCGACCGTTCAGCACGACGCGCCCCGTCGGTGATTTCGAATATTACGAGCGGATGGAACACTTCGCCGAGAGTGGCGCCTTCGACGCGACGCCCGGCGGTGCCCTCGATCCGGAACCGGATACCACCACGGCAAACGGTGCCACCTGGCTTCTCGCTCGACAGACATACTGGTCCAACCCGTCAGAGCCGCCGCCCCGCGAGTCCAACGAGTACAGGCTCGCCGAGGAGTTTTATCGCGAGAGGGCGATTCGTCCCGAGTACCGCTGGTCGTGGAGCAATGCGCAGCTCGAATACGCCGAGTTCCGGCGCACGATTCGCCGCAGCAACAACGCGTACCGCAACTCGCTCGAGGATCTCGGGCTCGTCATTGCGAACCACGCGCTCAGCACAGTCGATGCCTTCATTACCGTCCGGCTTCGGCGGCAGGTTGACTCGCACGGCAAGCGGTATGAGCTCACCGGTTCACTTCCGCTCGGGCGGCCCCGCTAATCGCATGACTTTGAGCACCCTCTCGGCGTCTATAGATGATCGCTAGCGTTGCGTCGCGTGACCACGTGATGCAGCACACAGACGCCGCTTGATGTCACTCCGAGCCACCGAGTACTTCGCGCCCTCCAGCATGAGCATCGTGTAGCGTGCCGACGCCATCGGCAATGGTGTTCAGCCCTGACGGTGCGCCGGTCCCGGCAACGGTGGCCGCCTGGCTCGATGCCCGCGGGATCGCCGCGGATGTCGTCCACAATGAGGACGACCTCATGGCGCGCGCGCTGAGAGGACGACCCAGACTCGTCGTGTTCGATGCCCGAGCCAGCCTCGACGCGTGCAGCGGCGTGTGCACGCGGATGAAGCGCGATTCCTACACGGGGATCGTCCCCGCGCTATTCGTCTGCGCCAAGGGCGAACAGGCGGTGGCAACTGCCTTCGATGCCGGAGCGGACGAGGTGCTGACCGAGCGCAATTCTGCGCAGGAGTGCCATGTCCGGATGGACGTCCTTCTGCGTCGCTCCGACCGCGATGTGTACGTGCATCCCTCGACGCGCTTGCCAGGCACGATCGACATCGAGGCAGAAATCACCCATCGCCTGCATCAGGACACACCGTTCGCCGTCTGCTACGCGGACCTGGATCACTTCAAGGAGTTCAACGATCGATATAGTTATTACGACGGTGATCGTGTGATCCGCATTCTCGCGAAGATCCTTCACGACGTCGTAAAAGGGATGTGTGGTGAGGAAGGATTCGTCGGCCACATCGGGGGAGACGATTTCATCTTCATCATCCCGGCATTGATCGTGAATGAAACGTGCGGTGAGATCGTCTCCATCTTCGATGCACTCGTGCCCTATCAGTATTCCGAGCAGGATCGACGCGCCGGCTATTTCTTCGGCAAGGACCGAAGGGGACAATTGCATCGGGTTCCCCTCATGACGGTGTCGATCGGCGTCGTGTCGAACGAGCGCCGACAGTTTGCGAACGCAGCCCAGGTCAGCGAACTGGCTACCGAGATGAAGAGTTATGCGAAGACGTTGACTGGTTCGGTGTACACGATCGATCGCCGACAGGACCCGCCGAACGGACGCGTGGTACGGTCGTCGACGGCTCGATCCGATGTTCCGCTTAGCCTAGGCGACGAGTCATGAACGTTTCATGTCCGGAGTGCCAAACGGTATTCCGAGTGGATCCCGCACGTGTGCCGGGTCCGGGGGTTCGAGCGCGATGCTCGGTGTGCGGGGGAATTATTCCGATCACCGCCGCGCGGAGTTGGACGGACGACTTTGCGACACCCCATGACGCCGCGAGCCTAACGGCTGGCACACGTGCCGCTGCGTCG
>DASUGD010000327.1:0-6290 GCA_036274195.1 Gemmatimonadaceae bacterium | reverse complement strand
CGGCCGCGACGACGGCGCTCTGCTGGATGCTCTTGAGCCACGTGTAGGGCGGCAGCGCGCGGCTCACTTCATCCATGATGTGCGCCCAGATGAAGCGGTCGTTGTCGATGCTCTTGATGATATCGAGCTGGCGTCGCACCGAGTCGCGCTGCGCCAGCGCGCGATTGCGCTCGCGGAGCACGGCGACGTAGCGGGTGGAGTCCTGCACCGCGCGCCGCTCGCGCTCGGTGAGCTCATCCGCCTTGGCCGTCTGCGACACGTGCAGGTAGCCGATCGACATCGTGGCGGCCACGATGCTCACGGCCGCCCCGATCATGAACGGGTCCTTCACGCGCGCCCCGGCCTGTCCGGCAAAGGCCTTGAGGCTGAAGCCGTCGGAGCGGCCCTTCTTTCCGCTCCCCGGCAGGAGATTGATCTCGATCATCGGATTTCGGTCGCGGTGGAGGACGTTAGGCAGCCTGACGGAGTGCGAGCCCGATCGGGAGCATGAGCAGCGGCGCGACCTCGTCGGTCACGAGCGCATCGAGCGCGCCGTCGCGGACCTTGAGGTTCGCGAGCGGGTTGGCCTGCTCGACGCGTACGCGCAGGCGGTTGGCGAGCGCCTCGGTGAGTCCGGGCACGCGGGCGCCGCCCCCGCACGTGTAGACCGCGCGCATCTGATTGCCGGAGCGCGACGACGACGCGAGGAACGCGGCCGCCCGCTCGATACCCACGGCGATCTCTTCGCCACGACTTTCGATCACGGCATCCAGATGCGGCGACCGATCGTATCCCTGGAGCAGCAGCTCGGCCTCTTCGGCGCCGAGCCCACGCTCACGCTGGAGATCCTCGCGGAATCGCCGCGTCCCCACCGTGATGTCACGCGTGAGGATCGGCACGCCGTCGTCGAGGATGTTGATGTTCGTGACTTCGTGGCCAATGTTGATCAGCCCGACGACGCCCGTCATGGCGTCGGGATGATTCAGCTCGAACGCGTTGTGCAGCGCGAACGCGTCGACGTCGACCACCGTCGGCGTGAGGCCCGCGTCGGTCAACAGGTGCATTTTCGTTTCGATCAGGTCCCGCTTCGCGGCAACGAGCAGGACGCTCATCTCCATGCCGTCGGCGTCGGGATCGAGGATCTGGAAATCCAGCTCGACCGACTCCATGTCGAACGGCACGTGCTGTTCGGCTTCCCAGCGCATGAGCTCGCGCGCCTGGCTCTCGCGCACCCGCTCGATCTGGATCTTCTTGATGATCACGTCGCGGCCGCCGACGGCGGTCACGATCTCTTTCGACTTGATGCCGGCCGCATCGATGGCGTTGCGAACCGCGTCGGTCACGAGGCCCGCGTCCATGATTTCGCCCTCGACGATCGCGTCGGCGATGAGCGGCATGATGGCCACTTTCGTGAGCTCGGGCTCGCCGCGCCCGTGGTCGATGACCGCGACCTTGATCAGGCCCGAGCCAATGTCCAGGCCGATCGTTGTCTTCTTCCGTCCGAAGAGCGCCATAGCGAGGGGTGCCGAGTCGAGGTGGATCGTACCGAACGCCGGAAACCGGGCGCCGGAGTCGTTGCCTTCGCCCTACATGCGGCGCGGACCGTTGCAAGCGGCGTCGCGCGACGCCAACCGGGCCTGCCTAACGTGTCACGATCGACCTGCCTGACGAGCGATCGAGGCACAGGCACTTTGACCGTTAGCCCGGTCGAATCTGCCAACTACACGATTGCCCGTCGGTGGCGGTAACAGCGTGTGACGCCGAGTGTTTGGCACCTGCACATGTGTGTCGCGAGTCACGCGACGGCCGTGGGAATTCCCACGCCAGGCACGCGATGCTCGGTGAAACCGGAACGCATGAACGCGAATGTTCTCGACGGATTTCGTCGCCGTTGCGATCGGGCATTTTGACCGTCAACGCAGCTCGACCCACCATCGCTCCGGTGTCCGCACCAGACGCGCGGTGCTCAGCGACGCGCGCTGCACGGCACAGGGGTCGAACCGGATCGACCCGCCGTCGCTGATGCGTGACACCTCCTGGGTGCTCCCCGGCGCAGCGAACACCGCACCGGCGATCTCCGCGCCGAGCCCTCGCACCGCGACGTCACCACGCGCCATGACCACGCCCACGAATCGCGCGCCGTCTTCCACCCTAACGCTTCCGTCGGCGACGAGAATACCCTGCCCGACCGACCCCGCAGCCAACACCACGCTCCCACGCACGTGAATCACCGGAAGCCAGTTGGAACACGCGGAGCTCCCACCCGGGTCGCCCCAGTTGTACGGATCCGTGAGATCGCAGAACGCATCCCCGGGCGTGGGACGCGGTGTCATGGTGCCGCCGGGCAGGTCGACGGAAGCGCGTCCGGCGAGTGACGAGATCGTCGCGTTCACCACGGTCGCCATCGTCGAGTCGGTGATCCCGCCGGAATCGATCGGCGGGAGGCCAAAGACTCCGGAACCGGACGACGTCCCGCACGATGGGCATGTGACACGTGACACATCCAGCACCCGTATGCCGGCCGCGGACGCCGACTCCGTGCAGTTGACGGAGTCGACCGGTGTTGGCCCGGCGCGTCCATCGACGACGCCGCCGTCGACGACCACGCCACCGTTCGAGGTGAGAGCAGCAGGCGTGGGAAACGGAGCCGTAACCAGGCGGAGCGATGCCGCGATCGTATGCCGCGCCGGGATCGACCGCCCATCGCCGCCGCGCGTTGCCGTCGCTGCCATCCACACCGCTCGGCCCTGCACGCGCGTGGCGACGACGACCGTCGTATCGTTAGGCGGTCCATATTCCGTCATCAGCGTGTCCACGCGACCGACGCGCTGCGTGACATTTCGCCGTGAATCCCAGGTGAGGATCGCGCGGTCGAGCGCCCATTCCGCCGCGGCCAACGCCCGCTGATCCGCGCTATCCCCGCGCCCCGCTCGCAGCTCCTCGGTGGCCACGAACAGCGCGCCCGCAACGAGCGCCGACACCAACACCAGCGCGAAGAGGGCGACCGGGAGGGCGAATCCGGCACGCGCCCGGAGACGTGGACGCGTCATCGGTTCCGGACGCGAACGGCGACAGTTTGTGAGTCGCTGACGGGCCGCGTCGCGGACAGCGCCCCGCGAGTCAGCCCGCGGGCGACGACGCGCACGCGAGCAATCCGTGCTGCATCGCGAGGGTCCACCAGCTCCACGCCATCTTCGTCGAAGTACCGGAGCGCGACGCCGCTCGACCCACGTGATGAATACGCCGCAAACGGCCCGCTCACCGGCTGAACGACGGTGAAGCCGTCGCCATTCCACTCGGAGTATCCGAGGTACCAATCCCCTGTGCCTGCACGGTAGAAGCGGTATCGCACGCGACGAAGCACGCGAACGAACGCACCCGGCCGGACGGAGGGAGAAACTCCACTGCCGGCGCCGAAGCGAAGGACCATGGGCGCTGTGGCGACATCCGTGATTGACATGAATGGTGATCCGACGCACATCGCCGGGCTCGGGGCCACGTCGGCGACGGCGAGCGAGATCCAGCTGTCGTCGTCGGCTCGGTCGGTCGCGCCTCCGTCGTAGATGAGCGCGACGTCGCCGGCCTGTGGAGCGGTGGTATACGACGAGAGCTGTGCACGCCGACCAGACGGGGCGACGAGCGCGATCCCACCACCTCCTGGAATCGTGTCACAGCCGATCGCGGTGCCGATGGTCGCGCGGAGCTCGAGCGCCGAATCGGAGAACGCCAGCACGTCGCCGCCCGGAGGCGACACCGCGCGAAGCTCGCCCGGCAGAATCCCCGTGACATCGCGAAGCGAGACGCGCTGCTCGACGAGCGACGCCGCGCTCGTGTAGAAGCGCTGCTGCCGACGAAGCACGCCGCCCACGGCCGCCATCACGATGCCACCGAGCACGAGTGCGATCATGAGCTCGACCGTCGTGAAGCCGCCGGTTGTCACTCGCGCACGCATGGCACGACGAGCGCGAACGAATCGCGGCGGCTCCCGCGCCGCAGAACCGTCCCGACGATGAGCGCGACGTGCGCAGAGGACGAGTCGCGCGAAACGGTCCACTCGGTGGCGATGCCGTCCCGAGCAGCGGACCCGCCGATGAGCGCGTCACATCGACGCCCCCCGAGCGAGTCGAGGATCGTCCGTGCGGCGTGAGCCGCGCCGGTGAGCCGGCCGCCATCACCGACGTGAGCGGCGACGAGGCCGGATGTGGCCGCGAGCGCGACGAGACCGATCGTGAAAACGACGATCGCCACGAGCAACTCGACCATCGTGAACGCCGGGCGCATGGGCGACAAGATGGCTGACCGACGGGCGGGAGCGGCATCGTTCGTGTGCCGGCTCCATCGATTTCACTCGTTATGCGGCACTCACATGGGGCGCACGGTGGAATCGAAGCAGACGCGAAACGCCTTCGTCGCCGCTTCGCGGTTGGGGTGCTCGCGATCCTCCAGCGCGTCATCCACGCGCCCGCCCTGCGCCGCGAACGCGGCCGCGAGAGCTGCCGGCTCACCCGGATACGGCAGGTGCATGAGAACCCATCCGCATGGCGAGGCCACCGCCCGCAACCGTCCGACTTCCGCGGAGGCCCACGCGGTGTCCGGCCGTCCATCGAACCCGGCAACTTCCCTGTACACGACTGACGAAGGCTTGCCGAGAAGCTGACAGGGGCGCGCGACCGCAGCCGGCCGCGAGCACGTGCGCGCCTCGAGCCACTCCGCGGCGGAGTCGCGCTCGACGGGTGCCGGGTCGGCGCGCCAGGCGGTGGTGTAGAAGAGCCACTGTGGCACCGCGCGAGCGGTCACGTAGATCGCGTCGCCGGTCGTGCGCTGCTGCGCCTGCAGCACACGGATGAGCGGGCGGATGTGGGCACGGCGCCAGTAGGGACTTGCCACACCTAACGCCGCATCGAGCACGGCCAGCGACAGGAGCGATGCGGTCGCAAGCGCGGCCACGGAGGCCGCGCCCACGCGACGGGTGCGCTCACCGACGGCCCGCGCCCCACTAGTCACGCCAGCCGACGCGAGGAGCGCCCACAGCGGCGCGGAAAACGTCCAGAGCCGTATGGCGAGCGGGTACTGACGCAGCGTGGATGCGACCAGCCCGATCGCCATGGGCCCGGCCAGCAGCAGGACCCCCGCCGCGCCGCGCCGACGTGCTACTTCCCGCAGGCCCAACACGCACAGAATCAGGATCGCCACGGACAACCCGAGCTCGGCACTCCGTGGAGCGCGGGCGATGGCGTCACGCCCCGCGAACACTTCGATCGACACGTCCTGCCACAGGCGCCACAGGCTCACGAGTGCCCCATGTCCGGGGACGAGGAACCGGTCGGCAAAGAACGTGGTCAAGAATGCGTCGTGGGCGGCGTGTCGGATGACGTGGAAGTACGGCGCCGCGAAGGCAGCGCCCCACGCAACGACCGCGAGTGGGAGCATGCGGCGTGCATGCCGGCTCCCGCGTGCATCGGGCGACGCGACAAGCGCGCCCCAGCACCCGGCGAGCACGAACGCGGATGGGAAGGCCACCCAGAGTCCGCAGACGCCCACAAGCAGTAGCGCGACCCACGGTGCCGATTGGTGTGGGTCATCGAGCACGCGAAGCGTCAGGAGCACCAGACTCGCGCACACGACGGCGTCTGTCCCGTACGGCTTCACCTCATTCGAGTAGTACAGGAGCAGCGGCGAGAGCGCCGTGATGGCGGCCGCTACGACGCCGACGGTGTCACCGAGAATTCGGCGCCCGGTGAGCCAGACGACATACGGGAGCGCAATCCCGGCGGCGAGCGGCAGGAGTCGGAGCGCGAGCTCGTTAGGCCCGGCCAACGTGGTCGCGGCGCGCTCACCGAACAGAAAGAGCCACGGTGCGCTCTGATTCTCACCGAGCGGCCCCAGGAGCGCGACGAACGTGCGCCCGACGATGTTGTTCGCGAGCATCGCCTCGTCGAGCCACAGGGACCGGGCGGCCATGTACGCGAACAGGCGCAGCGCGGCGCCAGCGAGGACGATCGCCATTACCACACGCGTGACGCGCGGTCCGCGATCACCGAAAGTGTCGTTCACCCGTTATCGACTCCCGGCTGGTGACCCGCGAAACACGAAGGGCGGTGGCCACGAGGCCACCGCCCTTCGGTATGGGTCTGATTCGCGACCCGAGTTAGTTACACTTCGGCTCCGCTTCGACCGTCGCCGGGCTCACCGCGCTGACGCCGATGAAGATCGCGCAGGTGCGCGTGGTCGCCGAGTGGCCCGCCGTGGCGCTCCAGCCCGTGCCGCCCGTCGCCGTCGCGGTCACCGTCACGCCGGCCGAGGGGACGAAC
>DASUGD010000326.1:0-99231 GCA_036274195.1 Gemmatimonadaceae bacterium | reverse complement strand
CGCCGACGCTTCGTACGGCGACCACCAGCCTTCCGCCACCACTCGGCCATGTCGCACGATCATGACGCTGTTCATGGCGTCGATCGCGCTGTCGGCGGCCGCGACAAAGCGGAGGATGGCGGCCGAGGAGATGCCTTCGCGCTCGGGAGTGCTGCGGGCCAGAGATGCGGAAGCGGTGGAAGCGGGCGCCTGCGCGGCGACACGGCTGGTCGCGGCAAGGACGAGCAGCACGGCGCGGAGCCGAGCGAATCGGAAGGTTTGCATGTCCCAAGATGCCGCTCTCCGAACGCGGCAACAACCACTCGATATTGCTACATGCGGGGCCACGAGCGGAATCGCGATGAAGTTGGTCTGGGCGAGTCGCGGCGGGGGCAGATCGGTTCCAACATGCAGGTCTCGACACCAAGAAATGCGTTGTCGGCCTAACGGGTGCGTTTGAACGTTAGGCAGCAACGGATCTCGTTCGTCTCCCTGGTGTTCCGGATCTCTCGCTCCAACCCGATCAGCTGGCTGGCGCGTCGGGGACGGCTCAAAGCCGTCTTGAGCCGCTTTGATGGCACTCTCCTGTAGTTCGAGTCTCTGCGTGACAGCCGCGCTGCAATCCAGACGATGCGCGGCATCGCATTGCGACGCCGCTTATAGCGGACCGCTAATGTCGTCGAGTCTGAGGCTGACAGTCCTCGGCAAGCGCGAGTAGATGACGGGCAGGCCGAAATCGTCGAATCCCAGTTTCCCTGGAGCCGCCTGGAGCGCCGCCCTGCCCTCGGTGACCGCTTCGTCGATCGACTTCCCAAGTGCCAGGGCGTCGTAAAAGCCGTGCGAGAACTTCGCAGCCGCTTTGACGGAAATCGCGAATTGCATGGCTACGACGATGGGGACACCGGCTCGAAGAAGCGCGGCCGCCAGGCCGCTCCACCTCGAAACGCCGCGCACACCGCCCCTGCAAGTCGTCAGAACAACGACTTTGACGTTCATGTCCCGCACGATGCGGGCAACGCGCTCGGCGAAAACAAGGTCGTGCCCCGTATGCCCTTCCGAGCATCGCTGGCTGAATTTCTCCCGTCTCCTTTCTCTCACTTCGTCCGCCTTCCGTTGCGCCTCACGAAGTTTGGTCCGCAAAGGCTCGAGCCTCTCCTTCCCTTTCGTGTTCGCTCGTTTGTACTCTCGCTCGACCCGGTAGATCTGTATCTCAATCCAGTCGCCAAGACTTCCGGGCTGCTTGTCATCGCGGGACAACCTCAAGAGCGTTTCGACGTCGTCCAAGTCCAGGCGAGGTAGTGGGCCACCGGCCGTCGTGGCAGACCACACTTCGACATCCGCAAGCTTCGACATCACATCCCTCGAGAGGGGCTCTCTTATCTCCTCGGATGCGCTCTTCTTGGCTTCGGATGCGCTCCGCTTGGCTTCGGATGCGCTCCGCCTGGCTTCGGATGCGCTCGTATCGGCGTCGGGACTGCCCCGGTAGCCCTCCAGAGCGACGAATCCAACCCAAGAGTCCTCCGGGCAATCATCGAGGTTCGCACCCCAGACTTGGGCCGCCAACGGATGTGACATTTCGTGCCACACCGCAGCCTGAGAGGCGGGATCTAGCTCAGACCATGGACCGAGGCGATTGAATGGACCGAGGCGATTGAATGGCCCGAGGCGATTGAATGGACCGAGGCGATTGAATGGCCCGAGGCGATTGAATGGCCCGAGCCGATTGAATGGCCCCAGGCGGTTGAATGGCCCCAGGCGGTTGAATGGCCCCAGGCGGTTGAATGGCCCCAGGCGATTGAATGGCCCCAGGCGATTGAATGGCCCCAGCGTGGAATCCACGCCCGACCGCGGTGGACCTTCCTTCAGGATCGCCGACGGGATTCGGTGGACTGGTCCAAGCGATTTCTTGCCCTCTCCCTTCGTCCTGGGCACCTCCTCCACCAAAGAGGGTTCGATCACACCACCGTGGCCCGCGAAGTGGAAGACGTCGAAGACGTGCAACTTGGACGTCTCCTCCATCGATTTCAGAGTCACGCGATCAAGCAGTAAGGCCTTCCACCCGATTTTTTTCTTGTCAACCGCGGGCACAAGCCAGCGCCTGTCCAGTTCCCGGACGCGCTTGTCGAAAGCTTTCTGAGCTTCGCGTTTCCCTTTTACTAGTTTTTTGCCGAGGCGATCGGGGGTCTTCTTGACATACTCGAAGGAGGAGAATTTCAGCCCTGCCTCCTGACGATTAAATGCGTCGATCACAGCGTCGTACAGGGTTACGTCGTACGCTTGCTCCATGTCGGCCGGATCTGCGACGGCGATGCAGAGCCGTGGCAGTAACCTCTCCCGCGCCGCCGTATCTTTGCGAACGCGGCGCTTCGCCTTGCTGCTGAGCCCTTTGTATGGTGATTCGTCAGGATCCACAATAAACGGCTCCACTCGCACCATCGAGATCCTTGGGTCGCGGATCAGAAAGCCGTAGAGCTGAGATTCCTCGCGAAGCCCTTGGATTTTTTTCTGCTTGTTCTTGTCCAACTGCCCACTCAAGATCTTTTTGACCTGGTCGGACGTGCCGGGGTTATCCAGAGCGAGCTTGCCGTATTCCCACATGTACGCGTATTCCCACGGCAAGGACATGAGCCTCGAATCGTCGATGTCCAACACGATTCGTAGAGACGGCTCGCCGTTAGGCTTGTAGATTTTCTCCCGTCTCCTGAGCCATACCACGCTCTTGCGAAACGCTTCCCGGACCGTTGGGGGGAAGAGCATGCCACCCAGCCTTTCGCCAAGTTCCCGAAGGTCCCTCAGGGAGAGGTCTTCCCCTTTTTCGTCATTCACCTCGTCGTGCTTCTCCAGGAGGGGTAATACGTCCCAATCGAACATGACATAGTCAGGGTCTCTCATGCTTCCGACAGGGCTGTCCGTCACCTCCACCGCGAACCGCTGTCCGTCGAAATCGCGCATGCGAATCGACAGGTTCGTGTACTCTCTCATGTGTCACCCGGTGTTGAGTCGGTGATATCCCGGCAGGCTGTCATCTTTGCTCCCGCGGCCCGTGGTACGCCGGATCGGCGCGCAGCGCGCGCAACCAGGGATCGCCGGCGACGGTATGCGAATCGAATCCGCGTGCGAGTGCCTGCGTGATGTACTGCACTGCCTCCTTCCTTCGACCAGCCATTTCGTACGCCCGCCCTATCCAGTAGAGATCGTATGCCTTGATGATCGGGTGCGACGTTAGGCGAGTCAGATGCTGGAGACCGTTCGCGGTGTCTCCGAGGCCAATCAAGGCCTCGGCCATGCTGCACAGCATGTCCTGATTGGTCGGGTTGAGATCGAGACGAGACCGCAGCAAGTCGACGACGCGCTGCCACGCGTCACGTTCGTCCGACCTATCACCGCGCCAGTGATAGGCGTGGGCCAACCACCGCCAACTCACCCAGTCTTCGGGGCCGTACCGGATCGCTTCCCTCAGGGCAACGACAGCGACGTCGTATTTCTGCCGGAGGATCCCGAGGTATCCGAGGTTGCGATAGGCCATCGACGAGGGTCGCACGGCTATCGACCGCCGCAGTTGCTCCTCCGCCTCGTCGAGACGGTTCAGCAGCATCAGCGACGCGCCCATGTTGCTGTAGCCGATGTAGTTGTCGGGAGAGAGTCGAATGACCTCGCGATGGAGCTCAAGGGCGTCCTGGTGACGCTCGATGTTCATGTACAACTCCCCGAGCGCTTCGGGATAGATCCACAATTCGGGACGCAACGCGATCGCCTTGCGAAGTTCGCGCTCTGCATCCGCGAACCTCCCCTGCTCCTCGAGCACATGGCCGAGCCAGCGGTGGCCTTCCGGCCCGGCGCTTTGCCGGATGGCGTCCCGAAGGGTCCGCTCGGCACGATCGAGCTCGCCGTGGAAGTACTGGGTTCTCCCGAGCGCGACCAGTCCGGCGGGATCGGTTCGAGAAAGCTCGCCCGCCTTGTCGCACATTCTGGTCGCGTCTCCGGCGAGTGTCGCCTGGCCGGTTTGGAGATAGCGCTCCCAAAGCGCGTCACATAATCCGACGTAGGCCGGACCGAAGCGCGCATCCTGATCGATGGCCGTCTGGAAGTTGTCGATTGCCGCCGAAAGGCTGCTCAGATCGTAGGCGCGCTGCATGAGCCCCGCGCCGAGCAGGTACGAGCGCCGCGCGGGAGACGCGGCCCAGACAGCAGGGGAGCTTTCGCTCGAAGGCGAAGGAGCGGAAAGCGCCAAGGTCTGACCTACCAAGGCCCGGACGGATGCCAACGAGAGGGAGTCCGACGGATCGGGAACCGACAGAGACGCGACTATTCTCGGTGGGTCGAAACGGAAATCGATCAGGTCGGTCCGCAGCGACCGCTTCCCTCCGTTGTTTTGAACCTCTCCGGTCACGATCAGGTCCAGCGGGTAGCTTTTTCGAAGGGCGATGGGTGACCCTGCGCCTGCGTCCAGCATGTCCCGGAAGGGCAGAACCCAGAGTGGCCCGGTGCGAGGCGTGAGTGCCACCAGCAACTGGGTGTACGACTGGGTCAGTCCGGAGGCTAGAGCGGCGTCGGCGGAGTCAGCGTTCTTGAACGACAGCACTCCGACCCAGCGCGGCGCAGGAAGCGGCGCAGGCTCGATCAGCCTACCGACAGCCTGCCTGACCCACGGGACAAACGCCAAAGGGATCAGCAGTACCGCGAACGCGGCGGCACGCCGCAGGTGCCTTGGTATGACTTCAAGGGCCGACTTTCGACCCTCACGGACCTTCGTGGGCTTCGTTGACGGCGTGTCCCTAACGCCGGCAAGGGCATGGTCGAACTGATCGCCAGTGGCGAAGCGGTCTTCAGGAGCCTTGGCGAGCGCCGTCCTGACCGCATCGGCGACTTCGACCGGCACCGTCGGACGGAACTCGCCGAGGTCGGGCGGATCCGGATTCAGGAGCTGTTTCCGCAGGATCGCTGTTGCCGACCCGGTGAAGGGCGGCTTTCCGGCCAGCATTTCGAAAAGCACGCAGCCGAGCGAGTAGAGATCGGAGCGGCCGTCGAGAACTGACGATCCTTCCGCCTGCTCGGGGCTCATGTAAGCCGGCGTGCCGACCGCGAGCCCAGACTCCGTGATGCGATCCACGCCCGTTACGTCGAGCGCGTACGCAATCCCAAAGTCCGCGACCACAGCGTGACCCGCTTCGAGCAGGATGTTTTCCGGCTTGATGTCGCGGTGGACCAGCCCCTTCGAGTGCGCGTAGGAGAGCGCGCTCGACACTTCCCTGGTGATCAGGATCGCGTCGTCGAGCGGCAGTTGCTTTTCCTTGTCGAGCCGTCGGCGAAGCGACTCACCCTCCACGAACGGCGCGACGAAGTAGACGAAACCGTCCGCCTCCCCCGAGTCGAGCACGGGGAGGATGTTGGGGTGTGTCAGGCGGGCCGTGATCTTGATCTCGCGCAGGAACCGCGCATGCCCTGCCATCGCGGTCAACTCGGGCCGAAGGACCTTGATCGCGACGGCACGCTCATGACGGAGGTCGGTGCCAACGTACACCGTCGCGGTACCGCCACGGCCGATTTCTCGGTCGACCGTGTAGCGGCCGGCCAGAGCATCTCGCAAGCGGTCCAGCGAATCCATCATGGCTTCTGCCGACATCTCGCTCGCACCTCCCGCACTCCCGCGCGCCGGGTCGTTTCGCGCGACCCGGTGCACTCCTGACCACGATCCCACCACGATTAGACGTCCCTGCACCCCTCTTTCGGAAGGAGCGCCGGGCGCGGTTCACCGCACGATGGGTAGGGCCTGATACCTGTTGTGCGGGATTGTGGTCATCACCGGTCGATTCCGTGACCGGTGGGCGCGGCTTCGACATTGGGCCCAGAGCAAGCACGTCTTCTGCGGCGTGCCCTGCTGGCATTGCCAACGACCAGCCACCGCGAGCGGCGGCTTCGTGCTGAGCTCTCACGGTATGGCCGCCGCCTGCGGCGGCCACCACTTTCGATTGGGGTACTACACGCAGTTAGGCAGCCCTTTATCGCGCAGAACGACGCATAGGGTGCCGATTCTGCTGACGGCCTAATGCACGATGCGAACAAAGGTACGGGGCCACAAGACCCGCTCCCGACCTGGGGGCCACCCCATCATGGTCCATCAGCGTGACTTCGGGTTGGTGCTGACGGAATCGCCTCGACCGCCTCGCGCCCATTGGCCCTCGGCAACCAGTGTCAGATCGCGGTACGCGGCAATGAGGTACCCGCCTAACGCGCTCAGCGTTTGATTATCTACCGGCGGTGTCGAGCATCTGAAGCATGGTGGAAATCTCGGGATTGGACATGAACGTTCGCCACAGCAATCCCGTGCGATGGTTCTCGACCATCGCCACGATCGGCGCCTGATTGAGCCCCATGTAAATCGGAGATACCCAGTTCGAGCCCGGATTGTACGCATCGCGCGGCCCGTAGATGTCCCAGAGCTCGGCGCCGAGGTCGCGGTAGTAGTGCTTGAACGCGGCCATTGATTCTTCGGGCGTGTACGGGAAGGAAGCAAGCGCTCCAGTCGGCGTGAGCGTCCCCGTGTCGTGCGCGTCGTCGGGCGCGTGCGGCACGTACTCCGACGGGCCGTCGCTCGCGGTGAGCCCCCACGCGTCCGCGCCGTAGCCGACCTGGTGCTTCGGGTTGGCGATGCAGTACGCGCGATTGATCAGCGCCATGTTGCGGAAATTCTGGAAGTAGGATGACGTGAACCTGTCGTGCAGCTGGCGCGGATCGACGCCCAAGTACGAGTAGTGCGCGAAGAACAGCGGCCCGCCCGTCCCCACGCCGACGTCGAGCGGAATGCCGAAATAGCTCTTCCCGTTGCGATAGTCCTTCCCGTCCGTGCTCCCCGACCATCCTTCGCGATACGACTGCGCGCTCGGCGCCTGGCTCGCCCACCCCGAGTAGTACGTGCTCGCCGGGACGCCGTGCGTTGGCGACGCGATGGCCAACAGGTAGACGACATGCACTTCGTTGAAGCCGATCAGCGGGTGATGGATCTGGAATCCCCACGTCGGCGACCAGTGCCAGTAGATGAAATCCTGCTGCTGCGTCGCGTCGCGGTACCAGTCCCACTCGACGGATTCCCACAGACGAGTGATGCGGCCGTAGAGCGAGCGCTCGGCGGGGCTCGTGCCCTTGAAGTACTGCCGCGCGGTGAGCAGCCCTTGCATCAGGAACGCGGTCTCCACGAGATCGCCGCCGTCGTCGAGCATGCCGAAGACCGCCATCGTGCGACCCGTCGCACCGTTCATGTAGTGCGACCACGCGCCATGGTACCGGTCGGCGCGCTCCAGGAAGCCAACGATCTTGGTTAGGCGCTCGAGACCTTGTTCCCTCGTGATGAAGCCCCGACCCACGCCTGCGAGCAGCGCCATGATCCCGAATCCGCTCGCGCCCGTTGCGACGATGCGGTCGTCGCCCGGCAGGTTCTCGTGTGCCATGCCGGAGCTCGAGTCGGCGCCTTCCCAGTAGTAGTGGAAGGCGGCTTCCTGAAGCATCGTGACCAACTCGTCGTCGCTCATCGCGCGCGTGGACGCTGTCGCGGGCGCCGACTGCGCGGACGTGTGGTTGTCCCAGTCGGCAGCGGCGACACGATAGCTTGCCGTCGCTCCCGTGCGTCCCAGCCAATCCACGAAGCGATGGACGCCCGGCACCTGGATCCCGATGGGGAAGTACGCGCCGCTGTTCTGCGAGCGGTAGATGACGTAGTGTGCCGCGGGCTCGTCGCGTGGGGCGTCCCATTCCACCACCACGTGTCGCTCGTATCCCTTCGCCGTCAGTCGAACGGGTGTCACGAGTGATTTCGACGCCGCCGACGGCTCGTCGCCAACGTGTACCTGGTCTACGAGCAACGTGTGCTCGGCCCCGTCGGCGCGACCCTGCAGGAAAACGACGCTCTGCAGTTGCTCCGGGATGAACGGATAGACGGACGCGCTGCGCAGCCGTGACATGGGGACGCGAACCCGCACCCACGTGCTCGCCGGCAGATCGCCGACGAAGCGGCCGAGTGGCTCGGGCGCAGTGAAGCTGCCCGGGAAGGTCGCGACCTGAAGTCCCTCGCGCGCCTGCGACAGCACGAGGTCGGGGAGGTCGGCCGCGGCGATCGCGGTTGGTGAAAAGATCCAGAAGTAGAGGGTGCGCCCGGACAGTCCCGGGAAGCGGTTCCGGAAATTGACGAGGTGCACTTCGGCATCCCAGGCGCCGCCGGGCATCGACTGCCAGTGGATGCGGAGCGCGTTAGGCGGTGACAGGAAGTGGAGGCTGTCGACCGGCACGCGCGAGCTCTTCCCCTCGAGTGTGCTCGGTGCCGTGGCCTGCGCGAAGCTGTTGTAGTAGAAGTCGCGCTGGATGCTGTTGTCGAAGACCGAGTGACGGTAGTACTCGGTCTGGGCCTGGGCGGCGCTCGCCAGCAGCAGGGCGAGCGCGGGGAGTGTGAGCGTGCGATCTCGCATGTGAACGGCCGTCACGCGCTGGTGCGCGCAATTCCGTCTCGGATCGCCGCTTCGAGCACGGCGGGGTTGATGTTGCGAAGTGAGCTGAACTTGATGCAGTACCCCGTCACACTCGCCTTGCCGAGCTCACCGCCATAGGTCTCAGCCAAGTATGTCTTGTCATCGAGCCCCATGATGTAGACGGAGATTCCGGTAGTGTTGGCGCTCAGGCCAATCTGATAGAACTCTCGGGTTCGTCCATCGGCGTAGGCTTTGGTCAACTGTCCATACCCAATGTTCGGGTTGGAGACCGTTCGACCGCTCTCGTCCTTGCCATCCAGGAACCACAACCGACAGTCGGGCATCAGCCGCAATATCGTGTCGTGCAACATCTGCATGTCATCACGCTTGCGCTCCGGCTGTGCGGCCAGGTAGTCGCTGATCTGCTTGCGCACGTTCATGTCTCGCTCCACTCCGCTCATACGCTGACTGTACCTGAGCCACCTAACGCACTTGGGTTGTGACGTTCTCCTGCGAGCCACGGAGCCTCCAAGCTCCCCAAGATATGGCCACTCGGTCCATCGCTCGCTAGAGGGGCATCCCGTCGCATCCAGCGCAGAGATGAGCGTTAGGCGGCTCCGGACGGTTGTGCCAACAGAAATCCTTGCTCGCTATTTCAGTCCCCTGGTAATCGATGACGCGTTCTGATTGACCTGGCGCTCGCGAATTGGGCGTCGCGCCTGCTCGGACTCAACGAGCGAGCCGAGTCGTTAGGTCAGGAGAGTCTTGCGCTGCGACGGGCTGAGGGGGATCGGTATGGCGAGGCCGAGTCGCTTGCGCTGCTTGCGGCGGCGGCCAGCGGCAGGGGCGATGAGACGACGTCGGTCACATTGCTTCAGCAGAGTCGCGGGATCCGGGAGGCTATCGGTGACCGCGCCGGCGTGGCCGAATGCGACGCTGAACTCGCCAGGATCGTGCGCGTGAGAGCGCAGCGCCAGTTGAACGAGAGGTAGCCTTTCGCCCTCGGATCGTGTAAGTCTTTCTCGCCCCCCCGGAAACACCTCGGAACACCACGACGTGAGGAGGTTGGAATGCGGTTCCTCAGCCTGGGATCGGTCGCATTGCTGTTGACGCTTCTCTCCCCTGTCCCGGAAGTCCGCGCGCAGGGAGCCGCTTCGACTCTGCAGGTGAAAGACTTTCTCGACCTCGAAACCGTCGGCAATCCGCAGATCTCGCCTGACGGCAAGACGATCGTCTACACACGCGGCTTCGTCGACAAGGTGAACGACCACTGGGACGGAGCCATCTGGGTGATGAACGCCGATGGCACCAGGAACCGGTTCCTGACCAAGGGCAGCGGCGCCATCTGGTCTCCGGACGGGACGCGCATTGCGTACATCAACACGTCTGACGACCCGAAAGGCGCGCAGATCTTTGTGCGGTACATGGATGCCGAAGGCTCCACCACACAGATCACCCGCCTCACCGAGTCACCAGCGAACATCTCGTGGTCACCCGACGGCAAGTGGATCTCCTTCGCGTCGTTCGTGCCGAAACGCACCGACTGGCAGATCGACCTCCCGGCTCCGCCGCCTAACGCGAAGTGGACGCCCGCTCCACGCATCGCTGACCGGCTGCACTACCGCGCCGATCGCCGCGGCTACACGGACCCGGGCTTCACGCACCTCTTCGTTGTCTCCGCCGACGGCGGCTCGCCGCGTCAGCTCACGCACGGCGACTGGAACGTCGGCGCGGCGTTCGACGGACTGGTCATCGGCGGCGCACACAGCTGGACGCCCGACGGCAAGACCATCCTGTTCGACGGGTTCGCCGATTCGACCACGGACAAGAATTTCCGCGTCACGAACATCTATTCGGTCGACGTCGCGTCAGGCGTGATGAAGACCCTGACGACGACGAAGGGCTCCTGGCTCTCCCCCAAGGTTTCGCCGGACGGAAAGCTGGTCGCGTTCGCAGGCCGCGAGCTGCTGCCGGTCGTTTGGCAGACGGCTGATCTCTACGTGATGAACATCGATGGATCCGGCGCGCGAGACCTGACGAGATCCGTCGACCGCGAGATGGGCACGTTCGGTGGCGCAAGCGCAATCTGGGCGCCCGACGGCAGTGGGCTCTACGTGTCGCCGCAGGATCGCGGGACGTCGAATATTCTGTTCGTTCCCCTGACGGGAGCGCCGCGCCCGGTCACCACCGGCACGCACCTGCTGTCGCTCACCAGCGTGTCGAAAGCCGGCGACCTCGTTGGCACGAGTACCTCGTTCCAGAAGCCTGGTGACGTGGTGCGGGTGGCGGTGGACAAGAGAGGCGCCGCGCAGATCACTCAGCTCACGCAGGTCAACGACGACCTCCTGCAAGGGAAGACTCTCGCAACCGCTGAGGAAATCTGGTACCCCTCGAGCGGCGGCGCGAAGATCCAGGGGTGGATCGTCAAGCCGCCCAATTTCGACGCCAGCAAGAAGTACCCGCTGCTTCTCGAGATCCACGGCGGGCCGCAGGGGATGTACAGCGTCGGCTTCGACATGATGTGGCAGGTCTTCGCATCGAGCGGCTTCGTGGTTCTCTATCTGAATCCGCGGGGCTCGACCGGGTACGGCGACGCCTTCGTGCGCTCGATCGAAAAGAGCTATCCCGGCCCCGACTACGATGACCTCATGGCCGGTGTCGATACGGTCCTTGGACGCGGGTACGTCGACAGCAAGCAGCTCTACGTCTCGGGCTGTAGCGGTGGTGGCGCGCTATCGAGCTGGGTCATCGGCCACACCACGCGATTCGCGGCGGCCGCTGTCCGTTGTCCGGTGAGCGACTGGATCGGGATGGCAGGTAACGCAGACGTTCCGTACTTCGCCTACGCCTTCTTCGACAAGCCGTTCTGGGAAGACCCGATGGCGTGGTTCAAGCAGTCGAGCCTCGCGTACGTCGGCAACGTCACGACTCCGACGATCCTCATGACGGGCGTGCTCGACATGCGCACGCCGATGCCGCAGAGCGAAGCGTTTTATGCAGCGCTTCAGGTGCGTGGCGTCCCCTCTCGACTCATTCGATTCGAGAACGAATGGCATGGGACGGAGTCGATTCCGTCCAACTGGATGCGCACCATGCTCTACATGATGAGTTGGTTCAAGCAGTACTCACGCCCGTCGATGTAATTGGGGTCAGACTCCATTTTCGGATTACTTCTTACGACGCGGGCCGGGCCTTTTCAGGGCTGGCATCTACGACGAAGGGTTGTTCGGATGCGTCGGATGCCACGGATCACCCGGATCGCTCGCCGAACCGCCTAACGTAACCACGCAACGAGCCGATGATTGAGAGAACTACCTCGGGAGGCGACTTGGATGCGTCCCGAGGCAGTTCAGCAAAGATTACGGCTCGTTGTGAGAGGAGCCCTATTGCCGAGGAGCCATCCGGCGCATCCGGGTAATCGCTGCATCCGAACACCCCTTCGTCTGTGGGGCTGGCCCTCTCCGGTCCGGCATCAGCAACCGTAGGCCGCCACGATTCCGTCAGTGGCTGACGGCGATATCATGGACATCCCGTTCAGGTCCAACGACCAATGACAGAATCCGCGACCGCTCGTTACGCGATGGGCTATGACGACCGGGAACGCCGGCGTCTCCAGCTTCAGGCCTCCATCATCAACCCGGTCACCGAGCAGCTCCTGCGGCGCGCCGGACTCGGCCCCGGGATGCGGGTACTCGACATCGGTTCGGGCGTGGGCGACGTCGCGATCCTCGCCGCGCGGATCGTCGGGCCGGCAGGTTCAGTCACCGCGTGCGACCTCGACGAGACGGCGCTCGCGGTGGTGCGGGAGCGCGCGGCAAGCGAGGGGCTCGCCAACATCTCGACACTGGCCGGTGACCTGCACGAGCTCGCGCTGCCGCCCGACATCGATGCCGTGATCGGACGCCACATCCTGATCCACGTCCCCGATCCGCTCGCAATCGTGCGCCTGGTCTCGGGACTCGTGAAGCCGGGCGGCGTGGTGGTGGTCCAGGAATACGACTTCTCCGTCATGCACGCGGGGTTCCCGCCCACGCCGTTGCGGGACCGGACGTTCGAGCTCTTCCGCGACTTCTTCGCCATGGCGCGGCATGGCAACATGGGGACGCGGCTCCCCGTGCTGTTCGCGGCTGCCGGCCTGACCGAGATCGACGCGCGCGCCGAGTACCCCATTGGGCCTGGCGTGGCCGGGAGTCCGTATTACGAGTGGTACGCGGAGTCACTGCGGTCGATCCTGGCGCGTGCGGTGGCCGCTCGAGTACCGGGGGCGAGCGATGTGGAGATCGACACGCTCGAGGAGCGCTTGCGCGCCGAGGGCGTGGCGAGCGGCGCGGCGATGCCGGCGCCGGCGATGGTTGGCGCGGTGGGGAGGCGCTCGCTTCGCGGGCTGCCTAACGTCTCACGCTAATCTGTGGGAGGGTCGTCCACCTCCCGCCCAACCACCACGTCCTCGTGATCAGCCAGCCTAGCCGAACGCGAAAGGCGACGCGCGCCCGCGCTGCTCGAGACCGCCGCGTCACGATGAAGGACATCCGAGGCTTCCTCGAGGCCTCCAGCAAGGAGAGTCTGGTCGAGTTAATCGTCGACCACGCAAAGCATGACGATGCCCTCCGGCAACGGCTTGTGCTCGAGACGACGACTGTTCGCGTGGGAGTGGAGCAGTCCCTGGGAAATCTTTCACGACGCTGCGTCGACGTACGCTGACGTCCTCGGCGAAAGTGGCCTGGAGACGTACCGGGAGCTGGCCGAGGAGGCGTGGGCGCGCGTTCCAGCGTTAGGCCCGAACGAACGTGATGCACTCGGGTTTGCTGACCGGTTTCGTATCACCAGCATCATGGAGACACTGGCAACGATCGCCGGCGACACCGACGAGTCGATCGCGATCAAGAAGCACGACCTCTCACTCCCCTATCGCTACCTTACACGGCGGCGGAGATCGAGGCCGCGATGCGTGTCGTTAGGTGAATCGGACCATCGCATCGGCGCGGTCCGTGTGCCTACGGGAGATCACGGCCGCGACTCTACCTGAATTCCGAGGCGCTCGAGCTGGCGGGGAACGCCGTCCGGCCCCAGGACGTGCAACTGCCCAATCGCGACGAAATGGGTTCCTCCGCTCGCGAGGAGATCGTAGACCTTTCGCGCCCACCAGACGTTCCGCTGCGGCTGCATCATCTGATAGAGCTCGGGCGTCTTCGTCCGCATGCGATCGAGAGACCGCATCGGACTCGCCCCGGGATTCCCGGCGATCCAGCTGAGTGTCTCGGTCGAGTCGTTGAGCCCCCTTTTGTACTCGTCGAGAAAGTCCAGGAGCCAATCGATGTACTGACTCTGCACCCGGTCCGGCATCGCGGCCATGAAGGTCGCGAATGCCTCCCTCGTCGGCATCTCGTAGTCGACGCGCTTTCCGGAGGCCTGCGCCATCGCCAGGAGTACCCCGTCGACGTCGACCGGCGTGTATGACATCCGCCGAGTGGACCAGAACGCAGCCACGATGACGCCGAAGGCCCGCCAGGGGCGCAATGTCAGCACCGAGTCTCTCTTGATTCCGAGTTCCGCGAGCCAGGTCGATGTCCGTGTTCGCACCGACGGCTCCAGCACGTCGAAGAAGGTGCGTCCCGATTCGTGAGCGAGCCGCGTCATGCGCTCGGCTGCCGTCTGTCGTTCGGCGGGGGTCTGGGTGCTCGGCGACCCTGGTCCGGCGGTCTCCAACCACAGCTCAGAGCTCTGGTCGAATGCGCGACGGATGGCAGGAGTGAGCCACGACGTGTCCTTCGCCTCTCCGAAGCCGAAGATGTACACGCGAGCGTCGCCGCCGTTGCGGGCGACCCAAAGCCGTGGTTCTCGCGGGGTCGGCGAAGGTTCCTGCGCCAGCGCTCCGGTGAGGGGAAGTGCGATAAGGCCTAAGCGAAGCGCGCGTCTCAGCATCAGTCGGGTTCTCGTTAGGGACGAGCAATGGTCGGCGGTCACCCGTCAGACACGCGTTGTCGCGCCAGCGTTGGCCGCGCGTTCCCCGGTGCACGTCAGGGACGACGAAGCGAGTCTTCCGTATTTCCACGTAAAGAGTGTTTGGCTTGACGGCGTCGCTCGATGGCGGCACCTCCTTCACGACTGCGGCGGCCACTATCACGTCGGCGGCAGGCCGGCTGCGAACGGACGCATCGACATCAGTACTGATTCGTCCAGCGCAGGTACGGGCGTTAGGCGACTCCGGAAGGTCGTCCCTGCTCCCTATTTGAGCCCCCTGGTAATCGATGACGCGTTTTGATTGACCTCGAAGTCAACCGACGAAACGTTCTTCACGAACGGTCGGCTTACGACCGCTTTTACCAGGTCAGAATGCATGAAGGCTTCCATTGCAGTTTTGTTCTCCCACAAATAGAAGCCTCCAAAAGAGTTTTTCTCTTCGTCCGCCAACCAGACTTTGGAAATAAGACCCGGTACGTTCGCCAACACCGGGGCATCGGGTTCTACCATTTGCTTCAGATATTCCGCCTGCGAGATGTCCTTCAATTGATATGTGATCAACTGTGCTTGCATAACGCCTCCGTTTCTGATCGTTGATGGGACAAGGCGAGAAGAAGGATGGCCAACGCTGCACCGGCCTTGCTTGCTGGTCCAAGGAACGGGATCTAGTATGGAACGCCGATCTCAACTCGGTCTCATCTGGATCACTCGGGCGACGGAGGACCGCGCAAGGTGCTGCGCCTCAAGACGTTCGGGGGCCTGTGGCTGGAGGGTGACGAGGGTCCGCTGACCGGGGCCGTCCAGCGGCGGCGGCTCGTGCTGCTCGCAGCGCTCGCCGCCGCCGGCCAGAAAGGAATGAGCCGGGACGCCCTCGTCGGACTGCTCTGGCCGGAGGTGGGCGAGGCCCGCGCGCGAGCGTCGCTCTCGCAGGCGTTGTACGCGCTCAAACGGAACACCGGCGAGGACGAGCTCGTGCTCGGGCACGATGTGCTCACGCTCAACGGTGACATTCTCCGGAGCGATGTCTCGGAGTTCGAGCACGCCATCGCTCGACGAGACTTCGAAGCAGCGGCCAATCTCTACAGCGGGTCTTTCCTTGCCGGCGTCTTCATCTCCGAAGCTGTAGATCTCGAGCACTGGCTCGATGGCGTTCGTCTGCGGCTCAGCCAGGCCGCCGAGCAGGCACTTGGCGCTCTGGCCGCGGACGCCGAAAGTCGGCGGGACCACGCGGCGGCGTCGAACTGGTGGCGCCGGCTCCTGGAGCTCGACCCGCTGAAGACGCGGGCGGTGCTTGGCCTCATGGAGTCGCTCGTCGCGCGAGGCGATCGCGGCGAGGCGCTGAGAACCGCCGATCGTTATGCACGGCGCGTCCGCGAGGATCTGGACGGTGAGCCGAATGCCAGGATCATGGCGTACGCGTCCTCACTGCGGGGCACGCCGTCACGCCTTCCGGTGATTGCCGATGAAATGATCGGACGCGACAATGAGCTTCACATCGCCACTTCGCTCCTCGAGCAACCCGGCCTTTCACTGCTCACGCTCACGGGCGCTGGTGGAACGGGAAAGACGCGGCTCGCGATTCAGGTGGCTCACGCGATCGAGCCTCGAGTCGATCGCGTCTGGTTCGTGGACCTTTCGGCATTGCGTGACTCGGCGGCGGTGATTCCCGCCGTTGCTTCGGCATGTGGAGTCGAGTCCGAGCCGGGGCGCGATCCGGTCGACGCCATTGCATCGTCGCTTGCCGGACGGCGGGTGTTGATCGTCCTCGACAACTTCGAGCAAGTTGTTGACGCGGCGGAGGCATTGGCGCGGTTGGTGAACGCAGCGCCTAACGCAAAACTGCTCGTCACGAGCCGAATGCGACTCGGGATTCGCGCCGAGCATGAGTTCTTCGTCGCGCCGCTCGCCCTACCCGAAGATCCGACCGATATCGGTGCGCTGCGAACGAATTCCGCGGTCCGCTTGTTCCTGAGTCGCGCGGCTGCGGCGAATCCGTCGCTTGCTGTCGACGACGATACGCTTGGCGCCGCCGCGCGCATCTGTGCGCGCGTGGACGGACTGCCGCTGGCGATCGAGCTCGCGGCAGCACGATGCCGTCTCATGTCTCCCGTAACGATCGCGACTCGGCTCCAATCCGGGCTGGACCTGGTGTCCGGGGGTGGACGAGACATGCCGGCGCGTCAACACACGATTCGCGAGACCGTCGCCTGGAGCGTTGCATTGTTGTCCGATGCCGAACGACGGGTGTTCGCGCGGTTTGGCGTTTTTGCCGGCGGCGCGTCCGTTGCAGCCGCCGAGTGGGTCTGCGCCGATGGCCACACGTATGGGATGTCGACGCTCGATTCGCTGACCGCGTTGGTGGACGCGAGCCTGCTCATGCGCGAAAGCGCGCAGCGCGACGATCCACGCCTTCGCATGCTCGAGACGGTGCGCGAATTCGCGATGGATGCTTTGTTGCGCTCCTCCGAGAAGGACGCCGTTCTGGGTCGGCACGCTGATTGGTACGGGCGGCTGGCGACGCAGCTCGAGCCAACGCTCACTGGCGAGACGCAACAGGACGCGTTGACGACGCTCGCTCGCGATCACGCCAACCTTGGCACCGGGCTCGACTGGATGATCCGCAGCTCGCACGCCGAAGGCGCGCTTGCGCTCGGGGCGGCGCTCTGGCGCTACTGGCTCGTCCGCGGGCATTTGGAGGAAGGTCGTGTCAGGCTAGCGCGCGTCCTGGCAATGCCGGCGTCGCAGGCGCCGGCGCTCGATCGTTTACGCGCTGACGCCATGACGGGGGCTGGCACTCTGGCTCAGAACAGCGGAGCCGTCGCCACTGCCAAGGAATATTTCGAGGCGGTGCTGGCCATTCGTCGCACACATGACGATGCGGCAGGTATCGCGCGCGCCCTCGCGGACCTGGGCTGGATCGCCTGGCGGCAGTGCGATTTCGGAAAGGCGCGGCAGCTGTCAACCGAATGCCTAACGCTGGCAGAGGACCTCGGTGCGACGCGGGTGGTGGCGCTCGCGCTTACTAACCTCGGTGCGACGGCCCTGTTCGAAGGAAACTTCCACGAGGCGCGCGAGGCCCTGGAGCGGAGTTCGGTGATGCGCCAACAGGTGGCCGATCGGCGGGGTGTGGCATTCTCCGACACGTTTCTCGCGTGGACGCTGTGCCGCATGGGTGAGATGGCGGACGCGCTCGCACTTCTCGAGCGCGCCGAGCGAACGCTCGACGACGTCGGAGATCGTCGGCTGATCTATTTCGCACGCGAGATCAAGGCACACGCATTCCTGCGACTGGGTGATGCCGCGCGTGCCGCGGAGATTCTCGAGATCAACGGCCTTCGCCGATTCGGCGACCGGTGGGGCGTGGCGCATGGCCTTGCGCTCGCGAGTTGGGCGTCGCGATTGCTCGGACTCAACGAGCAAGCGCAGTCGTTAGGCAGGGAAAGTCTCGAGCTGCGCCGAGCCGAGGGGGACCGGTATGGCGAGGCCGAGTCGCTTGCGCTGCTCGCGGCGGTGGCGAGGGCCACTGGCGATGAGGCGACGTCGTTCACATTGCTTCAGCAGAGTCGCGGCATCCGGCTGGCCATCGGTGACCGTGCTGGCGTGGCCGAATGCGATGCGGAGCTCGCCCGGATCGCGGCGCCCGCATGAGCGAATTCCACCTCGAAGCAGCCGCGCGCTACGGGCTGTTGCCGCTTTTCCGGCGCCGACTCTCGACCAATCTCGCATAGAGCTCGGCGGCAAGGTCGTCGACGCTCGCTTCGCCGTTCGTCAGGACGATCACGCCCCGCCTGTCCTGCCGCGTGAACGCCATCGTCGTCCTCACGCCATTGTCGCCGCCGTTGTGCGCATAGAGTACTGCGCCGGTTCGGACCCCCACCGGCCACCACGTGAGGAAGCCCGTGTGCAAGTCCAGCGGGGCCATCTCGTTGATCGCGCTCGTCGGTATCACCTGCCGGCCGTCCACCGCGCCACCGTTGAGATACGTCGTCAGGAAGCGCGAGAGGTCGCGGATGCTCGTGCGGAGCGTGCCCGCCGGCCAGTCGGGATAGCCGTTCTGTCCGTAAGCGACCCAGCCCGTGTCCTTTGCCCATCGATACGGCGTCGCCGGCGTGCCGGCCGGGAAGTCCTTCACGAACCAGTGTGTCTCGTGCATGCCTAACGGCTTGAAGAGCAGCGAGTCCGAGAGCTGCGCAAACGGCACGCCGGAAATCACCTCGGCGAGGTAGCCGACCAACGCGTAGCAGGTGTTGCAGTAGACCGTCGTGTCACCCGGCGCGACCGCCAGGAAGTTCGCCGCGTCATAGTCGTGCCCCTCCGGCGTGACGTACTCGCGGAGGTACGTGCCGAGCGGCGTTACGTTGTCGCCCTTCGAGGCGCCCCACAGCGGGGCGTAGAACTTCATGTTGTCGTCGATGCTCGCGCGATGGATCAGCAGCTCGCGGAACGTGATCGGAACCGTGGGATGCCGCGGGTTCCGGACGGCGAACGGAAGGTACGCGTTGATGTCGTCGTCGAGACGAAAGCGGCCTTCGGCCTTCAGCATCATTAGCACCGTGGCGGTGATGGTCTTGCTGACCGACGCGATCTGGAACGGCGTGCTGGCGGTGGCTCGCGTGCGCTTGGCGACGTTGGAAAAACCGTAGGCGCCTTGCCAGATCACGCGGCCGGAATCGATGAGTGCCGCTACCAATCCCGGGATGTGAGCAGTGGCCATGCGCCGGGCGATCACCGAGTCCACGCCACGGACGGCCTGGCCGTGGGCGGAGGAAGGCGCGCCGCCAGCAAGCGCAGTGAACAGCGCGAATATCGAGACCGAGATGGCTTTCATCACAGGAAGCTTCGCGTGACGGCTCACGAAGGAGCGACGCCCGGAAGCTTCGCGGCGATCGCTGCCCAATTCACGCCGGCCCAGAAAACCAACAGCGGAATGGAGACGGTAATCACGGAAAGGCTGAACCCGATCCACGTCGCCGGGTGAACATGGCCGTCGCGGCGCTTATCCCAGATGAACAGCGGAATGAAGAGCGCCAGCCCGAGGAGCAGGAGGATGGAGATCCCGAGCCGCGTCGGCGGCGCCAGCGGAAGGCGCCCGATAGCCGGGCCCATCATCAACAGGATCGCGGCCGAAAGTAGCAGCCGTTTGTGCCACTGCGCGCGTGCTCGGTTTTTCCAGCCAAGAAAGACGAGGATCGCGAACGGGACGATCACCGACAGCGGAACAATCGTCCACGTGAGCGGATCAGTCATCGGCGGCTGATTGGCGCGTGCGACTTCCCACACCGCGGTCACGTACATCACAGGGATCAGGAGGATCGCGAAGATCATGGATGCTTTGCCGAGCATCATGTGGACCTTGTGGTGACTCCCCGCGATCAGCTGAGTCTGGGCAACTAGGATGCCCATCCAGACCGTGAAAAGGCATCCGTGCATAACGACCCACCACGGAAGCGACGGGTTCGGCCTCGGATAGGGCGGGACGATCCCGCGCAGGTAGAAGCTCGGTGCGAAGCCGAGGAAAACGAGTGCGACGAGAACAAGGACCATGCGCGTGTAAAACTTGCGCTCAGCGTTCTGGCGCGCTCCCGCAGGTACTGCGATCGTGGCCACGGCGATTCCTCCTGGGGCCTGGCAGTTCCACCATTCTAGAGCCGTAACCCACCCGATTCAACGCGGGAACTTGTACCCCGGATCGATCGCCGGCCGTTCGCGCGTCTGGGACACCGCCCACCCCGTCGCGTACATCCACTTCGCCATCCGCGTGAGCTTCGGGTACTCGATCCGCGAGGGCTCGTCGAACGGCGTGTGGTAGATGTCGTGCAGCACCGTCGTGAAGAAGAGCGACGGGACGTTGCGCGCCGCGTACGGCACGTGATCGCTGCGGAAGTAGAAGCCCTCCGGGTGGGCCGGGCGGTCCCAGATGGAGTCGATCGCGAAGTGTGACACGCGCGCGTTCGCGTCGATCGCCATCCTGACGAGCGCCGCCGAGTTGCGGTGTGGCGGCTGCGACCCGAGGAGCGACGCCGTGTCGGGGTTGTTGCGGCCGATCATGTCGCCGTTCAGCACGCCGACGATCGACGTGATGGGCACCACCGGATGCGCCGCATGGTACCTCGAGCCGAGCAGCCCACGCTCTTCCGCGCCGTGCCAGACGAAGAGTGCGGAGCGGCGGCCGGGGTGCTGCTTCCAGGCGCGCGCGATCGCGAGCAGTGCCACGCTGGTGGACGCGTTATCGTCGGCGCCGTTCCAGATCGAGTCGCCGTTGATCGGGAAGCGCACGCCATCGTGATCCTGATGACCGCTGAAGAGCACGTACTCGTCACGCAGCTTCGGGTCCGTACCGCGAATCCGGCCGATGACGTTCACGCTCGGCTGCATGAAGCGGTCGGCGATGAGCGTCGCCGTGAAGCGCGACGCGCTCGCGATCCGCTGCCCGGGCGCACGTCTAACGAGAATGACCGGCGGCCCTTCGCTCGGCGCGCGCGAGCCAGCGCCGGTCGAGTCGATCCCGTACTCGCCGCGATGCCACCAGGTGTTCGGAAACTCGAAGCCTGCGTCGGCGATGGAATCACAGACCACGACGATTGCCGCGGGCTCGAGCTTCGAGAGACGCCGCTGTTCCTCGAACACGCCGAGGAGCGTGTAGATGAAAGTGTCGTTCCGCTTGGTGCGGCCAGCCAGGTCGGAAGGCGCGCGCAGCGTGGTGACGAGCACCTTGCCTCGTGCAGCCGAGGAGTCCGGCGTTGCGCCCGTCGCGACGGTGAGGACCGGTGCATCGATCGTCGCGTCCACCGGCGTCGTCACCACCGCTTCGGAGTCCAGGTCGAGGCGCGTGCCGTCGTAGCTGGCGCGGCTCGCGGGCGACGTGACGGCACGGCTCATCGGCCAGAATTGGAAGTACGTCCCGTCGTCGCCGGCCGGCTCGAGTCCCACCGCCCGCGCTCTCTCTGCGAGCCACGCCGACGCCCGCAACTCGTCGAGCGTACCCGCCTCTCGGCCACGCATCGCGTCGCTCGCGAGCGCCTCCATGTCGCGACGCAGGTCCGCCTCGCGGATGGCCGCGAGGCCTGGCGGTGCGCCCGCAGCGGACGAGGTACTGCGCGGCGCGGGTTTCTGAGCCGTCGCGCGCAGCGGCGCGAGCAGGACGACAGGCAGCGCAGCAATCATGAAGGTGTGTGCAGCTGACGTACGCGTGGGCATCGCGACTCCTTCACATTCTACGGGGACGGATGGACGTTTAAGGACCGCGTAAGGATGGGTGAGCGTTCCAATGTTCCACAACGACTTTCGGTATGCGATTCGGCAGCTTCGCACCAGCCGGGGCTTCGCCGGTGTCGCGATTGCCACCATCGCGCTCACGATCGGCGCGAATACCGCGATGTTCAGCCTGGTGAATGGCCTGTTGCTCCGCCCGCTGCCGTATCCCGACCCGGATCGCATCGTCCGGGTGCTAGAAAAGCTGCCGAGCGGCGGACGCACCGGCGTCTCCACTCTGAATTATCTCGACTGGACGAAGCACAACACGGTCTTTGAGTACATGGCCGCGGAAGCTGGTTGGCGTGCAACGTTGACTGGTGGCACCGAGCCCGTGCTGATCCAGGCTGCCCGTGCGTCGGCGCATTACTTCGACATCTTCGGAGTGAAGCCGGCGTTAGGCCGCACGTTTCTGCCGGACGAGGACCAACTCGGCAAGGATCACGTGGTGCTGTTGAGCCACACGCTCTGGGAGAGCCGGTTCGGCGCCGATTCCTCGATTCTTGGACGGAACATTCGGCTTGACGGGAAGCTCTACACCGTGGTCGGCGTCCTTCCTAAGGGCGGGCCCTTCGATCGCGCCTCGACCCGGCTTTGGACGCCCCTTGCCTTTCAGCCTTCGGAGTCGAGGCGTGATTTCCGTTGGCTCGGCGCGACCGCCAAGCTCAAACCGGGCGTGACACTCGAGCGAGCACGGGCCGAGATGGACGTCATCGGTCGGCGCCTGGCTGACGCTCATATGGACTCGAACAAGGGCCGGAGTGTCGCCGTCGACCGCCTTTCCCACGTACTCATCAGTCCGGATTTGCGCACCGCCGTCACCGTCCTGTGGGCCGGCACGGGTCTGGTGCTGCTGATCGGCTGCGCCAACCTGGCGAATCTTGCGCTTGCACGCAGCATTGCGCGCGAACGCGAGACGGCGGTGCGTGCCGCGCTCGGCGCGGGTCGTTGGCGTCTGGCACAACAGTGTCTGATCGAGCACGTCGTGCTCTCTCTGTGCGGTGGCGCCGCGGGCGTCGGCGTCGCTTACCTCATCATGAAGTGGATCGCGTCGTTGATTCCTCCTTCCGCGCTACCTCCCGCGGTGGACATCGGAATGGATACGACCGCCCTGCTGTTCACATTGATCGTGGCGTTAGGAACGGGCGTGTTGTTCGGCATGTTGCCAGCCCTGCGGTCCATGAATCCGACGCTGGTGGGGGTGCTGAAGCAGGGCGGCCACGCCACGACGTTAGGCAGCCGGGCTCGACGGACACGCGGCGTTCTCGTCGTCGCTGAAATCGCGCTCGCTTTCGTGCTGCTGGTCGGATCGGGACAATTGATGCGCAGCTTCTTCAAGCTGCTCGGGGTGGATCCCGGATTCGTTGCGGCGAATGTCCTGACCGCAGGCTTGCCGATTACTCAAAACCAGCACGCCGATCGCGTCGAACTGAACACGTATCTGGCCTCGATCCGTGCCGCGGTGGACGCCGTGCCGGGTGTTCACGAAACGGCCATGACCTCGGTATTGCCGCTGCGGGGTTGGGGCTACGGCGTGCCTTACTCGATCGCCGGCCGCGGGCAGGTGGATCGGGGCTATCGGTCGCCGGCGTTCTTCAAGATCGTCAGTCCGTCCTACTTCGAAGCGTTAGGCATCAAGCGGCTTGCCGGACGCGTCTTGAGCGACAACGACAGGCTGGGCACACCGCGCGTCGCAGTGATCAATGAGACGCTGGCCAAGCGGGAATTCAGCAATGACGACCCGATTGGGAAACGCATCCTCGTACCAGAGCTCGTACCGGGCCGGACGGAGTTCGGCGCGGAGATCGCCTGGGAAATCGTTGGGGTCATCGCCGGTGAGAAGATCACCGGGCTCGGCGATGAGGTCAGCGCCGGCCTGTACGTCTCCAACGAGCAGAGCCCGACGTACAATGTCGATCTCATCGTTCGGGCCGCCGTGCCCCCGCAGTCACTGCAGAAGGCCCTTCGTGCGGCCGTCGATCGCGTCAACAAAGATCAGGCGCTGAGCGATGTCAGAACGCTCCAACAGGTCGTGGATGAGTCCATGCGCGGCAACCGCGTCATGAGCATCCTCTTCACGGTATTTGCAGCCATCGCGCTGCTGCTGGCGACCCTCGGGATCTATGGTGTGATTGCGTACACGACGGCGCAGCGGACGCGCGAACTGGGCATTCGCGCCGCGTTAGGTGGCAGCGCCGGCAACCTGCGCCTGTTGGTGTTCCTGGGTGGGATGCGGCTGACGGTGGCCGGGCTCGCGATCGGATTTGCCGCGACGTTTGCAACGTCTGGCGTGCTGTCGTCAATGCTCTACGGCGTCGGCGTGCGCGATCCGCTGACGATCGCCGGTGTGGCCATCGTCCTTTCCGGGGTGGCCGGGCTTGCGTGTTTCCTGCCAGCCTGGCGGAGTACGAGACTCGAACCAATGGAAGCGCTGCGGTATCAATGACACTCCCACGCTCCCGAGCGCAGCCTGAAACGAGAGTTGGCCCCACCGAAACGTGGGGCCAACCGAGGTGCGTCCTCGTATCAAGCGGTATTACTAGCGCTCCCCCGTTCCGCCCCTGCAGAGTCCGAGCTTGCCCGGGGCGCCCTTCGGAAGCCCGTAGAACTTCCAGGAGTCGGCCGCTGTCTGAACCTGGCTCACGGTCTGTCCTATTGGATCGCTGAGGTCGAAGTCATTCAGCCCGCTGGCGGCGCAGGCCGAGTTCGCATGATCGAGAGCGCCCGTCTCATTCGTATTGTTCAGAGTACCCGGAGGGCCTTTCACCTCGCCCGCGAACGCACCGCCTGGTCCTGCTGCGAGCAGCGCAAAGGAAGCGCCAAGAGCAAGTAGTCGCCTCATCTTTCCTCCTTGGGTTGACCTCTGAGTTCTACTCCGGGAATGCGGCTCTGCGATCGTCGGAAGGACACGATGCGTCGCGAGAAACTTGGGGTTCAAAACCGAGAGCAGAAGCTACGGGCGCGGATGGCGAAGAGCCAGTAGGCCATTCGGAGGGTACGACGGACATTTTGACCGATCCGGCGCCATTCGCCGCCGAACACCACGCCGATCTCAACGTTTCCCTGATCTACCGATCCGGCACGTATCGGCATAGACCTAACGAGTGGGATCACGGCGTCTTGGCGACGACGCTCTTGATGTCGGGAACGAAGAAGCTCGCGATCGGGTCGAGCATGCGCTCGGGCTGCGAGCCCTGGAGGTTCGTGAGCACGACAACAGCGAGGTCGTCGTCGGGATAGATGAAGAGCGCCGAACGCGCGCCGCCGAGCGCCGCGATGGCGCGGTGCGAGGACCGCTCGACCGTCGGCCAGCCTAACGCGTAACCGTTCGTCAGGCCGCCGAAGCTGGCGATCTTGCCATCGTTCAGCTTCCCTGGCGTCCAGAGCGTGGTGAGGCTGGCCGGGCTCGCGAGCAGCTTCCCTTGCTGGAGCGCGATGATCCACTTCGCCATCTCCTCCGCGGTCGAGCTCATGCCGGCCGCGGTGCGGAGCGACGGCGGAAACGTCTCGAAGACGTTGGCGAGCGTGTCGCTCGTGCGAAGCCCCTCCCCTTCGATTCGGAAGAACGTGTAGCCACGGGCGCCGTGCGTGATCACGTCGTGCGAGTCGCCGAACCCGGCGGCCGCCGTGCGTTGCATCCCCACGATGCGAAACTGTCGCTCGGCAATGAAGTCCGGGAACGGCTTTCCGCTCAGCGAGTGGATGATCTTCCCGAGCAGGAGGTAGTTCGTCTGGTTGTAGCTGAATTGGACGCCGGGTGCGGCCTGGAGCGGCATCGTCTGCACGGCGGCCCAAGCGGTCGTCTCGTTGTCGCCAGGCATCGCGCCGGTGTTCGGGTTCATGATGTCGGGCAGTCCTGACACGTGTGTCAGGAGCTGACGAATCGTGACGGCGCGCCACGACTCCGGGAGACTGTCGACGTAGCGCGAGACCGGGGCGGCGAGGTCGATCTTGCCGGCGTCGACAAGCTGCATGATCGCGACGCCCGTGAACGCCTTCGTCATCGAGTTGATGGTGAAGGTCGTTTGCCGCGTGACGGGCACGGAGTCCTGCACGTTCGCAATCCCGAACTCGCCGTGATACGCGACCCTGCCGTGGCGCACGACGGCGACCTGGAGTCCGGGGATGCGTCGCTTCGTCATCTCGCCGCGGATGTACGACTCGAGCGCGGCACGATCGAACGCGGCGTCCGCCTTTTGCGCCTGCGCGCTGACAGTGAAGGTCGCCGTCGCGAGCGGCGCGAGCGCGATGAGAACCGCGCTGCGAGAGAATCGCATCATGGCCTCGAGGAGGGTGCCTTGCACGAGTAGCTCGATGCGTCGTCGGTCTTGCCTTTGCCGTCGTAGATCGCGCGCGCCGGGTACGCACAGAGCGGATGCGTCTTGTCGGCCGAGCCCTTCGCGCCGCGCTCGCGAGCGATCACGCGGTCGGGCGCGTGTCCGTGCTCCACCCAATCCGCGATCGCGCCGCGCCAGTCGGCCTCGTTAGGTCCAGTCCCGCCGCCGCAGTGGAACATCCCCGGCACCAGGAAGAGCCGTGCGTGATCGCGCGCGCTCGCGTCGTGCTTCAGCACCTGATCGTAGTAGCCGATCGTCTGCCTGGCGTTGAGCGCCGGGTCCGACCAGCCGTGATAGATGATGAGCTTCCCGCCGCGAGCCTTGAACGCCTTCATTTCGGGATCGGTGGTGTTGAGGATAGTCGCGATCTTCTGCGTGTCGCGCCGCCAGTTCCTGAGATCGTACTTCGAGTAGTCCCACGTGCTGTCGCCGAAGACGAAGTACTTGTAGAACTCCGTCCCGAACGCGAACTGCAGGCTTGGCACGATGCCCGTGCCGGGGATGAGCTCGTGCGGCCCGACGCCGGTGATCCATGCGGGCCAGCCCTCGCCGTGCCCCTCGCCGCCGAACGGCTGTCCCGGATAGACCTCGCCGCGCGCGTCCGAGATGGGCGCATAGATGCGGTCGAGCACCGTGCGCTGCGCCTTCGTCAGGCAGTCGGCGCCCGGCTTGTCGGCCGGACACGCGGCGATGCTCGACAGCTTGAAGTGGCAGTCGCGCGGATCCTCGAGGGTGCCGTCCTTCACGCCGTCGAGCGCGTCGCAGGCCTGCAGGACGCGTCGCTCGACGAACGCGAGCACCTCCGTCGGCACCGCCGGCCCCTCGGTGGCGCGCGGATTCGGAAACGCCGCCTGCGCGTTCCGGATGAACGACGTCGCGAAGTTCGTGAAGTCGAGTGCGGGCGCGGCCGCGACGATGCCGTCGAAGTCCGCCGGATAGCGCTGCGCTTCCATGAGCGCCTGGCGTCCGCCGTTCGAGCAGCCGAGGAAGTAGGAGCGCTCGGGGTTCTTGCCGTAGTACGCCTTCACGAGCGCCTTCGCCGTTTCCGCCGTGCGGTGCACGGCGAGGTGGCCGAAGTTCTCGACGCGGTCGGGGTGCCCAAGCGCCCATTTCGCATCGATCGGTGAGCCCTCGTGGCCCGTGTCGGTGCCGACGCTCGCGTAGCCCTCGTCCACACTGCCGATCGCGGCGTTGTCCACCGAGCCGACGTAGCCACCGCCGCCGCCCATGAAGAACTTCCCATTCCAGGCGTCGGGGAGGAGGGCGACGAAGTGGGTCTCCTTGCCGATGGTGCCGGCGACGCGGCAGTGCGCGACGTGCACGGGCGTCGTGGTGTCGCGCGTGGCGGCGACGGCGACGGCTTCGGTGATCTTCACATCAGGGAGCTGCTGCTGCCGCACGGCCGCGCAGTTGGCGGCGGCGGTGCGCTGGGCGGGCGCGGTGCTCGCGATAGCGGTGAGCAGAGCGGCGGAAAAGGCGAGTCGCTGGATCATTGTCGAGGCCACGGTGCGCGGGTGGGGGAGAGAGTAGCGCGCGCGAGGGCTCGGGGGGAGATCGTAAGCGCATCCGTCGAGCGTCAGCTCCCGGATGCTCCGAGCGCTCGTCGGGTTGAACAACAGTTATGCGGTTGGCGGATCAGAGCGTCGTGGGTGGCGGCCGCGTCGGAAGAGAGTGACCATGGCACCGAGGACAATCAGCGCCGAGATGCCAGCGCACGCTAGATACACAGCCGCCACGCGCTGCCAGTGACCGAGTTGCTCGGGATTGGAGCTGGTGTAGGAACCAGCCATCGCGTAGCCCGAGACACTATAGAAAAGGCCTGCTAATGCAGTGACGCCGAGTACAACGAGTCCCAACGGACGGCGCGCATTCCTGTCCACGGTAATCCTTCTGAACATCAACTGTATAGCCGCATAACGCCCGAGTTAGCTGCGGGCGAGTGAAATAGAGCGAATGCGAAGCGCTCGCAGTCCTAAGATCGACCGTCGATTTCAACGTTCGTTAGGCCGGCGCGCTAGGGGCCGATCCCAACCCCGATCACTGGCGGCCATCAAGAGGCCAGCCCTGCAAGATCTGGTCGCCCGGATACTTCGTTCGCACAGTCGGATGCGCGCGCATCCAAGCCCGGAAGCGCGCGAGAGCGACCGAGTCACGCGACTGTGTGACGGGTGGTAACGCGGCGTACAGGGCGAAGAGCTCTGCCGCAGTCATCGAGCGGTCGGCTCCTGTCGATCGGTTTCTAACAGAGTGGGGTCCGACCGTGTACGGCCCATCCGCGTACGAGTAGTTCGCTGCGAAGAACGCATCAAACGTTGGCCGACCCGACACCCAAAGAGACTCTGGCCGCAATCGGAGCGAGAAGAGTCCGGACGAGTCCGGAGTCGTCCACAGCGCACTCGGTCTCCAGACGTCGATGCCGCACCCTGGGTTGTTCCCCCAGGGAACAATGAGTACCTCGGTCGACCGTCGCGCGGTCAGCGCTCGACGGGCGAGATCGGATCCCGGCCCCAACATCGAGTCCACGCGGATGACCTGGCCATAGATCGCGCGGCGCTCCCAATACCAGATCGACCGATCGACGCCGCCGCCGCCGGCTTCAACGGTGTCGCGGGTCCCTCGCCCGAGGAGCGTGGTCGTGAGTGAGTCGCGACGGCCTGGAAGGATGCCCATTGTGCAACGCGCAGATGATGGCGTTGCGGCGTAAGCGGCCGCGCCGCGGTGGCCAAAGGAGGTGGCCACCGCGGTGATGAGAGCAACAGCGTGCAGAAAGCTGTCAGATCGTAACGCCATAGTCACTCCCAAATGCGACCACCACCTGGCTTGTGCAACCTATCTGGAACTTAGGCCTGCCTAATGCCTGAAGTTGCGCTGCGAGGACATCGAACAAATCGCAGCGCGCAGGCGCCGCGATTGCGCCCTTAAACAGCTCCACACGTTAGGCGATGGGCGAAGATCCAAGCCTACACTTCTCTCCAGTCGTTGAACTCACCGACGTGCGGCTGGTCGATAACGAAGTGACGCATATGCTTGCCGGCTAATTCACCCGGTCGAAAGGGAACATCAGCGAAGCAATTGTGGAAGACGAAAACGCGGCGTTCAGGCCTGGGCTGCTGGGGAATGATTGCAACGGCACTGACGGCACGGTTGTAGGACGCGTCGACGCCGCGTTTGGGGCCAAAGCGCTCGCCAATTTTTTCGGGGCGCGTTTGGGGATCGGCGTAAACCTGTAAGACAACTGTCTGAAGGCCGTACATCGCTGTGAGCACGTCGTAAGGCTCGACTGGAGTTACTAATCGAGTGTCGAAGACTACGAGCAGCCCCGGTTCGTCAGCGCGCGACTGGACGAATTTGTCGATTCGCCTCCTTGATCAGCGGACGAACTCGGTCTCCGGGCTCATGGCCGCATACGACCGTCTCACCTGCTCGCGCTCTGGCTTTAGACTTGGCCTCATCCCGGTTTGGGTTGAGCTGCTTTACTTCGGCGACGAACGATCGCTTGCCACTCCAGACGCGGAAGTCAGCGGTCTTCGCGCGATCGCTTTCGGGAATTGAGCGGAGGGTCCAGTGCGCAACCCGGCTCACGCTCCGCCAAGCACGGACTGCCGCTTCGCCGTTACTCTTCATGACGGAGCCGCGCAGCGAGCGGGAGCGCTGACGCGGGCGATCTTCTGTAGGGCGCTCGCGTGAACCATGGTACCTCGATCAATCTGATTGTCGCCTAACGCATCAAGTTGAAATGCGGAGCTCGTGAGAGACGGGCGTCGCGATGGTGGCACTACTTGGAGGTTCAGAGGCGCACAACCTGATGCCGGTCGCTCCGTCCGTTCCAACGGACGTTACACGGCAGCCCGCGCTGAAACCTGACCCGCAAGTTGGCGCCACGGGGCGAGATCCCAGTGGCGCGTCGCCAAGCCGCTAGTGGATGGGACGCAAAATAACTCGCTCTCGCCGATACGGCTCTGCTGGCGGCCATAGTCGACGCGACGAACGCCGAGGACGAGGCAGGCCGCTCGTTTGCCGTTGAACGCGAGACATGCGGGACGAAAGCCGAGGATTCGCTCGCGGAACCGATCCACTGCTGCGGCGGAGAAGCGAATGCGCTCGTCGGGGCCCGCTTGATCCTGGACGAGATCCGTCAGGCCGATTCCGAATCGCAGGAGTTCACGAAACTCATTCGGTTCTAGTTGCCGCGGCGTTAGGCCGACCGCTGCGAGAGTCGGCCAGAACTTGTTGCCGACTCCAGCGTAGTAGGCCCGTTGCGCAGCGGACTGCGTTCCGGCTGCCGTGCCGCAGAACACAACCCGTAGATTTTGCACCAGTAAGTCATCAAGCATAGCTACGTTACCCTATAACGCCGGCGCTAAGCTGGCGCGCCCCGACCAACCAAGCGCGCGGGGCCTTGCGTAACGTACCGAGCGGGTCACGCGCCTAACATTCATGCCGGTCGCGCGGTCCGGTTCAACTGACGCCAGCTGGCATCCGCGCGGAGTTCCCGAACCGTTAGGCGAAAAGCAGCCGGCCCTTCGGCTCCGGAATCGGACGCCCGAGCTCACGAGCGGTCTCGATCCACTCGCGGATCACGACCTCGGCCGCCTCCAGGGCTGCTTGGTAGGTAGGGCCGTCCGCGGCGCAGCCGGGGAGCTCGGGGACCTCGGCGATAAACGCCTGGTCCGGCTCGGACCAGTACAGGATGACTTCATAGCGGTACTCAGGCTTCATCGTCGCTCTCCCCCGCGAGTAGCTGGGCTAAGCCGTACTTTACCACGATCTCGCGCACCTGGCGAACCTGGTAGGGCTTTGACTCCCCGCCACCGCGGGGCTGAAGGTTGAGGATTTCCGGCACGCCGTCGCGCGTGAAGATGTGATGACTGCCGCCCCGTTGACGCTCGGTGAAGCCGAGGCGCCGGAGTAGGGCGCAGAGGTCGTCGAATCGGAACGCGCGATCGGCGGTCCCGCTCAGAAGGCGGGCAAGGAGCTTCGCAGGGCTTGGTGTTCCACGGCGACGAGTGGCTGGCCCTCGGCAATTGCCAGCACCGCGGCGAGGCGTCGATACACCCGCGCCAGGGTCGTCGCGGCCATCGCGCGCGCCGGATGACGGCGATCGGCTCGCGTGAATGCGTCACGTTTCAAAAATGGTCTGGCCATGCCGGGACGTTGCGCCGGCACGGACATTTGATGCAAGACTTGTGTCCACCTACTTAGGTTCGTCCATCGCGCTCAGCACTGAGGCGGAAATCGGATCAACAACCTCGCCATGGCTCGGAAAGTACCTGTTCAAGTCGCTGTTCATTCCCGCCAGAACGGACTCAAAGTCGCGCATTTCTTTCCCATTCAACGGAAGGATTGGCCTCTAACGCCGACGTTCTGGTGCGAGCGGTCGAATCGACACGCGGTAGCCTAACGCCAACTATGTAGCGTAATCAAGAAGCTCAATGCGCGTCGAGTGCTCGTCCTTGCTCACTTCGGTACCGCAGCGCGCGTCGCAGCTGCCACGGCCTCGAGTTTCGCGGCGACGACCGCGAGCTGCGCGCGCGCCCGCGCCCAGTCACCCTGATCCACCGCCTCCTGCACCCCGGGCAGCGCCATCGCCGCGTACGTGTACTTCGGCGCATACAACACGTGCTTGAACCACGGACGCCCGGGAATCCCGCTGTCATTGAGGAAACGCTGCTCCATCGCGCGCATCGCCTCGTTCGCCGCACGCAGCCGCGCGCTCCGCGCCGGACTGCTCGGCGCGGCGAGGGTGATGGAGAGCGCGCTGTCCAGCGCCGCGGCCGCGCTGGCCCAGTGCGCCGTCGCCTCGCGCGCCGCCGAGACGTCCAGCTGACCCGCAACCGACGGTTGGGCGGCGAGTGAATCGATGAACGTGCCCACGCGCTTCGCGTATAGCGCGAAGTCGTACGGGTAGACGTCCGCGTTCGCGAGACGCATGGCCATGCGTCCCCACACCTCGCTCATCGCCGTCATGTACTTGAAGCCCGGGTCCCCGATGTGCGCCATCCAGTAGTAGTCGTCATACATGGAGTGATAGACGCCGTACGGGCCATCGAAATCCATCTCGACTATCGGCACGCCCAGGTGATTGAGGAACACCGTATAGTCGGAGCCCGAGCCGAGTGCGTTGGCAGGGTAGTCGAGCGGTCGTTGCACGGTCGAGTCGCGACGCCCCCACGCATCCAGCACCGACCCTTCCCTCGTCGGGTCCTTCACGTCGCGGACGGTCTCCGTCACCACATCGTTGAGCGACGCCACCGTGGTCGCCTCGAAGTCTGACCCGCTCGCCGAGCCGTCCACGTTCAGGTAGGCGATCGCGTTCTTCTTCACGTCGTCGGCGAACTGCTCGCCCCACTCCGTGCTTCCCGTCAGGTGCCATTCCTCGGCGTCCCAGTCCGCGAATACGATCGAGCGCTTCGGACGCTTGCCTTCCTTCGCCATCATGCCTAACACGCGCGCGAGCTCGAGCTGCGTGGCCGTCCCCGATGACGGGTCCACCGCGCCGAACACCCACGCGTCGCGATGGTTGCCGAGCAGGACGTACTTGTCAGGCTCCTCGGTCCCGCGAATGCGACCCTCCACCACGTAGATGGAACGCGTCGCGTTGTCCATGTCCACCTTCACGTGCACCGTCGTGCTCGCGCCGCCGCCGCCGCCGCCGCCGCCCGCGTGGTACGTGAAGCCGAGTGCGCCCTGCCACTCCTTCGGCGCCTCCGGTCCGCCTAACGCCCGAAGCAGCGGCTCGGCGTCACGGTACGACATGGGCACCATGATGATGTTCGGCATCGAGAGCGCGTCTTCCGCCTTGATACGCGGAGCGCCCGGCAGCGACGCGTAGCCGGGCGTGAGCGGATCGCCGGCGATCATGAAATCGTACGTGATCGCGCCGCGCTGGAGGTGACTGGACGGGCCCCACGGTCCGGCGGGGAAGGTGTCGCCCTTGACGAATCCGTCCTCCGCCGGGTCGGAGTAGATGAGCAACGCGGCGAGGCCGCGCTTCTGCGCGGTCAGCGCCTTGAAGCCCCGATAGCTGTAGGGCACCGAGTAGCGCACGATCGCGATCTTTCCCGCGAGACTTATTCCCTGCGACTCGAGCCAGTCGTAGTCCGACGGGTTGCCGCTCGACGCGTAGACCAGCTCACCGGTGACGTCGCCCGACGCGGACATGCCGAGGTAGGTGGGGCCGGGATCCTGCGCCGTCTGCGGGTCCTGCGGGTATGCGTCTTCCTTGAGGCTTGCGACGTAGCGCGTTGGCGCGGTCATCTCGACCTTCACCTCGCGCGGCCAGGGCAGGAGCACGTCGTAGCGATGCATCCGAACGTCTTCCAGTCCGTATTGGCGGAAGCGCGCGGCCACGAAATCCGCGAGCACCTTGTTCCGCGCGGAGCCCGCTGGATGCGGCTCGGCGGTGAGGTACTTGAAGAACGCGCCGACGGCGTCGCGGCTGACACGGCGGGAGAGCTCGGCCTCGAGCGCGCGTTCCCCAGCGGCGGAGGTAGCCGAGAAGCCTCGCATGAGCGGTGGCCGCTCTTGCCAGCGCGCCGCGAGTGTGAGCAGGGCGAAGACCGATGCGCCGGCGATGAGCGGCATCGTTCGGCGTCGAGGCCAGCCGCCGCGCCACGACAGCTCCATCTGCCCGTTAGGTAGCTGAGTCACGTTCCTCCTCTTAGCCACGACTCCTCGGTCAGTGCGGCCGCGCGCCTCGGCGAGCAGCTGTCGCGCCTCAGCCTCGCAGCCGGTTGGTCAGGCACTCGGCGATGGGCCCGTGAGCCGATCCGTCGCCGGATTACGAGGAACTGGGAAAGCTCGGCGTCGACACGAACAGCAGGAAGGCGCGCTGAGACTCGCATCCGCGGGAAGGCTTGTCAAACGCGCCGCCGAGTGCTGGACGCGATGAATCCACACTGAGGACACTACCATGCATGGGCGATCACTCACACTCCTCGTGTGCCTCGGCGCCGCATTCTCCACCGCGTGTGGCGGTGACAATGGCGTCGCGCCGAAGTCCGTCGCTACTGAACCCCCTCCCCCTCCCTCTCCTGAAGCCGTTCTCGCCCGGCTCCAGGTCACGCCGGACTTCAGCCTCCTCATGCCGGGAGACGCCCAGCCGCTGACGATCGACGCGTGGGATCAGTTCGGAGCGAGGTTGCTGCATGGCATGAGCGACAACTGGGCGCGCGAGGGGACGTACGTCAGCAGTGATTCGGCGGTCGCGCGAGTGGACGTGGGCGGCGTGCTGATCGGTCTCACGCCGGGTGTCGCCAGGATCTCAGCGTCCCTCACGATTGCCGACAGCACGCTCACGGACTCGATGACCGTGCAGGTGGGTACGCCAACAGCCAGCGGCGCCGTCTTGACGATGGATCAGAATGGGCATTGGTCCCCGTATGAGGTCAGTCTGAAGGCGCCGGCGACTGTAACCTGGGTCATCCCCGACGGTGTGCCTGCTCGCACGATATGGCTCGACGTCTGGAGTGACGACCGCGAGAAGATGGAGTTCGTCTACGGCGTTGCCACGCGCACGTTCTCGAAACCCGGCAACTACTTCTATGGCTCGGGCGGTGGGCTCATGTGGTCCGACGAAGGGGGCGTCGTCCGCGTGTTCTGACGTGTCGCGTCGGGATCATTGGTCAGCACCGTTGCGGGTAGTGTGACTGCCACGCAACGCGTTGCCTAACGTGAGACGCGGCGCTCGGCCGCCACTTCCGCAGGGCGCCAGCTCGACTATAGCGCTTGCCGATCTCATCCACTCGAGATCCGGATCGCAAGTACCGCGCGAGGTCTAACGGGCGCAGCCGACGCTGTCATCGTCGGCGAACCCATGGCCCCGCGAGTACAATGGCGGCGCAGCGTACCGCGCGTAGACTATATGGAGTCCCGCTCGAGCTTCAAGGAGACGAGCCATGCGTGTTCGAGAACTGCTCCGGAGCAAACCCACCACACTCATCACCGTCAAACCGCACGACTCGCTGGATACCGCGGTTCATCTGCTCCTGGCCAACAACATTGGCGGCCTTCCCGTCGTGGACGGCGACGGCGGCGTCACGGGATTCCTCGCCGAACGCGACATCGTCCGCGCCGTCCACGGCCGGCGCGAGCCGATGAACTCGCTGCGCGTCCAGGACGTGATGCGCGCGGCGCCGACCTGTGATATCGAGGACTCCGTGGTAGACACCATGCGACACATGACGGCGCATCGCCATCGGCACCTCGTGGTCCGCGACGGGGCGCGGCTGGTCGGCGTGTTGTCGGTCGGCGACCTGGTCAAATACCGGCTCGACGTGCTCGAGACGGAGACAGGCGTGCTGCGCGACTACGTCGCCGCGCAACGCGCGGCAACTTAGGGTGCCCGCGACCTGAAACGAGGTTCATGGCGGGTCGCTCATCACCTCTTCAGCTTACTCCGCAGCTCGTTGAAGAAGCCCTGCGCCACCACGAGCGTAGGCGTCCCCGCCATGTCCGCCCAACTATTGTCTCGCACCATGACGAACCGCTGATCGTCGGGCGTGATCGCAAACGTGCCCCTGAACGTAACGAACGATGCGGCGCGAACGCCGGGTGGTATCGCGAACAAGGCGCGGGGTTGTTCCGCCGAAAAGGGCGGGCCCGGATGGATCGTCACTGCCGTCATCTTCCCCTTGGCGACGTAGAACAGCTCGCGGCCGTTGTGCGCCCAGAGCGGAGCACTGCCACCGCCGCTCGAGATTTGCCACTTGCCGCCACTCGCATCTGGAAACGGGCGGACGAACACCTCGCTCGTGCCCTGCTCGTTCGACACGTACGCGAGCCAACGGGAATCCGGCGACAGCGCCGCGCCGCTCTCGTCGTATCCCGTCGCCACTATCTCGCGCGCCACACTGTCCACCCCCGGGCGCGCCGCGAGAATGTCTCCCTGTGCCGAAGCCCCCGTCGACCTGGTTGCGCCGAGCACGAGCCACCGGCCGTCAGGGCTCCAGAATGCGTCAGTCGGACCACCCTTTCCCCAGAGGAGCCTCGGCTCGCCGGTGCCGTCTGCGGCCTGCTCCCAGACGTTGAACCCGTTCACCTGCCGAGCCGTATCCGCCGAGACGGGCCGGTTCGAGAGAAACGTGATGGCTCGCCCGTCGGGCGTCCAAGCCGGCGATCGGTCCGCATCAGTGTCCAGCGTGAGCCTCGACACCGGCCCTGTGGGTAACTGCTTTATCCAGATATCAGTGCCAAGATCGGTCAGCATCGTGAGTGCGATGCGCCGTCCGTCGGGCGACAGTGCGAGTCCCCAATCGGTCCACACAGACCCGGAAGTGCCGCCGGTATTGACCTGCCACGACGAATCCACCGGCTCGACCTGGCCGGTTCGATTCACCCACACGACGGCGGCATTCGGCACCGGGCCGGGCGCGAATTCCGGGCGCCCCAGCAGGTAATATGCGGTCCCCTCGTTCGAAATCAGGAACCCCGGAGCCTGAACCCCGTCGAGAACCGGGACCGGCCGCCCCGTAGTAGCGAGCGCCGCGTTGTCCCACGGTGCGGCCATGAGAGTGCCGGAGCTCGTCAGGTACAGCACGTGTCCGGTGGGAACGTACCAGGCACCGATGGCGTCTTCGAAGAGCGTTCGAATAGTGTCTCGGCGCGCGTCGTACACGTACACCTGGCTCGGACGACAGCTGACGACCCCCACGCACGTCGTGAGATGTGCCGTGAACAGGATGCCGCGTGACGAAGGGAGCGGCGTGGGCAACCACGGGGACCGGTCGCCGATCTTCTCTGGCGAGACGATCACTTTCGCTGTGGCGTCCCCGGAACGGAGGAGGCGAAGCGTGCGGGTCGGCAGGTCGTAGTACACAATCGAACCGTCCTCCAGCCACGCGCCGCGGTTGAAGGTCGGGTCTATGGAGTCCGCGATCTTGAGCGACGCTCCGCCTGCGGTCGGGATCCGCCGCAGTTGGCCCTCAGCGATGAATCCGATCCACGCGCCGTCGGGGGAGAAGAACGGTCCGGAGCCGCCTTCCGTGCCGGCCAGCGGACGCGCGACCACCTCGTCGCGACGCTTGATGTAGAGTTGGCCCGGTCCCGTCAGCGGACTACGGAATACCAGTGACGCTCCGTCGGGGGAGACCGCTGCCTCGATCGCGAAGGTGATTCCATCGAGGGCACCGGGCGCGCCGAGTGTCGTTGGATAGCGGGCGACTGGCGACGGCCGACTCGGACGAATCCAGTTCCAGGCGGCCAGCGCGGTCGTCAGCAGGGTCAAGGCAACGAGGGCGGGCAGGGCGACCCGACGCGACACCGGACCTGCCGCACCGACGATCTCGGGAGTCGCGGCGGGCGAGGCGAAGGCGGGATTGTGAAGTGCCTCGGCGAACGCCTTCGCGCTGTCGAAACGGTCTGCCGGAATCTTCTCCAGGGCCATCGCGACCGCTGCCGCGACGTGCGGCGGCACCGTCTTGCGCAGCTCTCTCACCGGCCGGGCGACGTCCGTCACGATCTTCATGACGATCATCTGCGCCGACCCGCCGGTGTGCGGGGGTTCACCCGTCAGCGATTCGTACAGGACCGAGCCGAGCGAGTAGATGTCCGAGCGGTTGGTGATCTGCTTGTCGGCCGTCGCCTGCTCGGGCGACATGTAGTGCGGCGTGCCTAACGACACGCCCGACTCCGTCATCCGGCCGCCCGCCGCCGCGCTCACCGCCAGCGCAATCCCGAAATCCGCGACGATCGCGCGACCGTTGCGCAGGAGAATGTTTTCGGGCTTGATGTCCCGGTGAACGACGCCTTGCTCGTGCGCGTACTGCAACGCGTCCGCCACCTCGGTGGCGATCGTCACCGCCTCGTCGATGCCGAGCTGCTGCTCGCGATCGAGCTTCTCCCTGAGCGTTTCCCCCTGAATGTACGGCATGACGTAATACAGGAACTCCATGCCACCGCCCTGCGGCGCTGCCGTGCTGCCGCTGTCGTAGAGCGGCAGGATGTGCGGGTGCTGGAGCTGCGCCGTGGTCTTGATCTCCTGCACGAACCGGTCGGCACCGAGCACGGCGGCGAGCTCGGGCCGCAGCACCTTCAGCGCCACCTTGCGGTCGTGCTTCAGGTCCTCGGCGAGATAGACCGTGGCCATCCCGCCTTCGCCGAGCCGGCGTTCGATGCGGTAGCGGCCGGCGAGGGCGGTGGAGAGGTGTTCGGTGATGTCAGCCATGCGCTTCGCCGTTCAGCGTGCAGCGTGACACTGCGTTATGGGCCGCGCCAACTCGTTGGTTGACGAGAGACTCGGTTCGGATGGGAATCCCGGTCCGCGGGGCCAAAGTACGCCCCGCTACTCGTCGTGAGCAAGCACCGTTAGGCCCGGCGCGGATCACTTCACGCGGTGGCCTTCGACTCTCCTGGCCATGATGGTCGTGAACCGCGGATCCGACCCATGAGGCTACTCGCCGTCCATCCATCGGATGAGGAGGTCGCCCGGCGCCCTTGGCGGGTCGGCTGATCCCGGCGGACGGTAAACGACGACCATCGCTCCGAGGCGGGAACCGCAAATGAGCCGCCGGGTCGTCAATACCGGGTTGCACGTGGCGCCCTCCACCCGAAGGCGGACGCGAGTCGGGTCGCGATCGTCTTCAGGAAGCATCGAAAGCATCCAACTGCCTGGAGGCAAGTGCTGACGGAGTACCTCGCCCGCTGCCAGCCGAAGGGGCACCGCGATGAGCCGGCGCTTCGGCACGATGCGCGTGATGGTATCGAGTGCGTTGAGTCCATCCACACGCTGGTACACGTGCACTCCGATACGGGCTTCGCGCTCGCCGACGTAAGCCCAAGCGAGCGTCGCACCCGGTTGGTGCGGAGTCATTGTGAGGCGGGAGAGCGACGCGATCGCCGGGTTCATTATGCCGACGCTCGCTGCGATGAGGGCGACGGCTCGTCCATCCCTGCCATACGCTTCAACCGGAAGGTCCCGCGGCCGACCGAGCGCCGAATCGCCGAGGACAAACTGAATCGGTCCGGGTATGCGGACGTGTTCGACGGGCCGGCATAGCACCGACAGACGCGTGTCGAGGCTCGCCAGAGAGGCACGGACGACGAGGTCGCCAGCTTGCGAGCAGGTCACCTCACCGTCGGGCGAGAGCGGAACGTGTATGCCACCTGCGAGCTCGTAGCGGATCGCAGCAACGCTCGCGGTACGCCCGTGGGCGTCGATCGCAAGGACCGGAAGCGACGTGGCTCGCTGACCATTGATGACGACTGTATCGGTGCCACTCGCAACGGCGAGGCGCACCGGTGGCCCGGGGCGGCCTGGCGCGTCGCACGCTACAGCGACGAAGGCGGCGATTGTAAGGACCGTGCGCATAGAAGTCCGTACAATTCTGGCGATTCGCTGCGACGAGCGGTGAATCATCTCATCAGTCCACAGGTCGCAAGATAGGGCCCGACGTACTCAACGCACCATGCGGCTAAGTAGTTGATGAAGCGATGATTCCGTTCACACGGACCTCGGAACATCCTGCGAGCCCTTGGATACAGCCGCCGACAGGCGTCCGCGCGGCGCAGCATCGATCACAACCACGCGCTCGCCGCCCGAGTCATCAAACGAACGATCATAGGCAGCCGACCATCGAGGAGACACCGCGCCTCGTCGCCTGTACTTTCCGTACAAACGCCGCTGATTCATTCGATCCGCCTCCGCATGCGGATCGCTGGTGCCTTACGAACCACCTCTCGTTCGAGCCGTCACATCAATGCCCGAAACCTTCCCAAGCGACACCGCCTCGCCGTCCACTCTCGCCGATCTCCTGGACCGCGAGCGCATCATCGACCGGCTCACCGAGCTCTTTCTCGCCACCGACCGCAAGGACTGGCCGGCCGTTGAAGCGTGCTTCGCTCCCGAAGTGGAGTTCGACATGAGCTCCGTCGGCGCGGGGCCCGTGAGCTCCAAACACGCGACCGAGATCGTCGATGGATGGCGGACCGGGCTCGCCGGGGTCGAACACCTGCACCACCAGGCCGGCAACTTCGTGGTCCACGCGACTGGCAACCGGGCCGCCGCATCCTGCTACGGCATCGCCTATCACTACCGCGCCCGGAGGGACGGGCGCAACACGCGTGTGTTCGTGGGCAGTTACGATTTCCAGCTCGCGCGCGACACCACGTCACCCCAACCGACCTGGCGGATCGCCGCCATGCGCTTCACGCTCAAGTTCCTGGATGGCAACCCCGCTCTCGAAGCCGCCGAGTAGCGCCCGCGCCTAACGCGTCAACTCGGCCGCGTCGGCGGCGGACTCCGGCGCTTCGAGGCTCCCTCGATCGGAAGCGAACCGACCATGATGCTTCACCTGCCCGCGATCGCCGGCCGACTCGCGACGCTCGTGTCACTCGCCGCCGCGCCCTCAGCGGCGTTCGACACGTATCCGAAGAACCCCGGCATCGATGCGCTCAACTACGCCTTTCGCATCGAGCTGTCGGACACGAGCGATGCGATCGTCGGCGAGATGACGCTGGACCTGCGCTTCCTCGCGCCTGACGTTCGATCGGTCCGACTGGATCTCGCCAAGGCCGACGCCGCACACGGCGGCAAGGGGATGCAGGTGTCCGCCGTCACGATGGACGGCGCGGCGGTATCGTTCACGCACGCGAACGACGAGCTGCTCATTCCGCTCGCGGCCGCCCCCGCCGCGCAGCAGCGCTCTCGCGTGGTCGTGCGCTACTCGGGAACGCCCGCGTCCGGCCTCGCCATCAAGAAGAACAGGTACGGTGACCGCACCTTCTTCAGCGACAACTGGCCTGACAAGGCGCGGCAGTGGCTGCCGACCATCGACCATCCATACGACAAGGCCACGAGCGAGTTCATTGTCACCGCGCCGAGTCACTATCAGGTCGTGTCGAATGGGTTGCGGGTGGAGGTGACGGATTTGCCCGGCGAACGACGACTCACGCACTGGAGGAATTCCGTCCCGATCGCGCCCTGGCTCTTCACGCTCGGCGTCGCGCGCTTTGCGGTGCAGCTGGTGGACACGTTCGAGGGCAAGCCGATCGAGACGTGGGTGTATGCGCAGGATCGCGACGCTGGATTCGCCGACTTCGCAACGCCGACCCGGAGTGTGCTCGCGTTCTTCAGCGATTACGTCGGCCCGTTCGCGTACGAGAAGCTCGCGAACGTCCAGTCGAGCACCGTGAGCGGCGGGATGGAGGCCGCGTCGGCGATCATGTACGGCGAGAATTCGGTGACGGATACGCCGAGCGTCAGGTGGCGGAACGTCGTGATTCACGAGATCGCGCATCAGTGGTTCGGCAACGCGGTCACGGAGGCCGACTGGGACGACGTCTGGCTGAGCGAAGGGTTCGCGACGTACTTCACGCAGCTGTACATCGAGCACGCGTATGGCCGGGACGAGTTCGTGCGGGGGATGTTGAGCAGCCGCCAGACCGTCGCGACGTTCGCCGCGACGCATCCGGACTACACGATCGTCCACAGGAATCTGAGTCGCATGGAGGATGTGACGAGCTCGCACACGTATCAGAAGGGGAGCTGGACGCTGCACATGTTGCGGGGCGTGATCGGCGACGAGGCGTTCCAGCGCGGTATCCGGTCGTACTACCGGCAGCACTTCAACGCGAACGCGACGACGGCGGATTTTCGGCGGGCGATGGAGGATGCGTCCGGCCGGGATCTCGGGTGGTTCTTCGACGAGTGGCTGTACAAGCCGGGGACGCTGAAGGTGGCCGGGGGGTGGACGTACGATGCACGTGCGAAGCAGGTGCGCATCACGCTCGATCAGGTGCAGACGGATGGGAGTGTGTTCAGAATGCCGGTGGAGGTGGCGGTGTACGCGTCGAAGGAGGCGGCGCCGACGATTCATCGGGTGGAGATGATCGCGAAGGCAAATGCGTTTCGGATCGACGTGCCGTCGGAGCCTAACGATGTGCGACTGGATCCGAACCTGTGGGTGCTGATGGACGCGACGTTCGAGCGGGCACGATAGGTCGTTCACCTCTCAATTTCCGCGACATGACTCGACACCCGTCTCGCCGAGACTTTCTCGAGAGCGCCGCCGTCGCATCGGCGGGGTTCGTTTTCGGTGCCAATGCCACGGCCGCCGATGCCGCTGACGCAGCCATCGACCGCGTCACCGAACCTGAGACGAATGCGGCGTCGATGGCCGGTGTCCCGTTCGAGCCACGCGAGACCGTACGCATCGCGATCGTCGGGACCGGGCTCCGCGGACGCTCGGTGCTCGGCGAGTGGACGGGCGTGCCTAACGTGCGAATCACCGCGCTCTGTGACACCGTGCCCGAGAAGGTGGAGCTCGCGGTCCAGCAGATGCGGAAGGCCGGGCACGACTACGAGCCGGCGCGCTTTACCAGCGGCCCCGAGGCGTACCGCGACCTCGTGCGACGCGACGACATCGACCTCGTGTACACGGCCACGCCGTGGGAATTCCACGTGCCGGTGGTGCTGGCGGCGATGGAATCGGGGAAGCACGCCGCCACCGAGGTGCCTGCTGCCTACACGCTCGAGGATTGCTGGAAGCTCGTCGACACGTCCGAACGCACGCGGCGACACTGTCTGATGATGGAGAACTGCAACTACGGGTACAACGAGTTGCTCGTCCTCCAGATGGTGAAGAGCGGCGTGTTCGGTGAGCTCAAGCACGCCGGTGCTGCGTACAACCACGACCTGCGCTCGATTCTGTTCGAGACCAGGGATGAGGGGCTGTGGCGTCGCCGGCATCACACCCTGCGCAACAGCAACCTGTATCCCACGCACGGACTCGGCCCCGTCGCGTTCATGCTCGGGATCAACCGCGGCGATGCCTTCGACCACATGGTGTCGATGAGCACACGCGAGCTCGGTCTCACCAAGTGGCGCAGGGACCATGAGCCGGCCGATTCTCCAAGGTGGAAGGAGCGGTACGTCACGGGGGACCTGAACACGTCGCTCATCAAGACGATGAAGGGGCGGACGGTTCGTCTCGAGCATGATGTCTCGTCGCCGCGACCGTACTCGCGCATCAACTCGATTCAGGGCACCAACGCGATCTTCGAGGACTACCCGCCGCGCATCTATATCGAAGGCGAGGGCGAGGAGGATCGCTGGGCCTCGATCGACAGCTACAAGGCCAGATACGAACACCCGCTCTGGCGCGAGTTGGGCGAGAAAGCGCGCAGTGGTGGTCACGGCGGGATGGACTACGTGATGGCCTTCCGACTCGTCCAGTGCCTGCGAGAGGGACTGGTTCCGGACTTCGACGTCTACGACGCAGCCGCGTGGTCGGCGCCGGGACCGCTGAGCGAGATGTCGGTCGCGAAGGGGAGCGCGCCGGTGAAGTTCCCGGATTTTACGCGTGGAAAATGGAGAGAAGAGAGACCATCGCTCTAGGGAGCCCTAGCTCGTTGCGAGGAGTGGGGACAGAGTCAAGGAACGCTGTGCTGCATGGACTCAGCGAGCGCGCCGGTAGTGTATGGCGACTGCGCCGCACTGGAGCGGCGTCGCCGAGACGAGGTCGAGCCGCCGCGTGCCGAGTAGTCCGCTCTGGTAAAGGGTTGGGCCGTGGCCGGCAATCCTTGGATGAACGAGGAACTTGTACTCGTCGATGAGATTCAGCCTGTCCAGTTCAGTCGCAAGCTTGCCGCTCCCGAGGAGCACGCCGGCTGGCGTGGCGTCCTTGAGCTCCTGCACGCCGGTGGCGAGGTCGCCGGCGATATGGTGGCTGTTGGTCCACGGGTAGTCGGTTCGCGTCGAAGACACGACGTACTTCGGCTTGGCATCCAGCTTGACCGCCCACTCGCGCAGCGCGGGCGGCGCCGCCTCATCACCGCGAGCGACCGCTGGCCAGTAGTCCTCCATCATTTCGTACGTGACTCGGCCCCAGAGCATCGCGCCGCTCTGGTCCATCAACCGGGTGAAGAAGGCGTGCGTCTCGTCGTTGGCGATTCCTTCCCGATGGTCGACGCATCCGTCCAGAGTCACATTGATGCTGAAAGTCAGCAGTCCCATGTCGTTAGGCTCGAGCTATGGATCGCGGTCCACTACCAGGACCGTGATCCAGCCGGTCGTGATTCATGGTCACAGGAGATTCTCCTGGGCGGCCTGATAGACGGTTCGCACAGTCGGTTGAAAGCCGAGGCTGCGTGCGAGCGAGCCATCAAGATGGAGGTGCCATGGGTCGACCAGCGGTTCGGACGACGATTCCAGGCGTTCGCCGACGAGCTGGGCGAGCTCATACATCGAGAGCGGCGCCTCGTCGACAATGTTGACGACGCGACCGTCCATTGCACCGGTCAGCGCGAGACGGATGGCAGTCGCAATATCGCGATGGTGGATCGTGCTCATGGTCTTGGCGGGATGCCATTTCGCATCGGCTGCATGGTGGGGTAACGCCTCCAGATGACCATCCTTGTCGCCGTACACGAAGCCGAGCCGCAGAATCGTCCAATCGAGACCACTCGCTCGGAGCTCGTTCTCGGCAGCGAGCTTACTGGCCGGATATGCGTGTGTCGGCTCGACGGCATCGTCTTCGCGCCCTGGGCGCGTGCTGTTTGCATCGTAGATGTTGCTGGTGCTCGACATGATGAACCGGGCCGTCGGCGCATGATCTTTCGCGGCGGCAATGAGGTTGCGCGTACCTTCGAGATTGCTCTTCCAGATCAGATCGGCGTCTGCAATGCGAAACACTGCGGCAAGATGGACGATCGCTGAAACGCCCGAGACTGCGCGGCCAAGCGATTCAGCATCCAATAGATCGCCGTCGGTCGGCGTGACACCACGGGGAACGTCTTTGCCGCCGCGCACGAGGGCGCGGCAATCGAAACCCGCCTCCACGAGACGCGGGAGAAGACGGCTCCCTACAAGGCCGGTTACGCCCGTTATCAGAATCGTCATGTGTCCGCTCCTTGTCGCGAATAATTCTCGAGACGTTCGGTAGCGGTCCGAAGCACTCGGATGGCAGCCGCGATATCGGCGCTGTCGATGCCATCGAACGCGGTCTTATGGATGAAACTCAAGTCCGGGAGCTTGTCCCACAGTCGGACGCCGGCCCGCGTCATCCGGAGGAGTTTCTGTCGCTGATCGACGCGATCAGGCACTTGCTCGATAAGACCTTTCCGCACCAGTGTGCCGACGACGACGCTGAGCGTCGCGCGTTCGACCTGGAGTGCTCGCAACAGGTCGCGCTGCATCGTCGGCCCGTCGTGCGCCAGTCGATGCAGCACATACCATTGGGTTGCCCCGAGATCGTACGGACGAAGCGCGGCCTCCATCGCGATGCGGCCCGCCAGATAGCATCGCTTCGTCCATGACCCGACCGTTCCACGCTCAGAACCGCTGGTATTGTTAGCCACCTAACAATGATGTTAGGTAGCTAACGTTGTGTCAAGCCGCCACTCGACCATCGCTCGAGAGCGCCGCCCTCGCATCGGCAGGGTTCGTTTTTTCGGTGCCGCTACGCGCGCGCGGGCAGGCGATGAGCGTGGGCTGTCGATCTCTAACGCCTGAGTTAGGCTGCGAACGAGGAGAGGCGGCTCATCCCGCCACCGCCGAGCTCTCGGTCCAGGCGCTTGCCAGCTTCAGCGATCGTTAGGCGGCGCGAATCGTTGACGGTTGGCTCGCCACTCATCGCGAGTCTGACCCCACACATCGACTAGTTCGTGATCCAGTGGCGGCGGCATGCGTGCCTCCCCGCTCAGCGTCGCTCCAAGTCGCTCGGCGACACGTCGCGAGCGAAGGTTCAGCGGATTGACGAGATGAATCACCGTCGACCAACCCAGCATGTCGAACGCGTAATCCAGCGACGCAACCGAGGCCTCGAGCGCGTAGCCTTTGCCCCAGGCGTCGGGATGCAAAGCCCAACCAACCTCGGTGCCCGGCCACGCGAACGGTTGCCATGGTCCAGCGCGGCCCACCCATTTGCCGCTCGCCTTCTCGATGATGGAGAACATCGAGATACCCGTCAGCTCCCAGGCGCCGACCATCTGCATGATCATTCGCCAGACGATGGTCTTCGGCGCGACACCGCCGATGAACCGCGCCGCATTCTCGTCCGCCATCATCTCGGCCCAACGATCGAGATCATCGAGCGAAGGCATGCGCAGAATCAAGCGATCGGTTTCAAGACGCGGCTGCGTGTTTGTTGATTCCATCGTGGTCTGGAACATGTGACGCGATCGAGAAGTGCTCTCGTGTGAAAGTATGTCTCATGGTCGCACCTGCCCTGCGGATGAGCATCAACAACCCGGAGGCTCACGACGTATTCGTTCGTGATCGCGGGCGCCCCCCTTGCGCCACTCTCCGCCGGCTTGCTCCATTAGCTGGCCCCGCCTCAGGAGCACGTTCGGCATGACAGCCTCTCGTTCGATAATCGCGTTCTCCGTTGTCTGCGTGCTCGCCGGCGCCTCCTCGCGCGCCTTTGCACAGAATGCAATGGCGGGCATGGATCACAGCAAGCACCGCATGGGCCCTGAGATCACCATCCCGCAGGGCGCGCTCTACACGAAGGCGGACGTCGAGTTCATGCAGGGGATGATCGCCCACCACGCCCAGGCCATCGTGATGTCGCGGATCGCGGAGACGAATGGCGCGAATCCGCAGGTGCTCAAGCTCTCGCGGAAGATCGACCAATCGCAGGTGCCCGAGATCCTCATCATGCAGGGGTGGCTCCACCGGCACGACCAGTTCGCCCCGGACACGGCCTCCTGGCACGAGACGCGGATGGACGGCATGCTCACCGACGACGAGCTCAAGGCGTTGAGCGAGGCGAAGGGCGTTGCATTCGACCGGCTCTTTCTCAACGGCATGATCAAGCACCACGCCGGCGCGCTCAAGATGGTCGACGACCTCTTCAAGTCCCCAGGCGCCGGCCAGGAAGTGGACGCCAACGTCTTCGCCAACGATGTCGTCACGGCCCAGACCGCCGAAATCGGCATCATGAGGCGCTTGCTGTCGCAACTCCCTCCAGAGTGAATCGCCCCACGTTCCCACCCCGGAATAAACCTCGATGCGTATGATGCGCGGCTCCATCCTGCTGCTGGCGACGACCGTCGTGCCGACCATGGTGTCGGCACAGACGTATCCGAGCAACAAGGATCCCCGAAGCACTCTCAAGCCCGGCCGTTTCGACGCGGGCACTGCGATCAGCGGCATGAAGCAGGTGTCGTTTGTGAAGAAGCCGGCGGTGTTCGACTCGGCCGCCGGCTTGAAGTTCATCAACTCCGACATGGCGTTCGGCACCCACTACGTCTATCAGGCCAACTTTGCCGGCTTCACGATCTGGGACATCACCGACCCCGCCAACCCGGTGATGGCGTCGGTTACGAAGTGCATTACATCGCAGGGTGACCCGACCATCGTCGGTAACCTGCTCTTCCTCTCCGCCGAGGGCGCGGGCAACCGCAACGATTGCGGCGACGGAGGCGTGCAGGATCCGAAGGACCACATGGCCGGCGTGCGCATCTTCGACGTGTCCAATCCCAAGGCGCCGAAGCTCGTCAAGAACGTGCAGACCTGCAAAGGCTCGCACACGCACACCCTGGTTCCCAGCCCGAAGGATCCACGGATCATTTACCTCTACGTGTCGGGACAGCAGGCCGCGCGACCGGAAACGGAGTTGGCGGGGTGCAAGAACGGCACGGACCCGGCGGACCCGACGAACTCGCTCTTCCAGCTCGACATCATCAAGGTGCCGCTCGATCACCCCGAACAGGCCGCGGTGATTCCGGGGGCACGCATCTTCACCGGCCTCGATAGCCGCGGCGAGTGCAAGCAGTTCTGCGCCCCGGTAGACCCGCGCCAGGCGGCAGCCGCCGCTGCCCGTCCGGCTCCGGACCCGGCGATGCCAACCGGTCCGCGCAATTGCCACGACGTGACCGCGTATCCGGAGATGCACCTGCTCGCGGCCTCCTGCTCCACGCACTCCATCATCGTCGACATCTCGAACCCCGAGAAGCCGGTTCGCCTGGATGCGCTCACCGATACGAACAACTTCCAGGGCCGGCATACAGCGGCATTCAGCAACGACGGGAAGAAGATCATCCAGACGGATGAGTGGGGCGGCGGCGTTGGCCCGATGTGCCAGGCGTCGAGCATGATCGAGCTTGGCGGCAACACGGTGATCACGCTCGACGCGAAGAAAAAGCAGACGCAGCGTGCCTACTTCAAGCTCCCGTCGGCGCAGTCGGCCGAGGAGAACTGCGTGTCGCACAACGGCGGCATCATCCCGGTGCCCGGACGCGATCTGTACGTGCAGGGGTGGTATCAGGGCGGCGTGAGCATCATGGACTTCACCAGCCCTGACAGCGCCTTCGAGATCGGCTATTTCGACCGCGGCAGCATCGATCCGCCGAAGGGCGCCGACGTGCCGCAGCCGGCAGCGGGCACACCCGCCGTTCTAGCCGGAGGCAACACCATCGGCGGGTCGTGGGGGGCGTATTACTGGAACGGCCTCATCTTCTCGTCGGAGCTCGATCGCGGAATGGACATTCTGGAGTTGACGCCAAGCGAGCACCTGTCGGCGAACGAGATTGCCGCGGCGAAGCTGGTGCGATTCGATGCCTACAACCCGCAGAGCCAGCCGAAGATGACGTGGCCGCCGGCGTTCGTCGTCGTGCGGTCATATCTCGACCAGCTGGTGCGGAACGGCGGGCTCGCATCGGAGCGAACGGCCGCAATTTCCTCCGCGCTCGACATGGCGGAGATGAAAAGTGGCGCTGCCCGTGCAACGGCGTTGAATGCACTCGCGCAGCAGGTGGACAGGGATGTCGCCGGAGCGAAGGACGGTGCTCGCGTGCGTACAATGGCCGGCGAGATCCGGCGTCTCGCGGCGGCGTCGAGGTAAGTCTCCGACCGAGTCATGAACGCCAACGGGCGCCCCGAGGGGCGCCCGTTGTTGCCTGCGTTCAGGTAGCGATTAACGACTCCTTGGCACTCGGTCTGCCAACGCTGGCATCGTCGGAAACTCCGTTGACGGCCGATCCTGATACCAGTACGCGCACGAATAGAAGTTGTCGGCGCGATCGTTCGCGTGGCCGTGCTCGATGGTGTACTTCAGGTAGCGGGTGAACGTCACCGGGTTGTCGCCGTGGAATCGATAGAGACAATATCGTCCGCCCACCCGTTCGGGGCTCTGGATCAGCGGTGCACCATACTGGTGATGCGAAAACTGCTTCGCATTCATCCGCCCCCCGAAGTTCCAGCTTCCCAGAAAATAGTCTTCCGATCCGGTGCCGATGATCGTCGGCTTCGAGGGGTCGTCGATGAAGATCATGTCATCGCCCTCGCCCATCCACCCCTCCGCCAGCTGAATGACGCCTAACGACACGCCCATCAGGTTCCCGCGGCCGTGCGATTCACAGAACACGTAGTTCGTCGCGCCGTCAGGATTCTTGGCGCCGGGGAGCGTTTGCGCCTGGTTGGGTACGGCCTGGCGATATTGCGCGTGAAAATACAGCGCGTCGGCGGGGATCGAGTCGGCTTCGTAATAGTCGATGTTCGAATAGAATGCCCCGACCGCTCGCGTCCCCTCATTGGCAATCGTGAGACGCGCCCCCTTCCGATATGGCATCGCGAAATAGGCGTTGAGCGACTGGCCGGGAGAGCACGCGAGATACTGGCTCTCGTAAATGACGTAGTCGCCAAGATTCAAGCCGAAGAAGTCGCCCACCGGCGTCTCGATGCTTGGCGTCGACGCGCCGTCCCAATACGCGCGCAACACGAGCTCCTTCAGGTGCAACGGCGACTCGGCCGCTATCGTGAACCAGATGTGCGTGATGCATCCGGCACCGCTCGCGTTGAAAATTTCCTTGGTCTCCCCACCCTTGATGTTCCAGTAGTCCTGGTTCCCACCAGTCACGTCGTGGCTCGATTGCTTGCGCGACCGATAGCGTTGGGCGCGAGCATACGACGGAATGAAATCGGCGGCCGCTCCCACAGGTTGAGCGGGTTGCGCCCCGCCTAACGCGCTGAAACCGGCCAGACTGGCGGTCGTTCCGGCAAGCTGTTGAACGAAACGGCGACGGGACATGACGCGCCTCCTGAAGTGCTCACTTCGTGATTTCTTGGGTGGCCAGCGTGATGTGGTGTGGGACGCTTTCGCCTCTCAGGATTTTCGCCGCCGTCTCCACGGCTTCCTTGCCACCGGTTGGATAGACGAACGTGGCCGCCAGCTTGCCGTCGATCACTGCCTGACGCCCACCGTCGAGTCCCGGCAAACCGTCGATCCCGATGAACTTCATGCTCGCGTCGCGCCCCTTGGCTTTCGCCGCGAGATAGGCGCCAACCGCCATTGGATCGTTATGTGCGTACACGAGGTCGATCTTCGGATGCGCCGCGAGCGCCGCCTCCATCTGCGTCATCGCCTCCTCCCGCAACCAATTGGCGACGGGATCGTGCACGATGTGAATGCCAGGGAATGCCGCGATCGCCTCACGAAACCCCGCGCTACGATCGATGGCCGGCGTCGAGCCAGGAAGTCCCTTGATCTCGATGATGTCGCCCTTGCCGTTCAGCAGTTTGGCGGCGAACTCGCCGGCGGCACGCCCGATCGCCCTGTTGTCTGCGCCGATGAACGTCGTGTACGTATCGCCCTCGATGTTCCGGTCGAGCACGATCACCGGGATCTTCGACTCGAACGTCCGTTTCACCACGGCGGTCAAGGGCTTCGCCTCGTTCGGCGAGATGATCAACAGATCGATCTTCTGCCTCAGGAACGTCTCGACATCGGCGACCTGCTTTGCATTGTCCTGCTGCGCGTCCGCGTAGACGAACTCCAGCTCGGGATGGGCCTTGGCGGCTTCGGCTATCTCGGCGTTCATCGCCACGCGCCACGGTTCACCGAGGTTGGCCTGCGAGAAACCGATCCGCTTCTTCCCACCCTGCTCTTTCCCGCAACCAGCTACCAGCGCGAACGCGAGCAGCAGGGCGCCACCGCGTCGAATCACGCTAGCCAGCGCGGCGTCGCTGGAGCCAGACGGCGACAAGAATGATGACGCCCTTGAGAATGAGCTGAAGATTGGCATCGACGTTGTTGAGCCCCATGATGTTGTTGATGACGCCGATGGTGAGCATCCCCACCAGCGTGCCGACGACGCCACCCGAACCGCCGGTGAGCGCCGTCCCTCCGATGACAACCGCGGCGATTGCGTCCAGCTCATACGATACGCCGTCGTTAGGATTTCCCTGCTCGAGCTGCGCGCAGTGCACGAGCCCGGCGAGCGCCGCCAGAAAACCCGAGACGACGTACACCATCGCTTTATGCCAGCCGACTCGCACTCCCGAGAGTCGCGCCGCCGACTCGTTGTCGCCGATCGCATACAGGTAGCGACCACCACGAGTCCGCGCGAGAAAGAGATACATCGCACCCACCGACAGCGCGAAGATCAACGCCGGCGCCGGGACATATGGGACGATTGGTCCGGCCAGCGCGTGCACCGACTCGGGCGCGCCGCCCGCACCGAAGCCGAGCGGAATCGCGCTCCCGCCGCTGAGGTACCGCGCTGCGCCGCGGGCAGCGCTCATGGTGGCGAGCGTTACGATGAAGGCCGGGAGTCGCCACCGCGCCACCACAACACCGTTCAACGCTCCCCACAGGGCGCCGCTCGCCAGGACGATTGCTGCCGTTGGCAGCAATCCCCATCCCTGCTTCATCAGCAGCCACGCCGAGAGCGTCGCAGCAAAGGCGAGCAGCGATCCCACGCTCAAGTCGATGCCTCCGGCGACCACGACCGCGGTCATGCCAACGGCCAGGATCCCCTTTTCTGCGACCTGACGGAGTATGTCGGTAAGATTGCCGAGGTCGAGAAAGACCGGGCGACCTCCGCGAGTTGGTGAGACGACAATGGCGAGCAGCAGAACAGCCAGCAGTCCGAACGCTCCCCGCCAGCGAGCTACCGTGGTGCCCCACGAGCTCCAGGCGTTAGGCGGCGGTCCGCCGCCGGGCGCGGCCTGCGGCTCAGGGTCAGGCACGGGCGTGTCGGTCGGTGCCGACGCGCCGCTCGCGGCCGCAAGAATCTTCTCCTCGGTCGCCTCGGCGCGCTCGAGCTCCGCGACAATCGCTCCCTGACGAAAGACGATGACGCGGTGACACTGCGTCAGAATCTCCGTCATGTCCGACGATGCGAGGAGGACGCCGAAGCCTTCGCCCGCCAATTCATGCAACTCCCCGTACACCTCCGCGCGCGCGGCGAGGTCGATGCCGCGAGTCGGCTCGTCGAGCAGCAGGACTTTTGGCGATGAGAACAGGCAGCGCGCGAGCAGCGCTTTCTGTTGGTTACCACCACTGAGCGTCTGGATCGGCACGTCGGGCGTCGCCGAGCGTACCCGCGTGCGCGCCATGAGCGTGCGGGCGGCGTCGCGTTCTCGCTCTCGATCGATCCACCCCCAACGACTCACACGCTCGAGCGCCGACACCGTCGTGTTGGCGGCCACACCCAACTGCGGAAAGATGCCGTCACGCTTCCGTTCTTCGGGAAGAATGACGAGTCCCGCGCGGCGTGCCTCGGATGGAGTCGTTGGGGTATACTCGTGTCCATCGAGCCAGACGCGGCCGCGCACGTCGCCACCGTGCGCTCCGACGAGCGAGAGTAGAAAGTCTGTACGCCCGGCACCTACCAGCCCCGCAAGGCCGACGACCTCGCCCGCTCGCACCGAGAGCGAGACATCACGCAGCGTAGCCCCCGCTTCCTCGCTCCGACGTTCGACGGAGAGATGTTCGACGCGAAGAAGCTCGCGGGCCTTGGGAGGGACGGCCGTGACACTGCTCGGCGGGATGTCGCGGCCCACCATGAGCCGAACGAGATCGCGGGCGGTGAGCTGCGACGCGGCGAGCGTTGTAACCTTCTTGCCGTCTCGCATCACCGTGACGCGATTGGCGAGGCGCAACACCTCGTCGAGCTTGTGCGAGACGTAGACGATGCCCGTTCCCGCGGCAACGAGCGAACGAATCACGTGCTCCAGGCGCGCTTCCTCGGCGGCACCTAGCGCGGCGGTGGGTTCGTCCATGATCAGACACCGCGCATGCGCAGCGAGCGCCTTGGCGATGGCGACGAGTTGTCGATCGCCCGGCGTGAGCAGTTCGACAGGTGTGTCAGCACCGATGTGCGTGGCGCCCACTCCTTCGAGCTCGCGTCGTGCGAGCGCACGGGCGGCGTCGCGATTCACCAAACCGTTGGGGAGGCGCGCCTCTCGCCCGAGCGCCACATTTTCGGCGACCGTGAGGGACGCCACCAGCTGCAATTCCTGCGGAATGATCGCGATCCCTGCGGCGATCGCTTCGCGCGGAGACGCGAACCGCCGCTCTACTCCGCTGACGGAGAGCGATCCTTCGTCACCGATCAATCCACCACTCAACAGGCGGCCGAGGGTTGATTTCCCTGCACCGTTCTCGCCGACCACGGCGTGCACCTCTCCGGAGAAGAGATCGAAGTCGACCGACGAGACCGCCCGCACACCGGGAAATCCGATCCCGATGCCGCGCGCCTCGAGCAACGGCGCATCCCTTCGATGTGGAGACGTAGTCAGCGGCGATACATGTGCGAGGGGAGGGTCGCGAACCGGCCGCGCGAATTTACCGAGACGCGTGGTACGTCGCAATGCGCGCCCCCCTAGCGACACACGCCAATTCGAGGGAACTTCCTGGTGCTCACTGCCGTGGCCTAACGTTCCTTTGCGGAGCCGATGCCCATGCCGCGTTTCGCCCGTCCGTTGCCTGCGCTTTGCGCTCTCGCGCTGCTGCTCGCACCCAACGCAGCGCCGGCGCAGATATCCACCGCGCTCGACCCGATGCGCCTCACGCAGCTGCGCGACTTCGAAGCCTTTCGTTCGTCGAGCAACAACGCCGACCTGGATAGCAACGACGACAGCAAGCGGCCACTCCCGGGCGAGACGGCGGTGCTCGCGGACCTCACGGGGCCGGGCGTCATCACGCACATGTGGATCACCGTCGCCGCGAGTGAATACGCGTGGCCTCGCCTGCTACGCCTCCGCATCTACTTCGACGGCAGCACGGTGCCCAGTGTCGACGCCCCGTTAGGCGACTTCTTTGGCGTCGGCCATGGGATGGAGCGCCCGTTGACCTCCGCCATCGTGCGCAATGCGTCTGCCGGGCGTTCGCGCAACGAGTACTGGCCCATGCCATTTCACAAGTCCGCGAAGGTGACCATCACGAACGAGGGGCGCCGTCGCGTGACCAATCTCTATTACCAGGTCGATTGGTCGAAATACAAATCGCTCCCCGCGAACACGCCCTACTTTCACGCGCGGTATCGCCAGGCACTTCCAACACCACTTGGCGCGCCCTACGAAGTCCTTCATACCACCGGGCGCGGTCATTACGTCGGCACCGTGCTGAGTGTGATCCAGAATCAGCCCGGATGGTTCGGCGAAGGGGACGATTTCTTCTACGTGGATGGCAAGAAGAAGCCGAACATCGAGGGCACGGGAACGGAAGATTACTTCAACGACGCGTGGTCGCTGCGCATTGCCGACGGCCCGTACTTCGGAGTCACCGTCGCCGATGGCACCGACCTCGGCTCGCGCATGACCGCGTACCGATGGCACATCGCCGATCCGATTCCCTTCACGAAGGAATTGAGGTTCGACATCGAGCACGCCGGTTGGACGTACAACAACGACGGAACAGTGCGGAGCGCGTTCGAAGAGCGCGAAGACCTCTTCAGTACCGTGGCATTCTGGTACCAGCTCGGGATTGCCTCTCACCAACCGGAGCCGCCGTACGGCTCGGCGCGTCTGCCGCACGGTAACGCCACGCAGATCGAAGTAGAGCAGCGCGCGAACGACGCTGTCGCGACGAAGGGAAAGATCTCCGTCCAGAAAGAGGTCTTCTGGGGAAAGGACATTCTGTTCTTCGAGGGCGAAGGTGTCGGGTCGCGCATCGACGTCCCGTTCGATGTTCCCGAGGACGGACGGTACGAGCTCATCGCGCAGGTCGCTGAAGCGCAGGACTACGGGACCTGGTCCGTGCTCATCGACGGCAAGACGCCGGGGACGGGGACGGAGCTCGAGCACGAGCCGGGTGCAAACATGGGGACGGGGCTCTCGATCGATGCGTACTATACGGAGCTCTTCGTCGGCGAGGATCGCGTGTTGGGGTGGCCACGCCTCACGAAGGGGCAACACATCGTGACTTTTACGTGTACGGGAAAGAACGCCGCGTCGACCGGGTACAATCTGGGCCTCGATGGGTTGGTCTTGCAGCGCATCGCGCGTGAGCGCCGAGGGGTCGCGACTGATAGCGTGATCTCATCGGACCCGGCCGCGAAGCTCCGCGCCATTGGTTCGTTAGGCGCCCGCGGGGCAACGCAGCTGGCGACGTTGCGCGCGGGATTGGCTTCGCCGTCGGTGGACGAGCGGGTTGCGGCGGCGTGGGCCCTCACCCAGCTCAAGGAGGCAGCGCAACCCGCGGTCGCCGCGCTCACGAAGTCGTTAGGCGACCCGGACCACGTCGTCCGGGGCTTGAGCGCCCTGGCGTTGCGGGATGCGGGCGGTGTGAACGATGCCGCCATGGACGCGCTGGCGGAGCGACTCACGGATCCTGACGATGGCGTGCGTATGGCGAGCGCGTGGGCGATCGCTGCACAGGGTCCCCGCGCGATGCGCGTCTTTCCGGCATTGATGGCCGCGGGCCGAGCCGAACCACAACACCCGCATGTTCAGCGCGCGATCGCCGATGCGTTTGGCGCCATTGGCCCGCAGGCCAAGGACGCACTCCCGGTGCTGGAGGAGTTGGCGAAAGGCGTCCGCGTACGCTGGAACGCGGTGGCCGCCATCAGGAAGGTGAAGGGAGGTGGCGGCGCGCGCTGATGACGCCCAAGCGCGTCTCCAAACCGTCGGAGGACGCAGCCACCACGCGGCGACTGCGATGCTTGAAATCTGCCCCTTGCGCAAGATCTCGTTAGTGGCGTTAGGCTGTGCGGCGTGAACGGCCTCCCGAGCTGCGCGCGCGTTCACGGTCCTTGATGACCCGGCGAAGCGCAGCGTTCACGGCGCGCGCGCTGCCGAACGCCTCCGCGACATCGGGCGCCAGCACTACCGCCCCGGCGGCGGAGTGATCGGAATCGGGGACGTGCTTCAGAGAAGTTATCTCATTGATCTCGTTCCTCCCTACTCCAGAAACGCGGGTCAGCGAGTGATCAAGGCGCCCAAGCTTTATGCCGTGGATCCTGCTCTGGCATTGGCCGCCGCCAGAGAGACCGAACCCACCGGTTTCCATTTGGAAACTCTGATAGCCAATGACTTGCTTGTCTGGCGAGACGCTGGAGCGACGCGCGACCTGCATCATTGGCGACTGAGTTCAGGGCAGGAAGTCGATTTTGTTCTTGAAGAGAACCGGCAGCTCGTGCCAGTCGAAGTGAAGGCTAGCCAGTCGGTAAGCGCTGGCGAAGCGCGCCACCTTCGGACTTTTCGCGAGCGGCACGAGAATGTGCCCCGCGGGCTCCTGCTCAGCTGCGATCCAGAAATCAGAGCTGTAGCTGAAGGGATTATAGCGTGTCCTTGGTGGGCCGTACTCTGACTCGCGCGTAATACTGCTCGAGTCACGGACTCACGGTGGCGCCGCCTAATGCCATTTGAATTGTCACCATACGGTGTAAGCCGGACGAAATCCTGTGGCACCCGCAGGAAATCTCCGCCCACTTCCGACGGCCGCGAACAAGCAACGCAAAGATCTGGAGTTGAAGTTCACAGCGCTCCCAGCATACCGCGATATGCTGTGAGGCCCTGCCGGGATATCTACGACATGAGGTCCCGCGCGCCGAGCATCGAACAACTCGGACAACCCGTGCGCCGTTTCGCACAACTCGGGTTACGCGTGTCGCCAACCGACGCCCGGCGATGCGTCGACGCACCCGCCCAGCATGTACCCGTTGATCGGCCAACCCATCGCGTATTGCCGCCTCGATCGACCTAACGCCGCTGCGTCGATCACTTCACGCGCTGCCCTTCGACGCGCCTGGCCATGATGGCCGCGAACCGCGGATCCGACCGAAACTCGCGCAGCAGGGGGTTGGCTCGCATGTCCGTGTCGATGTCGTGGTTCTTCTGCTCGCGCTCGACCTGTCCGAGGATGGCGAACGCGCTGTCCGGCTGCCCCAACACGGCGAGCGTCTCGACGTAGTTCAACCACGCCTCTTCGGTCAGTGCAGCCTCGCGCGTCTCGGCGAGCACTTGTCGCGCCTGCGCCTCGCGGCCAGCCATCCGATAGGTGTACGCCAGCGACGGCCGCACGCCGGGGAATCCCGGCGAACGGCCATACGCCGACTCGAGCAGACGCAGCGCCTCGGCGTGATTGCCCAACGCCGCTTCGACCTCGCCGAGATAGGTCTGCGTGAGCGGGAAATTGGGATTGAGCTCGAGCGCCTTCTGCAGCTGAGCACGCGCCTCGGGCAGCCTGTGATCTGCCGCGAAGACGATGCCGAGCATCGCATTCCCGGGAAGCGAGAGCGGATCCAGCGCGAGCGTCTGCCGCGTCTGCGACTCGGCCTCGGCCAATCGGCCGAGCCCCGTAAGGAGGATCGACTTGTAGCGGTGCGCCACCGCGAGGCTCGGGTTCGCGGCGATGGCGCGATTGAAGAGACTCTCCGCTCTGACGTAGACGTCCGGCGTGGACTTTCCTCCCGCGACGAGCGCGAAGCCGAGCGCCGCATACCCGTCCGCGACCGAGCTGTCCAGCGCGATCGCCGTCTCCGCGGCTCGCGTGGCATTCGCGAGACCCGCGGCCGCCGGCATGTAGTGGAAGTTCACCTTGTTGAGGTACGCTTCCGCCAGCCCCGCGTAGGCCAGCGCGAAGCGCGGGTCCCGCTCCGTCGCGCCCCCGTAGTATCCGATCGCCTCCTCGAGCTTTTCACGCGTGCGCTGGTTCCACGCGTAGCGTCCGAGCAGGAAGAGCCGATGTGCCTCGGGGTCGCTCGTCGGCGGCCGCGCTGTCACGATGGCCTCATTCGGATGCAGAACGCGGTCGACACTGTCCGCGACCTCGCGCTCGAGAACTTGCAGGGACGTCACCGGCGCCGTGAACGCGCGTGACCAGAGCACGTGGCGGTCCGATACGCGCGCGAGCTGTACCTCGACCGCGAGCGAGGCTGCGCGAACCCGCATGCTCCCCTGGACGATGTGCGCGAATCCGAGGCGCGTGCCCACTGCGTACGGATCGAGCCCCCGCTTGAGCAGCGCACCCGCGGACGCCCCGGCCGCAACGCGGTTACCCGGTTGGGCCCCGAGTAGCGCGGTCAGCCGCTCGGAGAAGCCGTCGACGAGATAGTTGTCGGCGGCGTTGGCGTCGGCATTCGTGAACGGCAGTACCGCGATGCTCTGCTCCGTGATGGGCGCCGTCGCATCGGCGGCGAGGCGCGGCCGCAACACCGACCAGCTCAGCGATGCTATCGCGACCGTGACCAGCGCGACCATCGGGATGACGACGGCGCGGCGGAGCTTCTTGCTTTGTTTCAGCCGGGTCCACAGCGGAACGCGATGCCGGAGCGCAGCGCCGGTGGCCAGTGCTTCCAGGTCGCCGAGCAGCGCCTCGGCGGACTGATAGCGGTGCGCGGGGTTCTTCTGCAGCAGCGCGCCGACGAGCTTATCGAATGCGGGCGGCAAGCCGGGCACGAGCCGCGATGGAGGCTCGGGCTGGTCGTGGAGGATCGCGTGCAGGATTGCTGCCTCGTGCTCGCCGCCGAACGGGAGCTGGCCCGTGACCATGACGTAGAGCATGACTCCCACCGACCAGAGATCGGCGCGTGCATCGACACGTCCGCCGCGGAGTTGGTCGGGCGCCATGTACACCAGCGTGCCGCGCGTCACCTGCGACTTCGTGACGGTGACGTCACGCATCTTCGCCAGGCCGAAGTCGAGGATCTTCGCCGTGCCGTCCGGCACCAGCATGACGTTGCCGGGCTTGAGATCGCGATGCACGATGCCAGCCGCGTGCGCTGCCGCGAGTCCGCGCGCCACGTGGCGAGCGATCTCGATCGTGTCGCCCGGAGTGAGCCTCACTTCGCGCGCGAGACGGTCACGCAGCGTCTCGCCCGCATACAACGGCATGGCGAGAAAGACGCCGGCTGCGCTCTCGCCGATCTCGTACACCGTGCAGAGGTTCGGATGATCGAGCGCGGCGGCCGAGCGTGCCTCGTGCATGAAGCGGTCCTTCACGACCGCGTCCGTGTGCTGGTACGGGAGCGGGAATTTCAGCGCGACCACGCGTCCGAGGCGCAGGTCGTCGGCGGCGTACACGGCGCCCATGCCGCCCGCCGCGAGATACGAGACCACGCGGAATTGCGCCACCGTCTGTCCCACGAGGCCGAGCGGATCGGGTGGCGCGGCGGTCGCGTCGCCCGAGGTGCTCCTCGTCAGCTGCGGCAGCCCGAAGTGGTAGTCGGCGAGCGCATCGTCGGAGCTCGCGTCGGCGCGCAGCAGCTTCTCGACGACGTCGTACAGCGCCGGATCGCCCTGCCTCAACTCGTCGAGCCGTGCGCGTCGTGCCTCGTCGCCGAGATCGACCAGCTCATCGAACAGCGGCCTTGCACGCTGCCACAGATCGCGGTCGCCGCTCATGGCGCAGTGCGGCGCAGGTCCGCGGCGAGCCAGGCGCGCGCCGACCGTAGGTCACGCTTGACCGTCGCAAGCGAGACCTGCATTACCCGGGCGATCTCCTCCAGCGACATACCGCCGAAGTAGCGCTGCTCGACCATCCGCGCCTGTCGCTCATCGAGCTCCTCGAGTCTCGAGAGCGCTTCATCGAGCTCCGTCACGTGGTCCATGTCGACCTGCGCGATCCAGGTGTTCTCGTGCAGCTCGACGACCGGCATGCCACCACCGCGCTTGGCCGCGGCGCGAGCGCGCGCGTGGTCCACGAGCACGGCGCGCATCACGCGCGAGCCGAGGGCGAGGAAGTGCTCTCGGCTGTCGCTCGACACTCCCGCGACATCGATGAAGCGGAGATACGCCTCGTGCACGAGCCCCGTCGTGTTCAGCGAATCTTCACGCGGCGCGTGTCGCAGGCGCTGGTGAGCGAGCGATCGCAGCGGCTCGTAGAGCAGGGACACGATCTCGCGGAGCACCTCTGGCTCGCCGGCACGCCAACGATGCAGGAGCTCCGTCACGTCGCGCTGGTGCATGCATGTCTTCGTGCTGTGGGCGGCGTCGTTCCCATGTCCGGGGGCGACGCGGACGAGCTGCGATGGCCGGTTGGTCATGCACTCGGCGATGGGCCCGTGAGCCGATCCGTCGCCGGATTACGAGGAACTGGGAAAGCTCGGCGTCGACACGAACAGCAGGAAGGCGCGATGAGAGTCGCATCCGCGCCGAGGTTTGTCAAACGCGCCAACGATATAGACGGCGCCTGCACGGCGAATTCCGACGTGAGCCGATTGGCCGGCGGATTCCGAGTCAATGCCGGACGCAAGATCCACTCGGAGGCACTACCATGAAAACCCGGTCGCTCGCACCACTTGTGTGGTTCTTCGCGGCACTCGTCGCCGCATGTAACTCCGACAATGGCGTCGCGGTGAAGTCCGGCAATTCTGAAACCGCTCGTAAACCCGTTCTTACCAGACTCGAAGTCACGCCGGACAGCACTTTCCTCTTGCCGTTAGACGACCAGCAGCTGACGATCAGCGCGTGGGATCAGTTCGGAACGAGACTGGTGCCCGGCTCGGGCGGCGACTGGGCTGGCGAGGCCACGTACGTCAGCAGTGACTCGGGCGTCGCGCGCGTGCTCAGTGGCGGCCGGGTGACCGGTCTCACGCCGGGTGTCGCCAGGATCACAGCGTCAGTCACACTCAACGGTCTCACGCTCACGGACTCGATGACCGTGAGGGTGGGTGAGCCGACAGTCGGCGACGCCGCTATGAAGATGGATCAGTATGGCCACTGGACCCCGTATAAGGTCAGGCTGAAGGCGCCTGCGACCGTAACCTGGGTCATTCCCGACGGTGTGCAGGCTCGCACGATATGGCTCAACGTCTGGAGTGCCAACGCCGAAAAACTGGAGTTCGTCCACGGCCGTGCCACGCGCACGTTCTCGACAGCCGGCGTCTACTACTACGGCACGGGCGGTGGGCTCATGTGGTACGAGGAAGGGGGCGTCATCATAGTATTCTGACGTGTCGCGTCGCCGTGGCGGGACCCGCGAGCATGCCTGCTGCGGTGGCATATCGAACGCGTGGGTGACCCGACGTCGTCCTTGACCACCGGAAGCGGCCGGCCTACCGTCTCCCAAATAGACCGGGAGAAAGCAGCACATGTCATCGCTCCTCGCACGAATCCGTTCCCTTCGGCGCGGCGCGCGTGACGCTCGCGGACCGCGCGCCTTCGATGGTTTGCGATTCTCGGTGCTCGACCTCAGGCTCGGCGGTCGCATGCTGGTCAAGCATCCTGCGCTCACCGTGATCGCAACGATTGCCGTAGCGTTCGCGATCGCCGTCGGCACGGTCGGGTTCGAGATCGCGCGACAGGCGCTCTGGCCGACGATTCCGCTTCCCGACGGCAACGCGATCGTTGCATTGCGGAACTGGAATGTCGCCGACAATGCGCGAGTCGCCGCGTCGCGCCGTGACTACGAGCTGTGGCAGCGCGGTCTCGGTACGATCACCGATCTCAGTGCCGTCGAGGTGGAAGAACGCAGCATCGCCGTCGGCGCCGGCCCCGGACAGCCGGAGACCGTCGCCAACGTGACCGCGTCGACCTTTGCGCTGACGCGCGTTCCGGCGTCGATGGGACGCACGCTGCTGGAAGCCGATGAACGGAGCGGCGCAGATGAGGTCGTGGTGGTCGGATACGACTTCTGGAAGAACAAGCTGGACGGCGCGGCGGACGCCGTGGGCCGCGTCATTCGCGTGAGCGGCACGCCGGCCACGATCGTCGGCGTGATGCCGCGCGGCTACGGATTTCCACAGCGGAATGGCATCTGGCGACCGCTGCGTCTCGAGCGAATTCCCGAAGCACGTCCGAGCCTAACGTATGTCTTTGGGCGGCTGGCGGCGGGCCATTCACGCGAGGGAGCGACGGCCCAGGCGGCGGCGATCGGCGCCCGCACAGCGACGATGTTTCCCGAGACGCACAAGAACGTGCGCCTGCAAGTCGTCTCGCTGACCGACGCTGTCGGATTTTGGCCCGACGAGGTGCCGTTGGTGCTGGCGTCGATGAACGTGTTCCTCGTGCTGCTGGCCGCGCTGTTGTGCGGCAACGTCGCCATGTTGTTGTTCGCCCGCGCCGTCAGTCGAGAGCGGGAGCTCCTGGTTCGCGCCGCACTCGGCGCCACCCGTGGGCGCCTCGTCATGCAACTCTTTGCCGAGGCGCTCGTGCTCTCCGCCATTGGCGCGGTGGTTGGTCTCCTGGTTGCGCGCGTCGTGCTCGCGGCGACCTGGACGATGATCGAAGGGGAATCGGGTCCGTTGCCGTTCTGGATCGACACCTCGCTTTCGACGACGACGATTCTGTATGCCGCTCTCCTGACGCTGTTCGCGGCGGCGATCGCCGGAGTCGTTCCCGCGGTCAAGGTGACGTTAGGCGGTGCTGACCGCGGGCTCCGAGCCGCGTCGAGCGGCGGCGGCGGGTTGCAGTTCGGTGGCGTGTGGACCGTGGTCATCGTCGCGCAGATTGCGCTCACGACGGTGCTTCCGGTGCCGCTGCTCGGCGTGGGAGCGGACGTCACGCGAGAGAAGACGGCAGGATTCCCGGCCGAAGAATTTCTCACGGCCACGCTCGCCATCGATCGCTTCGACGGCGTCGCGGCGAGTGGCGACACGGCCCCGGCGGTGCGGGCGGCGCGGCTCGAGGACCGCTATCGCAGGCTCGCCGATCGGCTGCGGACGGAGCCGGGCGTGCTGGACGTCACGTACGCCAATCAAATGCCGTTGATGCGTCTCAACTGGCGCGCAATCAAGATGGATGCGGGTCCGGCCGCGGAGCACAGTGAACGCTGTGTGGGTGGCTACTGCGTCGGCGTCGTGTTCGCCGATCCACGATTCTTCGACGTGGTCGGTGCGCCCGTGCTCCGCGGCCGGGCGTTGACGACGGCTGACGCGGAACGTGGGACGCGTGCCGTGCTCGTGAACGAGTTTTTCGTCGATCAGGTACTGGGCGGCCGGAATCCAATTGGCCGCCGGCTTCGGTTCTCGGCAGATGGCGAACCCACCGCCGAGTCGTGGTATGAGATCGTCGGTGTCGTGCCCTATCTCGGCAAGAACGACAATAGGGGCGATTGGGGCCGAGCCACCATCTATCAGACCAGGCTGCCGCGTGAGACGGGGCCGCTTCGTGTCGCCATTCACGTTCGCGGCGACCCGCAGCGCTATGCGGTGCGTCTCCGCGAGCTTGCACAGACGATTGATCCCGCGCTTCGCGTGATCGATCCAAAACCTCTGCCCCGTCTGGCGGAGTCCCCAGACGCGTTCTGGCTGGAGCTCCTGGTCAGCCTAACGAGCGTGACGCTGATGTTGTCGCTCGCCGGGGTCTATGCGGTAACGGCCTTCGCCGTCGCCAGGCGGACGCGGGAGATCGGCGTGCGCGTCGCGCTTGGCGCGCAGCCGCGGCACGTCCTGACGACCGTCTTCAAGCGTCCACTCGTTCAGATCGCACTGGGCATTGGCGTTGGTGCAGTCCTGGCGCTCGGTCTCGCGAACAACGACCTGTCGGATGTGCATCTCGATGATTTCGGTCGGTCGGCGGTCTTCGCGCTGTCGACGATCCTGTGCTGTGCACTCGCATGCATCGTCCCGACGCGCCGGGCGCTGCGCATTCAGCCGACGGAGGCATTGAGGGACGAAGGCTGAGCTCACGAGCCGCGTTCCTGATTACGCGGGCGGCGCAGCGGGACCACTATCCTGCCAACGCTAACGCTTGCCGCCGGCCGTCAGACCTTCGCCGCGACCTTCTCCGCGATCGGTTTTTCGATGGCGAGCTGCCGACCGACATCGGGCACGCCATACACGCGCACCATGAAGATCGTGCTTCCCTTCTTCACGTAGAGCGTCGTGAGATTGCCGGCTGTCTCGGCGAACGCCTCGTCGCCGATGCCACTCACGGTCGTCCTCGTGACACCCGGCATCTCCCGCGTCTTGCGCGTGTTCCAGTCGCCAGGCGGCGAGTACATGAGGGAGACGATTTCGTGCGTCGGCTTCTCGGCCGACCACGAACACGTCTTCGTGCCGGCCTGCTGTCCCGCCGTGACGGTTTCGCCGAGCGCGGCACTTACCTCGGCCGGCGTAACCTGCGCGCATGGATCGCTCGGCACCTGCGCGCTGGCGGCGCGCCAGCCGGACGCGACGAGCACGGACACGACCACGAGCACTGAGACGGAACGAGCGACAACTGCGGTCTGCTTCGAGCGACGCATAGTCTTCCCCTCCCTCGTCGAGCCGTCACCCCGGTTCCCAATCATGAACACGCGTCGTCCGTGTGCAAGAGCTAACGGTGCTGCGTCGACCGTGCCGGATGGAGCTCGTACATGCCGCCGGCGACGGTTTCGAACGTCACGACCCCGCGCGCCGCGCGCGCAAGGGAGACCTTGGCCCCGCCGCGAGTCACTCGAAGGCCGCCACTGTCGCGAATGGCAACTCGCCCTCCGCGCGACGAGCGCAGAGTGCCACTCACGAGCCGCCCACCTTCCCACGCGATGTCCACCTCGAGTCCGCCGCGCGCCCTCAGCCCGCGAACCGACCCACTCGACCAGTCTGCGGGAAGCGCGGGGAGGAGACGGATCGTCCCGTCGTGCGATTGCAGCAGCATCTCCGCGATCGCGGCCGTCGCGCCGAAGTTCCCATCCACCTGGAACGCGCGCCCGCATAACGAGACGAGGTTGGGCAGCGACGACTTCCCCAGCATCGCGCGGAACTGCGCCCACGCGCTGTCGCCCTCTGCCAGTCTCGCCCGCAGCCCCATCTTCCACGCGTAGGACCATCCGCATCCACCGGTCCCCCGACGGTCGAGCGTGACCTCGGCGGCCTTCGCAAAACTGGAGACGAGTCGGGCGTGATCTCACGCCCGGGATACAACCCCCACAGCGGCGACAGGTGTCGGTGATGCGGCTCGATCTCGTCCCAGTCGTCGAGCCATTCCTGCAGCTGGCCGTGTTTGCCCACCTGGTTAGGCGCCAGCCTCGCGCGCGCCGATCGTGCCTCGGCGGCGAGTGAGCTGTCGGTGCCGAGGCGCGTGGAGGCCTCGACGAATTCACGGAAGACTTCACGGATGATCTGCATGTCCATCGTGGGGCCGGCCGTCATCGTGCGTGCCGTCAACTCGATCCCGCTGACCTCGTCGAAGAACGTCCCGTTGCCGGGCCACGCCGGAAAGTTCTCCGGCGAGTTGGACGGCGCGGTCACCAGCCAGTGCTTCTGCGGATGCTCCACGAGGATATCGAGCAGGAAGCGTGTCTGGTCGCGGAGACGAGGATAGATCGCACGCAGGTCGCGCTCGTCGCCCGAGAACCGATAGTGCTCGAAGAGATTCGTCATCAACCACGCGCCGCCCACGGGCCACGCTCCCCATGAGGGGCCATCCATTGGCGCCGTTGCACGCCAGAGGTCCGTGTTCTGGTGCACGACCCAGCCGCGCGCTCCCCAGTGCTCACGGGCTGTCTCCGTTCCTGCCTCCGCGAGGTCACGCACCAGGCGGTCGAGCGGTTCCACCAGCTCGGCGAGATTGCCACTCTCGGCGGGCCAGTAGTTCATGGGGAGGTTGATGTTGATCGTGTACTTCGAGTCCCACCACGGATTCGGGTTGTCGTTCCAGATCCCCTGCAGGTTCGCAGGCTGAGTGCCCGGGCGCGAGCTCGAGATCAGCAGGTAGCGGCCGAACTGGTAGTAGAGTGCGGCGAGCGAGGGATCGGGGTGATCGGCCAGCCGTTTGATGCGCTCGTCGGTCGGGAGGGCCACGACGTCCGCCGGTGTCCCGCCTAACGACATGTCCACGCGACGGAACCAGGCGCGGTACTCCGCGAGGTGGTCGCGCTCGAGTGCCTCGAACGTTTTCGAGCGCGCACGTTCCAGCGCGGCGCGCACGCGCTCGCCCGGATCGCCGCTCACATCGCGGTACGAGACGAAGTTCGTCGCGGCGACGAAGAGCAGCACCACGGTGTCGGCGCCGGTGACCCGCAGCGTTCGATAGTCGACGTCCACCCGACCGCCAGTGGTGCGGGCGACGAGACGGGCCTCGTAGCGAATGCGTCCGGGGATCCCCAGGTAGTCGGAGCTCTTGCCCGTTAGGCGCAGCTCGCCGGGCGCGACGCCGTCCATCTGGAAGTAGTCCGTGCCGTAGTTCGAGTGGTCGGGGTTGCGGACGCCGTAGAGGACCGCGGAGAACGCCACCGCCCCGGGGCGGTCGGCGGTCAGCCGTATGACGAGCACCTGGTCGGGCGCACTGACGAAGACCTCGCGCGTGTACGTGACGCCGGCAGCGCGGTACGTCACGCGGGTCATTGCGCGGTCGAGATCGAGCTCGCGACGGTAATCCGTTGCCGCGCCCGTGTTCGGGAAGTCGAGCAGCAGGTCGCCGAGTGGCTGGTACTTCATCTGCTCGTAGGGCTTGCCCATCATGCGACGTCCGAACAGGTCGTGGGCTCTGACGATGTCGCCCGCGAACAGCAGCCGGCGGATTTCCGGGAGCGCCGCGGCCGCCCCTTTTACGACGGGGTCGTACGGACCGCCGCTCCAGAGTGTCTCTTCGTTGAGCTGGAGGTGTTCCTGCTCCACGCCGCCGAAGACCATGGCGCCGAGCCGGCCGTTGCCGACGGGGAGCGCCTCGTTCCAGGTGGTGGCAGGGGTGCGGTACCAGAGCGTTAGCGGCTGTTCGTTCGATCCGCGCGCCGGCTGTGCGGAGGCGGTGGCTGCCAGGAGGAGGGCGAGCGACATGAACCGGCGCGCGCGACAGTGCATGGTCACGCCGTACATCTGGATCGAGCATTTGCTGGCATGGCACGACACTGGTCTCGCAGCGTCAAGGTGTCAAGCACGTGCCGATGCTGATGCGTGCCTAACGTATCACTTCGACTTGCCGCGCCCTGAATACGCCAAGCGCGTGGTCCTCGACCGCCGGTGGCGTGGGAAAGGAAGTGCTCGACGCTGCCGGCACCGGCGCAGCCGAAGCGATGACCGAGACGTTCGATCAGCTGGACGAGCTTCCCGTCACCCTGGATGAGAGCTCGGGACAGTCACGAACATTCGATCGACCGGTCCCGCGCTCACGGCGCAGCGTTCCGCGCGGGTCGCGTCCTGAGGTGCGCCCAGGCCCAGCCGAGCAGTGTGATGGCCAGGAAGGGGTAGGCGCCGAACGGCAGCGGGGTCGATAGCGCCGTTAGGCGCGCCCCGAGGAACATCCGCGCTGCTGTGATCGCGAACAGCACGGCCGCGATGGCGCCCGTCGCTCTGGCGAGCACCGGGAACTCCCGCGCCGCGCTGATGAGGCCGAGGGCTGCCGCCCACAAGGCTGCACCGGCAGCGAACAAGGGTGCGCTCGCCGCGAGGTCCATCGCGGAGCCCGAGACGATCAGCGTCTCGCCCGCCAGAAAGACCAGGAAGCCTGCCGCCAGCTGCTCCCTGCCGTTCCGGAGGTGGTGTATCGCGATCAGCGCGCTCGCCATGACGAGCGCCGTCCCGTCGGCGCCCCAGGCGAGACCGCGGATTGGAGCTGACGGCGCGAAGGAACCGGCCATTCCGAGCAGCGCACCGATCACCAGTCCGGCCGCTGCGACCAATCGCGGATGTTCGTCGCTAGTCACGTCGATACTCCCGGCTCAAGTCTCGACTGCCCGGCCGCCAAGCGTCGGGCTTCACCTCAGAAGCGGCAGGAAAATGCTCCGAACGCAGAAGAACGCAACGCCGCTTCGGCCGGTGCACGCCGATAGGATTCAGGTAGCGCTACGAAAATGCAAGCTGTTCAGGCGACAAGGAGGGTCACGTCCCGCGTATCCTGCGTCGAATGCGTCGTCGACCTCGCCGTCAGGGTACGATCGAAAATGATCGTTTCGTAGGTAGAATTGCGGAGATCCTGATTCATCGAGTAGCCGGTGCTGCCTAACGCGCGTCAGCTTCAGCGTTCGTTAGGTCGTGCGGGGTATAGTCCGGGGCATAGGAAACACAGTAGTCCAAGGACGTGGGTGACACTCGACTGACCTGTATCACAGGGCCCCAACGCGTGAGGCCTGGGATGCTGTGGAAGGTATCAGCTGGGCGATCTACTTCACCACCGTGCTCCTCGCGACGCTCGATGAGCGCGACTTTGTCATCCGCGGGTAACCCGAAAAGTGTTACCCATGTCCTCAGACACTTGTGTTACCTATCTCTCCGGCTGCTCAAGGGTCGCGATGCCGGATGGGCCGACACTGGTGTATATGTCGGATATGACATATATTGCGGGCGATGAGGCCGAGCGACAAGCCGCTGGTCTGGCTGCGAGGAGAGGTCAAGACACCACCGTTCTCCGCAGAAGCGCGAGTCGAGGCCGGCGTGCTGCTGCGGCGGCTGCAGCGGGGCGAGCGGCTGCGAATGCCGCACTCGCGGCCGATGCCGGCGATCGGGCGGCGCTGCCACGAGTTGCGAATCGTGGACGCCGGCAAGACGTGGCGGATTGTCTACCGGCTCGATAACGATGCGGTCGTGGTTGTGGATGTCTTTCAGAAAGGGACGCAACAGACACCGACGCGCGTGGTGCAGGATTGCCGGCGCCGGCTTGGTCTGTACGACGCGATAGGAGGAGGAGGGTAGAATGGACGCCAGAAAGCGGAAGCGAGTCGAGGCGGCCGGGTGGCGTGTGGGAAGCGCGGCGGAGTTCTTGGAATTGTCCGCGGAGGAAGCGGCTCTTGTCGAGACCCGCTTGGCGGTCAGCGGGGCGTTGAAACAGCGCCGGGTGCGACAAGGCGTGACCCAGGCAGCGCTCGCGAAGAAGCTGCGATCGAGCCAGTCGCGGGTCGCGAAGATGGAAGCGGGGGACCCGACCATCTCGCTGGATTTGCTGCTCCGAGCATTTTTTGCGACGGGAGCGACGAAGCGTGATCTCGCGCGCGTGCTGACGTCGCGACGGCGTCCGGTTGCGGCATAACGCCTATAGTTCACCTGCAGAGCGCCTATTCGGCAGGTGCGTGAACTCGGAATGTGCTATCCGGCTGACGGGCGCACAACCTGATGCCGTCCGCTCTGGCAGGTGCAACGCACGTTAGGCCGCCGGTGATTATGAGGCGCCCGTGAGCACGCGGTGCGACACGACCCAGTTCTTGCCGCGGCGGACAACCAGGAAGAGCGCGGAGCTGCCGCAAAGCTGGCCGCAGCTTTGAGCGACCCAAACGAGCGCACGCTTACGCGATGGGTCGAATCCCACACCGGACAACAACACGGGCCCGGGGGTACCGGGGAATGTTCTTTCGGGCGTCAGCTTGACCGACAACGACTTCGGGAAACAGTCGCACAACGTCTCCGGCGAGGTGTTCGCGCGCTCATACGCGGCAATCAACTCGGCCGTAAGGCTCGTGTCACCGCGGACGGATAAGTACAGCGCGCTCGTGTCGCCGAGGCTGCGCGCGAGCGAATAGGGCCGCGTCTGTGACTCAACCGACAGAGGGCGCGCCGATGCGGGGAATGAATCGATGGCGGCAGCGTAGACGGCGTAGGTGTCCGCGCGGCGACTCGCCGCCGGATCGGGGCGCGCGCAGGCGGCCGCCACGATGGCGGCGGTAGCGTTAATGGCTCTTGCGAGAGTCATGCGATCCTGCGAACCATGTGGCGGCCTAACGCCATTTCAATCGGCACGATACACTGCAAGCCGGACAAAGTCCTGTGAGCGCCCGCAGGAAGTCTCCGCAAGCACACCCGGCCGCCGCAACCAAGCGACCCACTGGCCCGGAGTTGGAGCCTACGGGCCTCACAATGTATGGCCATATCCTGCGAGGCGCTGCAGGAATGTCTACTACATAGGGGTGCGCCGCGCCGAGCATCGACAACTCAAGGACCAACGCGCACGACGTCTCGCCCATCGCGATCACGCGTCTCGCCAACTCGGTCAACCCACGCGGCGACGTCATCCCAGCCGTCAGAGCGACTAGGCACGCGAACCGTCGATGACCGCCGCGCGCCGGGCGCGCTGGTCCTCCCACTCGACGAACGGGCCATCGAAGTCCTCGAGGTGCGTGCCGTCGAACGACCACACGCGCGTCGCAACCTCGCGCAAGAAGGCTCGATCGTGACTCACCAGCAGCACCGACCCATCATACTCCTCGAGCGCATCCTCGAGCGCCTCGATGTTCTCGACGTCGAGATGGTTCGTCGGCTCGTCGAGGATGAGGAGATTCGCACGCTGGAGCGTCATGAGCGCCAGTGCAACACGCGCCCGCTCGCCACCGCTCAAGGTGCCGATCTCGCGCTGCACTTCGTCGCCGCTGAATCCAAACGCGCCGAGACAATTCTGTATCTGCCCTCGGCTCCAGAGCGGCCGCTGGTCCTGGATCGCATCGTACAGCGACTTCCGGAGCGGCAGGTCGGCGAGGTCCTGCCGAAACCATGCGGGGGTAACGGACCCGCCGATCCTCGCCTCGCCACTCGCCGGTTCGCGCTCGCCGATGATCGTGGCGATGAACGATGACTTCCCTGCACCGTTAGGCCCCACGAGCGCGACGAAGTCGTTCCGTCGCAGCACGGCCGTGAAATCCTCGACGAGGACGCGGCCCGGCACTTCCACTGTCAGGTCCTTGATCGCGATCACCTGATCGCCGCCGCGGTCAGCGACCTCGAACTCGAGCGACATCGCCGCCGGATCGCCCGGCGGAGGCGCGAGACGCGGCAGGCGCTCCAGCCGCTTCCGCTTGCCCTTCGCCTGAAACGAGTTGACGCCCGCGATGTTCCGCCGGATGTATTCCTCTTCCTTCTTCACGTAGGCGCGCTGCTTCTCCAGCTCGCGCTCGCGCGACAGACGTCGCTCGGCGCGCTGCGGCACGAACTGACTATAGTTGCCCTTGTACCACTCGCTCGTGCGCCCCTCCACGTGCAGGATGTGCGTGCAGATGGCGTCCATGAACGCACGATCGTGAGACACGACGATCACCGTCTCGTTCGCATCGTGCAGCCACTCCTGAAGCCAGGTCGTGGTGTCGAGATCGAGGTGGTTGGTGGGCTCGTCGAGGAGCAGCAGGTCGGCGGGCGCAATGAGCTGCGCTGCCAGGCCCACACGCCCGCGCTCTCCACCCGAGAGCGTCGACACGAGACGGGTCTTCGACTCTTCGGCGTCGAAGCCCAATCCTTGAAGTACCGCGTCGACCCGAGCGTGGTAGATGTAGCCGCCCAAGTCAGCGAAGCGCTCCTGGGCGTGCCCGAAGCGCTCGAGGAATTCGTCCGTGACGCGCTCACCGAGCTCGCCGAGCTCGATCGCCTGTTCGGCGATGCGCTTCTCGAGAGCGATCACGTCGCGCCACGCAGCCGCTCCCGCCTCCCACACGGTCGTCGCGCCCTCGAATGCGCGATGCTGGTCGAGCAGCGCGTGCCGGAGTCCCGGCTTGCGCGCAACGTTCCCTACCGTTGGCTCGAGCTCGCCGGTGATGAGCTTGAAGATCGACGTCTTGCCGGCGCCATTGCGGCCGATGATGCCCCACCGCTCGCCGTCGGCGACCGTGAAGGTGATGTTCTTGAAGAGCTCCGTGGCGCCGAAAGAGACGCCGACGTTGGAGAGGGAGAGGAGGGTCACGCAGAGATTGGAGAAGACCGAGGATGCGTTGGCACCGATGCTAAGCGCCGCGCGTAAGTTAAGCGCCCGACTCGGGCCCGCTCAGCGTGTCGCACCCCTGGGAGATCTGAGATGCTCGCACCGTTCTGCTTTTCCTGGATCGACGTCAACGTCGCGCTTCGCCTGCTGCGGAAGCATCCGATGCTCAACCTGGCGGCAATCTTCGCGCTCGCCGTGGGCATTCCGGTCGGCCTCGCGCCGTCGCACGTCGTGCGGGCGCTCGAGGCGCCGCTGCCCGGCGATTCCGATGGTCGCCTGCGAGCCATTCGGCACTGGGATCCGCTCTCCTCGGCGGTCGCACCAACGTGGGACGACGATTTCACGTTCTGGGCGCAGACGCTGCACAGCTTCTCCTCGTTGGGCGCCTTCCGCACCTCGAGTTACAACGTAGCCTCCGCCGACGGACGGGCGGCTCCGGCCGCCGGTGCGCAGCTCTCCTCCTCCGTTTTCCAGATGCTCGGGGCCCGGCCGTTGCTCGGTCGCGTCCTGGAGGCCGGCGACTTCGCGGCCGGTGCGCCGGATGTCGTCGTCATCAGCCACAGCCTCTGGTCCTCTCGCTTTGGCCAGGACCCTGAGCTACTCGGCCGCAGCATTCGCGTCGGGCGCACGCTGCATGTGGTCGTGGGTGTGATGGCGGATGGATTTGCGTTCCCCACCAACGAAGCGCTCTGGCTCCCGCTCCGCCTAACGTCAGTCGGTGGACTGAAAGAGCGAATGCGCGTGCAGGTGCTCGGCCGGCTGGCGGATGGCGTGTCCGCGCAACAGGCGCAAGCAGAGCTTTCATTCCAGGGCCCGCCGCCGGCGAGCGCGCCCAGCGCGAGAGAGGCACAGGAGCGTGCGCGGCTGCGAGCGGAAGTCGTGCCGTTTGGTCTGCTGTATCTGGGCCTTCCTGCGGGAGGACTCGCGAGCTTGCCCGAGTTCCGCTACGTGCAGGCGTTCATGCTCGTCCTCTTGCTCGTCGCGTGTGGCAACGTCGCAATGCTGGTGTTCGCACGGACCGCCACGCGCCTTCGCGAGCTGGCGATTCGCACGGCGCTCGGTGCGAGCCGAGGGCGCATCGTCTCCCAGATCTTTGTGGAAACGCTGCTGCTTGCCGTCATCGCGGCCGGCGTCGGCATGCTGGTTTTCAACTGGACGGTCGATCGTGTGAACCTCGCGGGGCTCGCCGGGGAATCGCGGCTGCCGTACTGGCTATCTCTGGGCCTGACGCGGGAGACGGCGCTCAGTGCGTTCGTGTTCGCGGTCATCAGCGCGACGGTGGCCGGCGTCCTGCCGGCGATCGTCATCACGGGGCGTACGATCTCGCAGAACATCCGTGGCGGGTCGCGGGTTCGATTCGGTAGACTGACCGGTGCGTTGGTGGTGGCTGATATCGCCGTATCGGTCGCCGCAGTCGGGATGGCGTTCGCGGTCTCTGGTCACGCTACGGATCTGCAGGCAGCGAATCGTGCGACAGGGATCCGGGCATCGGAGTACCTGGCGGTCGAGTTTCGGCTGCCTAACGGTGCCAGGGGCGCGACCCAGCGCGAGCTCGTCGCTGCGCTCGAGCGGGAACCTGGCGTAAGGAGCGTCGCCGTGGGTGACGTGCTCCCACGCATGGAGCACCCGTCGAGGCCCTACGAGGTGAACGGTGTCGAACGTGCGGCGGACGCGCCACTGCGGTGGACACGACTGGCACATGTCGACGTCGACTTCTTTCGCGCGCTCGGGACCCCGATCCTCAGCGGGCGCGGTTTCGCCCGGACCGACGCGGAGCAAGGCCCGCGGGTCGCCATCGTGAACACGGCGTTCGTGGCGCGTGCACTTGAAGGACGCGATCCGATCGGCCGGCGGGTGCGGTTTCCCACGCTCTCCAACACGGGTGGAGCGGAATGGTACGAGATCATCGGGGTCGTCGGTCCCCTCGGCGTGAACATGATGAACCCCGACCGCGGTGACGCCGTGTATCTGCCGGCGGCGCCAGGCACGATCGACCCGATGCAGCTGGCAGTGCACACCGCGATGCCGCCGGCCAGCCTGACCGACCGCGTGCGCGAGCTGGCGGTGGCGGTCGATCCGGATCTCGTGATGGGCCGGGCATCGGTGCTCGGTGACGTTAGGCAGGGTGACTGGTATCTTGTCATGGGACTCGCGGCCGGGCTCCTCGTTCTCGTCGGCGTGCTCATCGCCCTGGCGACGTCCGGCCTTTACGCGATGCTCTCCCTTTCCGTAACCGAGCGCACTCGCGAGATCGGCATCCGCGCGGCGCTTGGCGCATCGCGTCGTGCGCTGCTCGGCACGATCCTGAAACGTTCGGTCGTGCAGATCGGGCTGGGGGCCGCGATCGGTCTTCCGATCGCTGCACGGTCCGTGTTCGAGCTGACCAGTACGACCAACAGCAGTGGGTCGGTGTTGCAATCGATGGCGGTCGCGCTCGGTCTCGCGGCGGGAATCGTGCTGCTCGTGGGACTAGGCGCCTGTCTCGTGCCTACCAGGCGGGTGCTCGCGATCGAGGCGAGAGAGGCAATGCACGCGGACGGTTGAAGGCCACGGCTCGTTAACCGACGAGCCGAACCCGCCAAGGAGCACTACATGGTGGAGCACGACCGGCCGCGCATTGTCGACGACGATCTGCACTGGCGGTGCCGCGGACCTGCCTAACGCCCAGCATCACCTGCATGCTGTTGTTGGGCGGCGTTCGCAAGCATCCGCTTCCTGTCACGCCGGTCGAATGTTCTGGTTCAGATGGAACGAGTTTGTCGGATCGTACTTGTTCTTGATGGCGGCAAGGCGATCATAATTGGCCCCGTACGCGGCCCTGACCCTCAAGTCGCCTTCGTCGCCCAGATAGTTGACGTACGCACCGAGCTTCAGGAAGGGCTCCGCGGCTCGGTAACACCGGCGTGCCCAGTCGATATTGGCGTCGGACTCCGCTGGGTCCGACCACATCCGCAACACCAGAAGGCTATACGGCGCATCACGATGGTTGAACGCCGTATCCTGCGGACCGACCCGACCGACCGCCCCGCCCAGATGCTCGATCGCGATGGCGGTGAAGAATCCGGGAACCTCGCCGGCAAAGAAGTCGACAATCGCGTCTATCGCCTCATCGCTGAACGTGCTGATGAAACCGGATTTCCAATAGTGCCGAAGACCGGGCTGGAACACCTCGGTAAGAAGGTTCTGGAGCGTCGCGTACGGGACCGGGGCGACGGTGTCCGCGATCGGAGTCGCGCACGCGCGCAAGGGCCGCAACACGTTTTCTCCCTCGTCGGGATCCCCGCAGTAGCAGACGATGATGTCCAGCACCGGACCTTCGAGACCCGAGAGCAGTGAGGCGTCCGCCCTGAGCTCGTCGGGCGCGGCGGCGGACCAGTCGCGGTAGAAGCGCAGCACCTTCCTGGCCTGATCCAGGCGAAAGATCATTTCACCTGCGAGCACCGGTCCCACCGGGTGAAGCCGGTACTCGAACGATGTGACGATGCCGAAATTACCGCCTCCGCCGCGAAGCGCCCAAAAGAGATCGGGGTGCTCCTCGGCGCTCGCTCCTAGCACGTTTCCGTCGGCCGTTACGACTTCTGCGGAGACCAAGTTGTCGCAGGCGAGGCCGTACCTGCGGTTGAGGTACCCGATGCCGCCGCCCAAGGTGAGCCCTCCAATGCCCGTGCTGGGCACGATTCCGCCGGTTGTGGCCAATCCGAACGCCTGCGTTTCGTGATCGAAAACGCCCCAGGTAGCGCCGCCTTCGGCGCGCGCCCTCCGTTCTCGTGGATCAACGCGGACGTTCTTCATCCCTGATAGATCGATCACGATGCCGTCCTCGCACACAGCGTTGCCCTCCACGCCATGCCCTCCGCCGCGAACGGAGACCAGCACGTGCGACTCCCGGGCGAACCGAACGGCGGCAACTACGTCCGCCACGCCGCCGCATCGCACGATCCCGGCAGGTCGCCTGTCGATCATCCCGTTGAAGACCTTGCGCGCTTCTTCGTACTGCGGGTCGCCTGGCTGAATCAGTTCGCCGCGCAGTTGCGCTTTGAACGTCTGGAGATCGGTTTCGCTGATCATGGCATTCTCCAGTGCTCTTGGCGGGGGTTTACAACCATTCGCAACGTCTCGAGGAAGGCGTCCGGCTGCTCAAGGGGGGGATCGTCGGCTGCGTTCTCGATCACGTGGAGGGGCCAGCCAAAGCGAGTGCTCGTGGCCTGTGCGATGGCGAGCGGCGTCGCGAGATCGTGACGACCCCAGATTAGCGCGGTTGGCACTGCGATTCGCTCCAGCTCAGCAGGTGGGATCCGCGGGAAGCCAAATTGCTCCATGAGGCTTCGCTGAGTGGCATGGAGCTCCGTGGCGCGTGCGCGATCGAGGTTGTACGCCTTGAGGCTTTCCCACTGCCCGCCAAGGCGATGGCGCATGGATCCAAAATCGAACGCGCATCGACTCCAGAGCTGGTCGTGCGTCGCTTCCGTAGGGTGTTCGACAAACTCGCCCAAGGCTTCCCCGAACTCTTGCGTTGGCTCAAAGGGGACGAGGCCGAGCGCATCCGTTAGCACCAGACGGGAGAGCCGCTCGCCGTGCCGGGCCGCGAAGCGCACCGCGATGGCGCCGCCGATGATGTGCCCGACGAGCACCGGAGGGGCTGCACAGGTGCACTGGATAAGGTCGTCGAGCCACGCGAGCACGCCGTCGACGTCGACCACACCACCCATTGACTCCGAGGCGCCGTGGCCGGGTAGGTCGGGCGCGATGACGCGATGCATCCTAACGAGATCCGGGATGACCCGCAGCCATTTGGCGGCGTATTCGCCGGGGCCGTGCAGCAGCACGACTGGCGGGCCCTCGCCGCCTTCCAAGACGGCGGTGGACACGCCATTGAGTCGCCGCCGCCGCTCCTCGACCGGGAGGCCCGCCAGCAAGCGCTTGCGGAGCTCAGCCGCAGCCCGAGCATCGTCCCGCCTGTGTGCCTTGTCCTGGTCCGTTTGAATCTGGCTGGTAGCCATGGCAGCCTCCCGGTCGGTTCTGTGGGTTCGTCCTCAAAACCCAAGGTGCCATGTTTTCCGCAGCGCGCTTCGGTGATACCACCCAATTCACGAACGTCCAGCATGGGTAATTCGCGCCAGGAGAGTTCGTAGCACCAGCGCCCGATGACCGCACCAGTCACAGCCCCTTGAACCAGGGTCACGAATGGATCGACGAGCGTCGCCGTGAGGTTCGCAATGTTGGTTGTGCCGTACGTCGTAAGATCGACGCCGAACTCGAGGAGCAGACCGAACAGTGCGCCAAGCCTTGCGCCGCTGGCCATCGACGGGCTGTCACCCCAGCGGCTGATGAAGAGGGCGAGCAATAGCGCGAGCGGGATCTGTCCGAGGGCGATCATGACGCTGGCCTTCCGGATGCCTCGGTGCTCGGCAGTGTAAAAGCCGAATCGTACGCCCGAGGTAAGATTGAAGCTGTTGTAGTAGCCGCGCCCATCTCCGGCGAGGAATGCTCCGGCGCAAATGCCGAATAGTTCAGTCCGTGCTGAACGGCGTCGTGAATCCGTGCTGCTGCCACTGGCGTTAGGCGGTGACCAGGAGAACCGCAGCACCATGGACTCGCGCTGGTGAATCGCAGGCTGTCAGGGTGATGGGAGCAATCGCAATGAGCGCGGCGACCGTGATGGAACGTCCGCGCGTCATAAGACGGCCGAGGTGCTGTGGCCAGGCGACGCCACGAATTCAGGCCGCCTCGAACACGATGTCCTGCGCGCCATGATACAGCACGTAGCGTCCCATCTCCTCCAGTCGTTCCCTGCCCTCCACGATCTCCAGAAAATGATTGCCGGCGAGCTGACCGACCTTGCTGGCAAAGCATGACGAGCCATAGGCGAACAGCAACTCCGTCTCGCTGATGCCCCCCGGATACCACAGCAAATCCCCGCGCGACGGATGGCTCGTGTGGTTCTCGTAGCCGACACCAAGCTGATAGTCGCCGAGCGGGATCCAGCACGCTTCGCCGCTCCAGCGGGCGTGAATCAGCTGCTGGCGGTACGGAAGCAGGCCCGAGAACGCTGCACAGGTCTGGGGTGCGCGATCGGTCAGCAGCTTCGCCGTGAAGACGAAGGCGTTCGCGACCGCGATCGTGATGAGATCATTCATTTCGCTCGTAGGTCATCGTCCTCCTTTCCCGGCGCCCGATCGCCCGTCATCATTGGCGGATGCTCGGAGGCTGCATTCAAATTCTCCTCGGACGGACGGTCAAGTGAGTGCATATCGCAGGTTGACGGCAGCGCTGCTGGTCGCGGCGCCAACGACGCTCGCCGCGCAGGCCAAACCCGACTGGGCGGCGTTCGACAAGTACGTCGCAAAGGCCGCCGCCGATTGGCGCGTCCCCGCACTCGCCATCGCGGTCGTCAAGGACGATTCCGTCGTCTTCGCCAAGGGCTACGGCGTGCTGCAGAAAGGAACGTCGCAGCCGGCCAACGAGCACACGCGCTTCGCGATCGGATCCACGACGAAGGCGATGACGTCCGCGCTAATCGCGATGCTCGTCGACGAGGGCAAGGTCAAGCTCGACGACCCCGTCACGAAGTACATCCCCGAGCTCCAGCTGTCCGACCCTTGGGTCACGCGCGAGCTGACGATCCGCGACCTGCTCACGCATCGGAGCGGTCTGCCGGGCACCGACCTGTTCTGGGCGTCAGGCTGGAAGTACAGCGAGGCGGACATCATCCGTGGACTTCGCTACATCCGGCCCACGGCGTCGTTCCGCTCGACGTGGCAGTATCACAACGTCCTGTACGCCTTGAGCGGCGTCATCATCGAGCGCGTTTCCGGCATGCCGTGGGAGCAGTTCGTCAGGAAGCGCATCTTCGAGCCGTTAGGCATGAACGAGACCGAGCCGCTGGTCTCGATGATCCTGGGCAAGCCCAACGTCGCCGTGCCGCACGCGCTCATCAACGATTCCGTAGCGGTCGTGCCCGTTCGGTCCACCGACGGCGTCGCCTCGGCAGGGAGCGTGTGGTCGAGCGTGTCGGACATGGCGAAGTGGGTGCGCTTCGTGATCGACAGCGGCCGCGTCGGTGACAAGCGCCTGATTCAACAGAAAACCTTCGCCGAGCTCGTTACGCCGCAGATCGAGGCGCCGATGGCGGAGTACCCGGCGCTCCAGCTCGCGAAGCCCGACTTCTTCAGCTACGGGCTGGGGTGGTTCATCCAGGACTATCGCGGCCAGCAGGTCTGGATGCACACGGGCAGCATCAACGGCCTGTGCGCGATCATCGGCATCGAGCCGAACAAGCGACTGGGCGTCTACGTGCTGGAGAACCTCGATCACGCGGAGATCCGCCACGGGCTGATGTACACCGTGTTCGACCTCTTCGAGAATGGTCCGCGGCGCGACTGGAGCAAGGACCTCCAGCCGATCTTCGCGCGCCCGCGGGGACCCGCGACTGCGTCCGCCACCCCGCGTGCGACGTCGGCGCCGTCGCTCCCGCTTGAGCGCTACGCCGGCACGTACGTCGACTCGGCCTATGGCACCGTGCGCGTCACATTCGAGGATGGCGGCCTGCAGGCCGCGATCGTCACTGACCCCGTGGTGCCACTCGAGCCGGTGAGCTTCGAGGCGTTCCGCACGAGGCCAAGCGATGGCGCCCGCGCGATGCCGTTGACGTTCATTCCCGACGGAAACGGCGGTGTGAGCGGGGTGCGCATATTCAACATCCTGTTCGCTCGTGAGAATCGGGCCAATCGTTAGCTCTGCGGTCGTTGCATTCACGGCAGCGACCGCTCAGTCGTCGCGTCCTCCCGAGCCAATCGACTCATCCGCGCACTGGGTACATGAATCGTGGACGGTCGAGAACGGGCTGCCCGTCAATTCGATCAACCAGCTGATCCAGAGTCGCTCGGGTTACATCTGGGCGGCGACGTTCGATGGTCTCGTACGCTTCGACGGCGTCCGCTTCACCGTGTTCAACGCCGCGACGTCCGACGGGCTGCCAAGCAATCGGATCATGTGGGTTCGAGAGGCGCGCGATGGCACGCTCTGGCTGTTCACGGAACAGCACCACCTGGTCCATTTCCGTGACGGCGGCTTCGTGCACGTCAACCGCGACCGCGGACTCGGCGACGAAGAGATCGAGACCATCCTCGAGGATTCGACCGGCGTCGTCTGGGTCGCGACGACGAAGGGCGTTGGAGTCATTCGCGACGATCGGTTCGTGCCCGTCGCGCGCGAGACGATCTCCGCCTACGGGCGATCGTTGGTGCAGCGCAGAGACGGCAGCGTCTGGGTGGGGACGGAGCGTCGAGGGCTCTTCCGCATCACTCCCGACGCCAAGGCAACGCGCGTCGCGGCCAACTCGGCGATCGATGGCGACATCGTCGGTCGCATGGACGAAGACCCTGACGGAACGCTGTGGGTATCAGCGAATCACGGCCTGTGGCGATGGCGGGACCGCCCAACGCGGGTGGATCTTCCCGGCCAGGACCCCTCGCAGCCGCTGCTCGTGCTCAACATGCGGCGCTCGCCGACGTCGGATGCGCTGTACGTTCAGGCAGAGCGCGCGTTATACAGGATCGACTCGACGTCGGTCGCAATCGTCGACTCGTTAGGCCTGTTTCTGTCGGGGACTCGACTGTGGACCGACGGACGCGCGGTCTGGTACGCGTCGGGCGCGGCAGTGTTTCGCGAAGCCAAACAGACATTCGCGCTCGCGCCGCCTGAACCGACCACCGGCTCCATCATCCCGCCAACCACGATCACGACAGCGCTCGTCGACCGCGAAGGAAGCTTCTGGTTAGGCACGCACGCGGCGGGTCTGCACCGCCTCAAGCCGGCGCTGTTCACCACGTACAGCGCGAAGGAAGGCATCGCGGACAGGAACGTCTATGCGACGTTCATCGATCATTCGGGTGTCGTGTGGGTCGGAACGGCGGGCAAGGGTTTGAGCCGCATCGACCCGAAGACCGGGCACGTCGAGTCATTCGGGCCGCCGCGCGTCAAACCTCGGATCAATACGTTCTACGAGCCGAAACCGGGTGAGCTGTGGGTCGGAGGCCAGGGGTTCTTCGCGGACGTGTGTGTGACCGCGACGATGACGTGTCGCGATGCGGGTCCGCCGGGTAATGCGTTCCGAACGGTGTTCGCGCTCCACGGCGATGCGGTAGGCGCAATCTGGGCTGGATCCGGGGGCGGACTGTTCCGATTCGAGGGCGGGCGATGGACGCATCTGGACTCGACGGACGGCGCACCGCGCGCGCCGGTCCGCGCCTTCGTGAACACGCGCGACGGCGCCGTGTGGATGGGAACGAACGGCGGCGGCATCGTTCGCTACCATAATAGGCGGTTCACCGCGATCACGACGGCCGACGGTCTTCCGAGTAACCTCGTTCGGTCCCTGTACCAGGACGCGGACGGATGGCTCTGGATCGGAACCGAGGGCCGTGGGCTTGCGCGCCTCGATCCACGAGCGTGGGATGACGGCAAGTCCGTGCCGAAGGCGAGTATCGTTCGGATCGCGTCGAAGGATGGACTGTTCGATGACGTCATTCACGAGATCCTCGAGGATGATGCCGGCCGGCTCTGGATGAGCACGAACCGCGGGATCTTCTGGGCAACGCGCGCCGAGCTCGACGCGTTCGCCGACGGGAAGATCAACCGCGTGCATTCGACCGGCTACACCGAGCGCGATGGCATGCGCAACCGCGAAGCGAATGGCGGCGTGTACCCGGCTGGCGCCAAGGGGAAGGACGGTCGGCTGTGGTTCCCCACGCAGGACGGTGTGGTCGTCGTCGATCCGCGCCGTGCGGGCGGTGAGCGACTGGCGCCGCCGATGGTCGTCGAGCAGGTCACCGCCAATGGGCACACACGCGCCCCTCGCGCGGATACGATCGTGCTCGGCGTCAATGAACGTGATGTCCAGATCGAGTATACGGCACTCACGTTCCTCGAGCCGCATAACGTTCGTTTTCGCTACCGGCTCGTGCCGTACGATGCGGATTGGGTGGACGTCGGGAACCGTCGCACGGCGTTCTACACGAAGGTGCCGCCCGGCCGATACACGTTCCGTGTGGAATCGAGCACCGCGGAAGGCGGATGGCACGAGCCTGGCGGCACGCTGTTCGTACAGGTCGTGCCCCGGTTCCGGGAGACGTGGGCATTCCGCTGGTCGGTGCTCGCGGCGTTAGGTGCCGCGATGGTCATGGGCTTTCGCTGGCGAGTCGCCCGCCTTCATGCGCGGGCGGCGGACCTCGAGCGCGTTGTGAGCGAACGGACCCTCGCGTTGAGCGCGCGCGAACGTCAGCTCGCCGAGCAGAACGTGCAGCTCGCGGCGCTCGATCAGGCGAAGACGCGGTTCTTCGCGAACGTGTCGCACGAGCTTCGCACGCCGTTGACGCTCACCATCGGGCCACTCAAGGATGTTCGCGCACGCGTCGGCGCCGATCCGCAGGTGCAGCGCTGGCTCGACATCGCGATGCGCAACTCACAGCGGCTGCTGCGGCTCGTCAACCAGATCCTCGATGTGGCGAAGCTCGAAGCCGGGGAGATGACGCTGTCGCCGCGCGCGCTCGATCTCGTCGCGGTGACGCGTGGCATCACGTCCGCGTTCATGGGGGTATCCGAGCAGCGGTCGATTGCGTTGACGCTCGACGTTCCGGACGCGCTTCCGGTCGTGATCGACCCCGACGCGTTCGAGAAGATCCTCACGAATCTCCTGTCGAACGCGATCAAGTTCACGCCGCCGGGTGGATCGATCGATGTCGTGCTGACGCACGCCGCCGACAGCCTGACGCTGAACGTTCGCGACACCGGCCCTGGTATCCCAGCCGACCAGCTCGCGCACGTCTTCGAGCGATTCTACCAGGCGGACGAATCGAACACCCGCACACAGCCTGGCACCGGCATTGGCCTCGCCCTGGTCAAGGAGCTCGTCGACGTCCAGCATGGTCGCATTGCCGTGGAGAGCAGCGAGGCTGGCACGACGTTCAGCGTGACGCTTCCGCGAGGAACGCCTAACGCCGACTCGTCGATTGCTATCGTCCCGTCAGGTATCGAGGCGCCGGCCGCCCTGGTGACCGACGCCCACCCAGGCATCGCTCCCGAAGCGCCAATCGCAGACGACGACAACGCGGACGCCGACGCCGCACGCGACGACGTGCCGATGCTGCTCGTCGTCGACGACAGCGCTGACCTCCGCGCGTACGTCCGCGATCACTTCGCGCCGACGTTCCGCGTGATCGAGGGTGGCGACGGCGGCGAAGGCATCATGCTCGCGCAGCGGCATCTCCCGGACGTCATCATATCGGACGTGATGATGCCCGGAACCGATGGACATGCCCTGCTCCGAACGCTTCGGTCGAGCCCGGAAACCGACTTCGTGCCAGTGATCCTGCTGACCGCGGCGGCAGACGGCGACCAACGCCTCGCCGGGCTCGAGGGCGGTGCGGACGACTACATCGTCAAGCCGTTCGAGATGCGCGAGCTCGAGGCGCGCGTCAGAAACATCATCGAGTCGCGTCGCCGGCTGCGGGCGCGCCTCGTCAGTGGTTCAGCGCCTAACGATGTAGCGTCGTCATCGCCCGCTGCTGCACCGCCTGACGAGCCAGATCGTGTGTCGCCGGCCGACCGCGCCTTCATGGACAAGGTCACCGGCATCATCGAGCGCTACCTGTCGGATGCCGACTTCGACGTCAGCGCGCTGTCGCGTGAGGCAGGCGTAGAGCGCAGTCGCCTGTTCCGACGCACCCGTGACCTGTTCGGGCTCGCCCCGTCCGATTTGATCCGGGCCATGCGCGTCGCCGCTGGTGCCCGACTCCTCGAGGCCAGGTCGGGCACCGTGGCGGACGTTGCGTACGCCGTCGGCTTCAACAGCGTGGCGTACTTCCGGCGGTGCTTCCAGGAGGCGTATGGCCTGACGCCGGCTGCCTACCGCGATGCGCCTAGGGCTCGTCCGGCACAGGGAGGGGCACAACGCTGAATTCGGCCGAGCCAGACACGCCCCTGCACGCCCCGGTGATCGTCGCCACACCAACGCTAACCGCTTCGAAGACGCCGGTGGTTGCACCGATCGACATGACACCTGGGTTTGAGCTGGTCCAAGTGAGCGTAGGACAAGAGATCACCCGGTCTTTCAGATCAAAGACGAACACGCGAACGGCCTCGCTCGAGCCAACGACGAACACGTGCGTACCACCGACTCTGACCCCACCGACGGTGCCGGTCTCAATTCGGAACTTGAACGGAATCGGCGAGCCTTTCACGACGGGCACGAACCCCGCGTCCACCGGATCCTTCTTTTTCGAGATCACCTGGAGGTCCACGAACCCGAGTCGGATCTGATGGCTACCGACCGCTGACGAATGCACGCGGACCGCGAGACGGTACTTCCCGATGTCAAGCGTCGGTCTATTCCAGTTTGCGTTGTACGACTCGCTCAGCGCATCGGCCGTGACCGCCGTAGGCCCGTCGCCACCAAACGGGATGGTCATGATGTCTCCCGCATCGCTACACGCGCCGGTCTCGGTAATCAGCTCACAGATCGTCACGTACGGCTCGAGCGTCGCATCGAACGTCCCGTCGAACGTCCCCGGATTCGCGACGAGCGGCGGCAAGAAATAGAAGCCGAGCCGGCCGCCGTTGGCGGCATCCGAGATCGATGCGTTGGGAGTGCGAAGATCCAGTGCGCGCACAGGCGAACTGGTTGGCGCGGTCGCCTGGTCACACGCAGTCACGAACATCGCGAGCACGGCCAGCGGGAGGCACTGCGAAATCGAGCGCATGAGAACCTCGATAGAAGGTTGAACCGTCGTGGTCTTCGCGCCCGACAGTACCTCCGACTATCTGCGCAGATGGATCACGCACGTTGCCGGGATGGGTCACCAACGTTGCTTTCCGCCAAGTAGCAACGTGCGTGACCCTCGGCGGCAACGTGCGTGATCCATCTCGAAGCGGTTCAGCGGGTAGTGTCGCGGCGGGCACTTCACTGAACCTCTTCGAGAGTTGCCGACATGAACCGACTTGCCGCAGTCTCGCTGTTCGCCGCCGCCGTCCTGGCGGGTGCGTGCGCCACATCCGACGCGCCGACGAGTCCCAACGCCGCAACGCGAACCGTGATCGGTCAGGGCGCCGGTCTGGCGAAGGTCCCGCCGGGATGCCCGAACCCCGCGCCACATCCCACGCGACCGGTGCAGTTGCAGTCCTTGCCGCTCGACCCCGTGCCGCTATCCACCGTGGGAGTCGTCCAGGTGAACGTCCTGTTCACGAACGGGACGTGCGAGCCGCTCGAGATGGTTTGGGTCAGAGCGACCGGCGTGCAGCAATCGTACGGGTTCTTGCAGCCCGGGGGGCAGAACGTTCAACTGACCTATGTCGGTCACGTGTGGCTGATCAAGCGAACCGACGGGACAGCGTACGGCGTATTTCGCATCGAGGACTACCCTTCTGGCAAGCAGGAAGTGTTTCTGGGGTGCCCGAAAGGCAAGAACGCCGTGTGTAACTGACGGCCAGTCGCGCTCGGCCGGTGCAACCGCCGCCAAGGGATGATGACGCGGCGCGCGATCCTGACGATCGCGCGCCGTCACCATCGGCGCGGGTGCGCCTCGAGGTCGAGCTGCTGGCGAGCGACCAGCCGGCGCCGTTGCCCGCGCCGGCCGTCGGCGATGAGCGGCCGGGGGATACGGTGCTCGTCGTCGCGGGCGACGCGGACGTCATGCGGTACGTGCGAGAGTGTCTGCGGGATCGGGCGGATCTCCGCGTCCTGGAGGCCGCCGCGATCGTGGTGGCGAAGCGACTCGCGGCGCTTCAACCGCCGGACCTGCTGATCGTCGATGCACCCGAGGCCGGGGTGCTCGACACGATCACGGATGTGCGGGCCGTGCTCATCGCCGATGAGTTCCCGCTGACCGCGATGCCCGGCGCGCGAATCGCCACGTTGGCGCGGCCGTTCAGCGCGCAGGAACTGCAGGCGCTCGTCGATGCGTCGCTGCCGTAGCCGGCCGTTCGACGTTTGATCTCGAGATAGCTCCTGGCTTGTTGGCCGACGAGATCGACCAGATTGCCCATCGCTACTTCCATGTCCACCAGATGGAGGCCAAGCCCTTCCGCCAAGTCCCCTTGAATGTCACGGCTCGCCGGGCTGCCAGGACCACGCTGTACGGTCACCTCGAGATACGTGGCGAACGCGTCGGACTTGCATTGACCTTTCAGCAGACCGACGACACGCACCATTGGCGTGGCAATGGGCTGTTCGGCAACGGTCCACGGCTCGGCGGGCCCCATCGGCAGGGCAGTTTCTCCCTTCGCGTCGAAGTAGCCATTGAGGGCGGCTTCGCCGCCGCCTAACGCGGCTGGATTGGTGCACGTGGCGACGAGCGTCGAGTCCGGCGACATCCCGAAGCGCGTTGCCGCCGTCGGCGGCGCGGTAGAACGAAACGAGGAATACGCCACGACGCAACCGGTCTGTGTGGCAGCGCGACAGAGCGGCAGGTGCGCAAACGTACCACCCACGTCTCGCCCGCGAGGCACGAGGACGCCTCCCGGCGCGCCGATGAGCAACGCGGAGACGATGCGTGCCTGTGCTGCCGTGCCCTCGATCTCGCGGCGCATCAACTCGATCAGAATCGCGGACCCCTGCGAATGCCCGATCAGCACGACCCCGCGATTGCCATTGGCGTGCGCGAGGTAGTAGCGCCACGCGGCACGGACGTCCTGGTACCCGAGGCCCAGGAAATCGGGGGACTCGATGCCGGCGGCGTTGGCACGACCCATGGCCGCGAGGGTGAGTTGGCGGTACATCGGCGCGAACAGTCGACACTTCGTGCCGAACCGCGCCAGCTGCAGTCGCACGACATTGCGTTCGGAATCGTTAGGCGCGAGATCGCTCACGTCCGTCGTATCCGTCGACACCGTGGGATAGACGTAGAAGCAATCCACGGGTGCCTTGGGATCCGGCCGCGCGCGTTCCACGGTCGCGCGTCCGTCGGCACCGACTACCGTGGTGGAGAGATCCACGTCGCACGCGCCGGGGCGATCGGGGCGGCAGAGCCACACCTGCGGGTCGCTGTAGTCCGTCGATGGCGAGGCGGCTGTCTGCGCGAACACGTCCATCGCCGCGATCGAGACCACGAGGAGAGCGAGGCACGGCATTCGGAGGTGCATGGGTGCACTGGCTCCAGTGAGAATGTGAAGCGCGGGCTAGTACTTCACCTTCGCGATCTCCTCGTTCGGCGTGAACGCGTCGCCCATCATCTCACCGAAATCCTCGACGTCCATCAGCTTGCGGATCTCGACCAATCCCTCGCCGTTCGGAGAGACATTCGGCGCGCGCTTGACCCACTCGATCGCCTCTTCCTTCGACTTCACCTGAAGGATCGTGAAGCCCGCGATGAGCTCCTTCGTCTCGGCGAACGGGCCGTCGACGACGATGCGCTCGTCGCCGCTGAACTTCACGCGCACGCCCTGCGAGCTCGCCGAGAGGCCTTCGGCGGCGAGGAGGACGCCGGCCTTCGCGAGCTCCTCGTTGTACTTCTGCATTGCGGCAAACGCTTCGGGCGTCGGCGGAGGGCCGCCCTCGGACTCCTTCGTCACCATGGCCATGACCATGAATCGCATTGTCGTCTCCTGAATTCGGTGCGGTTGCCGCTCCTCGCTGCCTCCATGACACGTCGAACGAGGCCGGTCAAAATCGACACACGCGGCGAGAAAGCCGTAAACGGTCGGATTCAAAGACCTTAGTTTCAGCCGCTCCCTGTCGCCGACGATTGCGACGATTCCGTGGCCATTCCGCCTGCCCCGATCTCGGCGTCGAGCGTGTAGCGGTCGCCGAGGGTGCGTGTCATGCCAATGTCGTCATTGAGGTGGCTTGGAGCGTGTGCACTGGCCGACGTTAGGCGGCTAGGGGGCCGCGTCCATCCAGACAATAGTCGGCGGGGGCCCCCAACGAGCAACCCAGTCGGCGGTCAGAACCGGAAACCGCGATCGGATGCTGCCAATGTCGCCCGCGGGACGGGCGACCACCACCCGGCCGATCCGGGCTTCCCGCACCGCGAAACCGCACAGAATACAGGGCTCGGCCGTGGAATACAGGGTCGCGTTCTGTAGATCAGGGCGCGGCCGCAGCTGGAGGGCCTGTTCGACCACGAGGAACTCCGCGTGGGCAAAGGGGCGAGGGCCAGTTGGCGTCTCTTCTGCGGCCTCCGCCAGGAGCTGCCCACCGAGGACCAGCAGCGAGCCAACGGGGGTATTGCCAGCTGCCTTTGCCAGCGCCGCGAGCTCGCCGCAACGGCGCATCCAGTGGGTGTCGTCGAAGTCCGATGGGTGCGTCATCGTTGGTCGCGAGAAGTGTCCGTCGATCCATGGACAGATATCTACACTCAGGGATTCCGAGCGCCGACCACCGAGCATCGCGCGACACTCCCGTTCCGGCGCTCCGGGATGTACTGTCGTCGCACCCCCTTCATCGTTCTGGAGACGCAGTGAGACTCGAAGTCATGCCCTCGCCAACCGTCGTGCGTACGCTGCTCTGCCTCGCCCTGGGTGCATCCCTTGGCGCTCCGTCCGGGGATCTCGGCGCACAGAACGCCGCGCAGGCTCCCACCTACGACGTCGTGATCCGCAACGGCCGCGTGCTCGACGGCGCTGGCAACCCGTGGATCCTCGCCGACGTGGGCATCAAGGATGGCCGCTTCGCGAAGATCGGCCGCGTCGCCGAACGTGGGAAAACCGAGATCGACGCCACCGGCAAGTACGTCTCGCCCGGCTGGATCGACATGATGGACCAATCCGGCAGCGTGCTCCCGCGAAACGGGCTGGCCGAGAACAAGCTGCGACAGGGCGTGACGACGGCGATCGGCGGCGAAGGCGGCATCCCCGTCCGGGCGGCGAGCGACGTGGCCGGGTACTTCGCCGGCATGGAGAAGAGTGGCATCAGCATCAACTTCGGCTCCTACTACAGCGAGACCCAGGCGCGCACCGCCGTCCTCGGCCCGTCGTCCCGCGCGCCTAACGCGGCAGAGCTCGATCGCATGCGCGCGATCATGGATACGGCGATGCGCGCTGGCGCGATGGGCATGACGACGGCGCTCATCTATCCGCCGAGCTCCTACGCCACGACCGATGAGCTGGTCGAAATGGCGAAGGTCGCGGCGAAGTACGGTGGCGTGTACGCGAGCCACATCCGTGGCGAAGGGGCGGAGGTCGTGCAGTCGGTCGCCGAGTTGATCACGATCGCGGAGAAGGCGGGCCTGCCCGGCGAGGTGTTCCATCTCAAGGTCGCGCACAAGCCGTCGTGGGGCGTGCGGATGGATTCCATTCGGATGATCGTCGACGCCGCCCGCGCGCGGAACGTCGACGTCGCCGCGGACATGTATGTCTACACGGCTGGCGGTACGGGTCTCGAGGCGACGATCCCGAGCTGGGCGTTCGACGGCGGCATCGATTCGCTCAAGGCTCGGCTCTCGAATCCCGCGATCCGCGCGCGTCTCAAGAACGAGCAGAAGACCGGCTCGCCGGGGTGGTGGAACATCATCGAGGCGGCGGGCGGGTGGGATGGCATCGTTCTGGTGAACGCGCGGAACCCGGTCAACGCCAAGTACGAGCAGAAGTCGCTGTCCGAGGTCGCGCGCATGATGAACAAGGACCCGTCGGATGCGGCGATGGACCTCGTGCTGCAGGGTCAGGGGCGCGTCATGGCCATCTACCACATGATGGGCGAGCAGGACATCGAGACGGCGCTCAAGTTCCCGTGGACGAGCATCGGCAGTGACGCCGGCGCGGTCATGACGTTAGGCAAGCCGGACGAGACGGGGCTGCCGCACCCGCGGTCGTTCGGCAACGCCACGCGCGTCATCGCCGAGTACGTGAAGAAGCGTCACGTCCTGACGCTGGAGGATGCGGTGCGGAAGATGACCTCGTGGCCGGCCACGCGGATGCGCCTCGCGGATCGCGGGATGATCAAGCAGGGCTTGTGGGCGGACGTGACGATCTTCGATCTCGATCAGCTTCAGGACCGCGCGACGTACGAGGATCCGATGGCGTTTCCGACGGGGATCGAGTACGTGCTCGTGAATGGGGTGGTGACGATAGATCACGACAAGCACACAGGGGCGAAGGCTGGTCGGGTGCTGTACGGGCCCGGTAAGCAGTGAGCTAGCTGCTTGCTGCTGGCTGATTTGACGGTCGGCATCTCGACCTTGTCGGCGGGGTGTCGAGACTCCGGCGGCTTCCGCGCTTACACGGCTGGAGCCAACGGGTACCCGGCTCCGTGTCGGGACAGTGGCTCGGCCCCGTTGTCTCCGGCCTACGCGCTAACGCCGCCTACGTCTCGACACCCCGCCTCCTTGCCGCGCTAGGTCCTGACCGTCAGGAGCCAGCAGCACGGGCGCGTGCGCCACGCCGGCTTGTTAGGCGCGCACGGGCGGCGCTTCGCGCCGCGTGAATGCGCCGCGAGGGCCGAGCCGCGATCCGTTTCGCGGTGACGAGCACTCTCTGGGTCGAGCCGGGTGCCGTCGGGCGCGGGCGCTCGGCGCAGGCGGCGTCGAGCGAGCAGTGAGAGACAACAGGGCACCGACACTATCCCCAAGAGGAGCCGCGTGCCCGTTGGCTCGAACGCCGCGAGCGGTGGCCGCCGGAGCCGAGTGCCCGCGCCTGCGCCACGATGATCTTAAAGAGCCCCGCGGCGCGATGAGCCAGACCAGCCCTCCGTAGAACTGCGGAGGCCTCGCTCCGTGTCACTCCGGGTGCATCCGTTTCGACATCAATTGTATCGTAAGCAAGCCGACCCGCCGCCGATGGCGGCCACCCACTGCCCGCAAGGCCCGCGAAACGGTGCAGCTCGTCGTCGTAGGAACCAGTCATCACACTGCCTCGGTCAGCCTACGTGAAGGGCTGACCATTCCGGCCGACTCACTCCCCCTGGCGCTCGCCGAGCTCCGCGAGAACGTGGGCGAAGTGCTCGTGCTGTCCACGTGCAACCGTGTCGAGCTCTACGCCGTGTGCGGCCACGAGTCGTCGGGGGCAGAGCTGCTCCGGCAATTCCTCGCCACCCGGGCCGGGCTTTCACTCCGCGCCGTGCGCGACGCCACCTACGCGTACGGCCACCAGGCCGCGGTGCGCCACCTGCTTCGCGTCGCCGCCGGGCTCGACTCCATGGTCCTGGGCGAGAGCGAAATACTCGGCCAGGTTCGCCGTGCGCTGCTCGCCGCCCGCCAGGCCAGTGCGCTCGGGCCCGTCCTCGACCGACTCGGCGACTCGGCCCTGGCGTGCGGGAAGCGGGTGCGTGCAACGACATCGTTAGGTGATGCCGAGTCGGTGGCGTCCGTGGCGATGCGGCTCGCCGTGCGGGATAGTGGCGGACTGGATGGCGCGAACGCGGTCGTTCTCGGTGCCGGCGAGACGGCAAAGTCGGCGGTCGCCCATCTCGCGTCCATCCCGAACGTTCGCGTCACGGTGCTGAGCCGCACCTTCGAGCGCGCGGTCGAGATCGCAGCGACCCACGACGCAGTCGCGCGCCCGTGGGAGCATCTCTCGGAAGCACTCGCTGCCGCGGACGTCGTGCTCGGATGCACCGGCTCGCGCACGCCGGTCGTCGATGCCACGCTGCTGTCGAACGCTCGTCGCGATCGCCCAGCCCCACTCGTGTGCGTCGATCTCGGTCTCCCGCGCGACATCGACCCCGCCGTTACGGCAATTCCGGGCGTCGTGCTGATCGACCTCGAGCGGGTTGGCGTCGAGACCTCACTGCGCCGCGCCGGTCGGGCGCGCGACCTCGTTCAGGCCGAGTCGATCGTGGAACAGGAGGCCGAGCGCTTCATGGAGTGGTGGCGCGGGCGCGGTGTGGCATCGACCATCGCCCAGCTGCACAATCGCGCCAACGCCATTCGTGAGGCAGAGCTCGCACGCGCGCTGGCGCGACTGCCAAATCTCGACGGCCCGGCTCGTGCTGTCGTTCGCGACCTCGCGACGCGGATGGTGGCCAAGCTGCTGCACGAACCAACGCTCGCGCTCAAGCGCGACCCGGAAGGCGTCAACATGGCGGTCGTCGTCGAACGATTGTTCGCGCTCGGACCCGCCGTCGACTTCCCCTCTGCGGTGTGCGAGCGCGCCAACGGCGTCGTCGAGCAGAACAATTCTCAGGAGTCCAACGTCGCATGACTGCCGTTATTCCCGGACCTGCCGCGACCGCTGCTGCGTCTCCCGAACCGCGCGTCGACGAGGTGGCGCCGGTCGCCTCCCAGTTCGTGCAGTACCTGTTTCTCAAGGTGGATTCCGCGTGGCGGCGCCTCGACGCAACCACGCAGGCGCGCGGACGCGCGGAGTTCGAGCAGGTCGTTGCCGAGGCGGCGCCTGGCATCACCACGCACGCGTACAGCACGTTAGGCCTCAAGGCGGACGCTCAGCTCATGCTCTGGTGGAAGACCGCCAACGCGGTCACGGTCCAGGACACGCTCGGCGCCCTGCTCGCGACGGGACTGGGCAAGTACTGCGAGATCGCGCACTCGCTCTGGGGACTCACTCGGCCCTCGATCTATACGAAGCGCCGGACGACGCAGGAGCAGGCCGTCGACGAGACCACCCGGCTTCAGTATCTGGTGGTCTACCCGTTCTCCAAGACGATCGAGTGGTACCTGATGAGCCGCGACGCGCGGCAGGGCATGATGAACGAGCACATGCGCATCGGGCACGACTTCGGTGATGTGCGCCAGGTGCTGCTGTATACGACGGGGCTCGATGACCAGGAGTTCATCGTCGCCTACGAGACCGATTCGCTCGAGCGTCATCAGGATCTCGTGATCGCGCTGCGGTCGACCGAGGCGCGGCGCTACACGCTGCGAGACACGCCGATTTTCACGGCGGTGCACCGCCCACTGCGGGATGCACTTGCGTTGCTCGGGTAGCGACGTCATGCCACGTGCTCCCCTGCTCGTCCAGGCGGCCCGGCGAGAGCCCGTCGAACGGACTCCGTTGTGGTTCATGCGTCAGGCGGGGCGCATCCTGCCCGAGTACCGGGCGATCCGCGAGCGCCTGACGCTGATCGAGATCTCGCAGCGTCCGGACGTCGCCGCCGAGGTGACGCTGCAGCCGCTTCGCCGCATGCCGCTCGACGCAGCCATCCTGTTCGCCGACATCATGACGCCCCTCGTTGGCGCGGGGGTCGCCCTGGACATCGTGGAGGGCGTCGGTCCCGTCATCGAGCACCCGATCCGTGACGAGGCCGGCGTGCGCGCCATTCGCGCGCTCCAGCCGCACCAGGATGTTCCCTACGTCCTCGAGACGCTGCGCCTCGTGCGGCGTGAGCTCGACCCTACGCAGGCGCTCATTGGCTTTGCCGGCGCGCCGTTCACGCTCGCCGCGTACCTCGTGGAGGGGCGTCCGTCGCGAGACTTCGTGCGCACGAAGTCGCTCATGTACGGTGCGCCGGCGACCTGGCGCTTGCTGATGGATCGGCTGGCCGAGCTGACCGTCGCGTACCTGCGCGCCCAGATTGGGGCCGGCGTCGACGCCGTGCAGCTGTTCGACAGCTGGGTGGGTGCGCTCAGCCCGGACGACTACGCGCAGTTCGTGCAGCCCTACATGCGCCGGATCTTCACGTCGTTAGGCTCCGCCGGCGTGCCGATGATCCATTTCGGCGTCATGACGTCGACCCTGCTCGGGGCGATGGCGACGGACGGCGCCAGTGTCATCGGCCTCGACTGGCGCGTGCCGCTCGACGAGGGCTGGTCGCGGATCGGCTACGATCTCGCCGTGCAGGGCAATCTCGACCCGGTGGCGCTCTTCGCGCCGCCTGATGTGCTCCGGGCGAAAGCGCTCGACGTGCTCCAGCGTGCCAACGGGCGCCGGGGCCACATCTTCAACCTGGGTCACGGGTTCCTGCCCGGGACGCCACTCGACAACGCCGTCCGCCTGGCCAACCTCGTGCGCCACGAGAGCGCACGGCTCCACGAGCAGCACCGGCCGGCCGCCATCCACGCCTAACGACGCATGTCCACCACACCGACGGGCATCCTGCTGCTTGCCTACGGCAGCCCTGACACGCCCGACGACGTCGAGCCGTACTTCCGGCACATCCGCGGCGGCCGCGCGCCGTCGCCCGAGGCGGTGGCCGACCTGCGCCGTCGCTACGAGCTGATTGGCGGCAAGACACCGCTGCGCGCCATCACGACCGACACCGCCGTCGCGCTCCAGGCCGCGCTCGACGCGCGTGCTCCCGGCGCGTACCGGACCTACGGCGCCATGAAGCACTGGCACCCGTTCATCGGCGACGTCATCCCGCGCATGGCGGCAGACGGCGCGCGCCGTGTCGTCGCGATCGTGCTCGCGCCGCACTACTCGCGCATGAGCGTCGGCGGCTACCGACAGTACGTCGAGGACGCGATTGCGAAGCTCGATGCGCCGATGGACCTCACGTTCGTCGAAAGCTGGCATCTGGAGCCCGAATTCGTTGCGCTCATTGCCGGCCGCGTTCGGGAGGGACTCGCGGAGTTTTCCGAGCGCGACCGCAACGAGACGTGCGTCGTCTTCAGCGCCCATAGCCTGCCAGTGCGCATCAGGAGCTGGGACGATCCGTACGAGGCCCAGTTGCTCGCGAGCTCTGAAGCGGTCGCGCGCGAGCTCGGGCTCCTCAGCTGGCGCTTCGCCTGGCAGAGCGCGGGTCACACGGGGGAGCCGTGGCTCGGGCCGGACATCGTGGACTACCTCGAGACGCTGCACGCCGAGGGCGTCCGCAATGTCCTGTCGGTGCCGATCGGGTTCGTCTGCGACCATCTCGAGGTGCTGTACGACATCGACCACGAAGCGGCCGACAAGGCGGCGGCGTTAGGCATGACGCTCCGCCGGACGCGCATGCCGAACGCGACGCCGGAACTCATCGCGGTGCTCGATCGTCTGGTGGCTGGCGCGGGCCAGGCCATGCCCGCCCCCTGCGCCGCGGCACTCGCCTGAGTCGCATGAGCTCGCGGACGTTCACGGTCGGCACGCGCGGCAGCGCGCTCGCGATGACGCAGACCGAGTCGGTGGTCGCGGCCCTCCGCGCGCAGCACCCCACGCTCGCGGTACGCGTGCAGCGGATCACGACCACCGGTGACGTGATGCGCGACGTGCCGCTGGCCACGATAGGCGGACGCGGTGTCTTCGTCGACGCGATCGAGAACGCGCTTCGCGACGGCGAGATCGATCTCGCGGTGCACAGCGCGAAGGACCTCCCCACTCGCGTCCCCGACGACCTCGCGATCCCCGCCTTTCTCGAGCGCGCGGACCCTCGCGACGTCCTCGTGTCGCGCACCGGAAGCCTTCGCGAGCTGGCACCGGGAGCACGCGTCGGCACGAGCAGCCTCCGCCGCGTGTCGCTGATCCACGCGGTGCGACCCGACATCCACACGCTCGACCTCCGCGGCAACGTCGATACCCGGCTTCGCAAGCTCGAAGCCGGCGACTACGACGCCATCGTCCTCGCCGCGGCCGGCCTGATCCGGCTCGGCCTGACGAGCCATGTCACAGAGTGGCTGCCGGCCGAGTCGTTCCTCCCGTCGCCTGGTCAGGGTGCGCTCGCGATCGAGGTCCGTGCGAGCGACGCGGAGGTGCAGCGGCTCTTCCGCCCGCTCGCGCACAGGGCGACCGCGGCGGCGCTCGCGGCGGAGCGGGCGTTCCTCGCACAGCTCGGCCTCGGCTGCGCGGCGGCGGTCGGCGCCTATGCGACCGTCGGCCACGACGAGTCGTTGACACTCCGGGCAATGATCGGCGCGCCGGACGGACGCTCGGTCAGCGGCGACGTGACGGGCCGAACCGACCAGGCCGCGGAGCTCGGTGAGTCGCTCGCGGCGCGGCTCCTCGCGACCGGGGGGCGAGCGCTGGTCGACGAATGCGAGCGCGGGAGCGTCGTGTGACTCGGCCGACCGTCCTCGTGTCCGGGGTCGTGCAGGACCGCCCGCTCCGCGGCCGGCGCATCGTCCTCACGCGGGCGCTCGCCCAGTCCGGCGATTTCGAGGCGCACGTGCGCACGTTAGGCGGCGACCCTGTCACCGCGCCGGCCATCGAGCTCGTGGCCCCCGAGTCGTGGACGATCCAGGATGCCGCGCTTCGCCGCGTCGGCACCTACGACTGGCTCGTGTTCACGAGCGCCAACGCCGTGCGCACGCTGGTCGATCGAGCCGATGCCATCGGCGTGTCGCGTGACGAGCTGCGCACCCGGCGGCTTGCCGTCGTTGGACCAGCTACCGCGGCCGTGGCTCGCACGTCGCTCCGGTCGCCGGATTTCGTGCCGACGGTGAACACGGCCGAGGGGCTTGGCGATGAACTCGCAGACGTCGACAACGCTCGCATCCTCCTGCCGCGCGGCAACCTGGCGGATGACATGCTGCCGGCCTCGCTCCGGGCGCGAGGTGCGTTCGTCGACGAGATCATCGTGTACCGCACGGTGCCCGGGCCGGGAGTTCCTGACATCGTTGCGGCCGTCCGCGAGGCGGCCGTCGACGCGTTGCTGTTCGCCAGCGCGTCGGCCGTGCGTTTCGTCTCGGACGCACTCGTGAACGACGCGGCAAGCGCCGGCCAACGGTATCAGCAGTGGCCAGTCGCTGCCTGCCTCGGCCCGGTCACGGCACGCGCCGCGCGGGAGTGCGGATTCCGCTCCGTCATCGTGGCCGACGGTGCGACCCAGGACGATTTGATCGATGCGGTGGCCCGGTGGTTCAAAGTCGATACCGAAGGGGGAAACTGATCCGATGGAAGCGCTCACCGTTGCCGGCGCCCAAACGCCTCGCGGCAGGCCGCGACGACTCCGCCGGACCGCCGCGCTCCGCGACGCGTTAGGCGAGACGACGCTCCGCGCGGCCCAGCTCGTGCACCCGCTGTTCGTCCGCGACGGGTCCGACACGGAGCGGCCGATCGCGAGCATGCCCGGCCACGCGCAGCGCACCGTCGACCGGCTCGACGGCGAGGTCGACGATCTCGCCGAGGTTGGCGTTCGGTCCGTGCTGTTGTTCGGCATTCCCGACGACAAGGATGAGAGCGGAACCGGCGCGTGGGACCCTGCCGGCCCCGTGCCGCGCGCGATAGCGGAGATCAAGCGACGCGATTCCGCCGTCATCGTCATCGCCGACGTCTGCCTCTGCGAGTACACCTCCCATGGCCACTGCGGCGTGCTCGATGATCGGTACGCGGTCGCGAACGACGCCACCCTCCCGCTTCTCGCTCGCGCGGCGGTGGCCTACGCGGACGCCGGCGCGGATATTGTGGCGCCGAGCGCGATGATGGATGGTCAGGTCGCGGCGATCCGATCGGCGCTGGACGATGCCGGGCACGCCGACGTTGCCATTCTCGCGTACGCGGTGAAGTACGCCTCGGCGTTCTACGGTCCGTTTCGTGACGCGGCGCAGTCGGCCCCGGCATTCGGCGACCGGCGTGCCTATCAGATGGCGGCGCCTAACGCGCGCGAGGCATTGCGCGAGGCGAAGCTGGACGAGGGGGAAGGTGCGGATATGCTCATGGTGAAGCCGGCCGGCCCGTACCTCGACATCATCCACCGCGTGCGCGAGACGACCGATCTCCCGCTTGCCGCGTATCAGGTGAGCGGCGAGTACGCGATGCTCAAGGCGGCGGCGGAGCGCGGCTGGATCGATGAGCCACGGGCAGCTATGGAGAGCCTGCTGGGCATCCGCCGCGCCGGCGCCGATCTCGTGATCACCTACTACGCCAAGGCGGCCGCCCGCTGGCTGAACGACGGAATCGCGGTATGACGCCACCGAATGTCGTCACCGCGCGCCTCGACACCGCGAAGTCGGCCGCGGCCTTCGAGGACGCCCTCCGCGTCATCCCGGGAGGCGTCAACAGCCCCGTGCGTGCATTCCGCAGCGTGGGCGGTACGCCGCGGTTCATCGTGCGCGGCGCCGGCCCGCGCGTGACCGACGTCGATGGCAACGAGTACATCGACTACGTGCTGTCGTGGGGCGCGCTCGCGCTCGGGCACGCACATCCGGCGGTCGTCGACGCGGTGTCGCGGCGCGCAGCGTTAGGCACGTCGTTCGGCGCGCCAACCGAGGCCGAGACACTGCTCGCCGAGCGGATCAGGCTCGCCATGCCGGCGGTCGAGATGGTTCGTTTCGTCTCGTCGGGCACGGAGGCCGTCATGAGTGCCATCCGGCTGGCGCGCGCGGCCACGGGCCGCCGAAAGTTCATCAAGCTCGCAGGATGCTATCACGGACACGCTGATGCGCTGCTCGTCCAGGCGGGATCCGGCGTGGCGACGCTCGCGCTCCCCGATAGTCCCGGGGTCACCCCGGGTGCTGTCGCCGACACGCTGGTGGCGCCGTTCAACGATGCAGCCGCGGTGGAGCGACTGCTCGTCGAGCATCGCGGCGAGGTCGCCGCGGTGGTGCTGGAGCCGGTGGCCGGTAACATGGGTCTCGTGCTCCCTGCCGCGGGCTACCTGGCCGAGCTGCGGCGCCTGACGACCGAACACGGCGCGCTGCTCGTGCTCGACGAGGTCATGACCGGCTTCCGCGTGGCGCTCGGCGGCGCGCAGGCACTCTACGGCGTAACGCCCGACCTGACGTGCCTTGGCAAGGTGATTGGTGGAGGACTGCCGGTCGCGGCGTACGGTGGCCGCGCGGACATCATGCGACTGCTCGCTCCATCGGGCGCCGTCTATCAGGCGGGCACGTTGTCGGGCAATCCGCTCGCGATGGCTGCCGGCCTCGCGACGGTGCACGAGCTGGACGCGCCGGGCGTATACGAGCAGCTGGCCGACGCGAGTCGAGCGCTGGCTCGCGGTGTCGAACGTGCAGGCGAAGCGGCCGGCGTGCCCGTGCAGGCTGCGTCGGTTGGCGGCATGTGGGGATTCTTTCTCACGCCGACGCCGGTCACCGATTACGCGACCGCAAAGACGGCGGACACGGCCTTGTTCGCGCGGCTCTTCCACGCGCTTCTGAATGAAGGGGTGTACATCGCGCCGTCGCAGTTCGAGGCGTGCTTCACGTCTACGGCGCATGACGGCGAGACGATCGGCCTGACGATCGACGCGTTCGCGCGTGCCTTCGACGCCGTGTCGCGCGCGAGCGGCGATGCCTGACGAGCAACCGTCCGTCGCCGCTGTCGCTACGACTCCGGCGCGGACCATCGTGCCGCTGAGCGATGTCGAGTGTCGCGCGGTGCTCGAGCGACAGCGTCTCTGCGTGGTGTCGGTCGTTGACGATGGGGAGCCGTATGCCGTGCCGGTCTTCTACGGCTTCGACGGACGAACGCTGTACCTCGGCGTCGCGGAGGGCAGGAAGACGCGCGCGCTCGATGCCAACTCGCGCGTGTACATAGTGGTCACCGAAGTGGGCCCGAGTGATGCGTGGCGTTCCGTGGCGATAGCCGGCCGCGCGCGCACGCTGGATGATGCCGCCGAGCGGCAGGCCGCTATCGATGTCCTCGTCGCGCACAACCGGCGGGTTCGGGCGTCCGGTCCGCCGCGCGACGGCCCACCCCCGCGCCGCACTGGCGGACGCGTGCTACGGATCGATGATGTGGTGGTGACGGGACGGGCGTTTGGATGAGGGATGAGGGATGAGGGATGAGGGATGAGGGATGAGGGATGAGGGATGAGGGATGAGGGATGAGGGACACGGGAAACGGGAAGAAGCGTGTCATTCCGAGCGGAGCGCCGCAG